>JAKEFM010000165.1 GCA_022616055.1 Planctomycetota bacterium
CTGCCCGAGAGCAAGGACAAGGTCGCCCGCTTCATCGTGACCGCGGCCGCCTACCGGGGCGAGGAAGCCATCGGGAAGGTGCTCCGTGCCGACGTGAAGCGGCCGCCGCAGCGCGACAGCGCGTAGCGATGGAAACAGAGGGGGCCCCGGGGGCAGGGTCTCTCGCGGGCCTCTCCCCCGCCGAGACGCGGGACCTCGTCGCGGAGGCGGGCGAACCCCCCTACCGCGCCCAGCCGCTCTTCCGCTGGGTCCACGTCCGGGGCGCGGCCTCGTACGAGGCGATGACCGACGTGCCGAAGGGGTTCCGCGAGCGGCTGAAGGCCCGGCTCCCGGTCCGGTCGAGCCGGATCCTCGAGACGCACCGGTCCGACGACGGCACGGTGAAGCTCCTCCTCGGGTTCGCGGACGGGGAGAGCGTCGAGTGCGTCCTCATCCCCGAGGGCGACCGGCGGACGGCGTGCATCTCGACCCAGGTGGGCTGCGGCGTCGGGTGCGTCTTCTGCGCCTCGGGCGCCCGCGGGGTCGTGAGGAACCTCGAGGCGCACGAGATCGTCGAGCAGGTCCTCTGGCTCCGCGACGCGGCGGGCGGCCCGGCGGAGGCTTCCCCCGTGGCCTCGGAGCGGCTCTCGAACCTCGTGGTCATGGGGATGGGCGAGCCCCTGCACAACGTCCCTAACCTCGTGAAGGCTCTGCGGCTCGTCCAGGACCCCGAGGGGATCGACCTCGGCTCGCGCCGGATCACGGTCTCCACGTCGGGGCCCAAGAAGGGCTTCGAGGAGTTCCTCGGGGCCGGACTCAAGGTCCACCTCGCCGTCTCGCTCCACGCGGCGACCGACGACCTGCGCCGGAGGCTCGTCCCGCGAGGGGGCACCGGCACGGTCGAGGAGCTCCGCGACATGGCCCGCCGCTGGTTCGACGGGACCGGCCGCGACACGACCTTCGAGTACGTCCTCCTCGACGGGATCAACGACCGGGACCAGGACGCCGAGGCCCTCGCGCGCACGGCGGGCCGCCATTGCAAC
>JAKEFM010000166.1 GCA_022616055.1 Planctomycetota bacterium
GAGGAGGGCGCCCGAGAAGGAAGCGCCCCGAAGGTCGCACCCGCGGAGATCGGCCTGGTGGAGGTTCGTGAGGACGACGTCGGCGCCGCGGAGGTCCGCGCCGGTGAGGTTCGCGCCGGTCAGGTTCGCGTCCGCGAGACACGCCCCCCGGAGACACGCGCCGGTCAGGTCCGCGTATCGGAGGCTCGCCTCCTCGAGGTTCGCCCCGGTCAGGTTGGCCCCGCGGAGCGAGGTCCGCGAGAGGTCGGCGCGGGAGAGGATCGCGTCCGTCAGGTTCGCCTCGGAGAGGCTCGTCCAGAGGAGGCTCGCCCGAGTCAGGTCCGCCCCCCGCAGGTCGGCTTTCCCGTAGTTGCTCGCCAGGAGTTTCGCGTCGACGAGGCGCGCGCCGCGGAGGTCCGCCCCGGGGAGGGCGCACTCCATGAGGAAGGCGCCGACGAGGTTCGCCCCCGCGAGGTTGGCCCCCGCGAGGTCCGAGCAACTCAGGTCGGCGCCGCGGAGGTCGGCCCCGCTCAGGTCCGCGCCGGCCAGGGCCGCGTACGTTGCGGCGACCCCCCTGAGATCGGCGGACGCGAGCGTACCCCCCTCCAAGCGCAAGAGGACCTCTCCCGAACCCTTTCTGCGGATCTCAACCATGGCAACCTCCTGCCTGCCGTGCCTTTCCCCCGGCGCAGATCGTCGGGAACCATTTCCGGAGGGCTGGCATTATAGCGCCGACTAGCGGTCCCGTCGATCCGGAGCGTTTCCGTGGGACCCCGGGTGGTTTCGGGTGGGAAAGGACGCGTGCATTGAAGAATCCAATCGAGCGCATGACGTGCGAGGACGTGTTCCGGCGACTCGACGACTTCCTCGACAGGCGGCTCATGCCGGACGAAGCGCGGCTCGTGCTGATGCACCTCGAGGTCTGCGCGCGGTGCGCCTCGGAGGTTCGCTTCGAGGAGACCGCGCTCGCCGAGATCCGCGCCAAGATCCGCCGCCTCGACGTTCCGCCCGATCTGCTCGAACGCATCTCGCGCGCGCTCGAATCGTCGCCCCCTACGCCCTCGGACGACGAGAACGAACCCCGCTAAGAAGGAAGTCTTCTAGACGCGCGCGCGATCCTCCGGGCGCGCGGAGCGCGCCGCAGGCGTGCCCGCCGAGGAAGCATCACGAGCGCCCCCGAAAGCGTGCCCGCCACGGAGACCATCGC
>JAKEFM010000167.1 GCA_022616055.1 Planctomycetota bacterium
CTCTCGATCGGGGGCTGGGGCCGGCTACCGGGCGCTTCGGCGCCTACCCGGACGGGACTTTCACCCGCTAGCGAGGGGCAGCTTTCAGGACGCTCCACGGGAGGACGCTACTGCGGCCGATCGATCGAGCGAATCGCCGGATGGGGGGGATCCCGAAGGGCCACGGGGAGCCCCACGGCCGAGCGGCTGGATTCCCCGCCCCCTTTCACTCGCCGGCGATCTCCCGCGCGACGTCGAGCATCGAGTCGATCTGGGCCGGCGAGACGTAGATGTGCGTGCTCGTCCGGACCCCTTCGTCCTTTCCCATGGACCGGACCCGGATCCGGCGGCGACCCCAGAGCGACCGCATCAGCTCGGGAGCGGTCATCCCCTCGATCCCCCAGGTCGTCATGCCGCAGGCGAGCTCCGGGTGGATCGAGGAGGTGATCTTCACGCGGGGGATCTGGCGCAGGCCCGCCCGGAGCCGCTCCCCGAGGTAGCGGATCCGCCGCTCGATCCGGGCCATCCCGACGCGCTCGAAGAAGTCGAGGGCGACCTCGAAGCCCCGGACGAGGCTCAGGTTCACCGTCCCCCACTGCATGAACCGGTACATCCCCTCCGCCCGGTTGTCCCACTCGGCCGAGGCGAGCGTCGTCTGGAGGCGGTCCTGGACCTCCCTGCGGGCGAAGAGGAAGCCGTTCCCCTTCGGGGCGAGGAGCCACTTGTGCGGGGAGGAGAAGTAGGCGTCGCAGCCGAGGTCGCGGAGGTTCACCTGGAGGTGGCCGACCGCCTGCGCCCCGTCGACGACCGTGAAGATCCCCCGCGCGCGGGCGATGGCGCAGAGGCGCTTCACCGGGAGGACGATGCCGAGGGCGGTCGTCACGTGGGGGATCGCCCAGACCTTCGTGCGCGCCGTCGTCCGCGCCTCGAAGCGGCGCACGATCTCGTCGGGATCGTTCGGGTGGAGGGGGATCTCGACCTCCTGGACGACGATCCCGCGGCGCGCCCGCTTGAGGTCCCACCCCTTCCTCCCCCCCGGGTGCTCGACGTTCGTCGTCACCACCTCGTCGCCGGTCTCGAGGTCGATCCCGTTCGCGACGAAGTTCATCCCGGCCGTCGCGTTCGGCGTGAGGGCGAGTTCCGCCCCCTCGCAGCCGAGGAACGAGCCGAGCCGGTCGCGGAACTCCCTCTCCTGGCTGTACCCCCCCATCCGGCTCGCGTCCTCCGGCGTGTAGTCCCACTTCGGCAGGTTCTCCTCGACCCAACGGAGGTGCGCGATCGTCGCCTCGGTGACCGCCTTGGGGGAGGCGCCGAGGGTGGAGGTCTGGCAGTAGGCCTCCTCGTCGGGGAAGGCGAAGTGCCAGCGCAGCGAGTTCCAGTAGGCCTCGTCCTCCTGGAAGTCGGGAGGAAGCCGCGGCGGAAGGGGCGGAGCGGCGCGGGCGAGGGAGGGGAGGCGCAACGCCCCCGCGGGGCCGAGGAGGGCGAGGCGGAGGAGGTCGCGCCGGTGGACCATCGTCCCGCAGCATGCCGCGGGAGGGCCGGAAACGGAACCTCCCTGCCGTCAGGAGCCGAAGTCGAGGGTCTTCTCGGCGATCGCTTCGACCCGATCCGCGTCCTTCGGCGCCCCGTACCTCGGCTCGGCGAGGAGGTGGTGGAGGAGCCGGGCCCTCGCCTTCCCCTTCGCGACCGGGAGCGGGACCCGGAGGGACTCGGGCCGGTCCGGGCGGAGAGGCCGCTTCCCGAAGTCGAACCGCTCCTCCTTCGACAGGACCCCCTTTCCCGAAGGATCGAGGACCTCCACGGCGAGGACGACGAGGCGGCCGTCTCCGCCGCCGGGGAGGAAGTGGCCGGTCTTCGCCTCGACCGAGACGAGGAGGTCGCTCCCTTCGACGGAGAGGGAGAGGTCGGCGGCCTTGGCGAGGAACTTCGGGGAGTGGACGCCCGGGAAGTCGTGGCGACCGGAGAGGCGCGGCTTGAGGCGCCCGACCTGGCGGCGCGTGCGCTCCTCGTCCTGGGAGAGGACCCGCTCGACCGACTCCATGTGGCAGGTGACGCAGGTGCTCCCCGAGGCCGCCGAGGTCGCCTCGTACCCGGTCCTCTGGTCGTGGACGGGATCGCGCTCGCTCTGGCCGTGGCAGGAGTAGCAGAGGACCGGCTCGAGGAACCGCTCGTCCCCCTTCGAGCGGTGGTACTTCGTCCCGTGCGGTCCCGACATCCCCCGGGAGCCGACGTGGCAGGCGAAGCAGTCGACGCCGACCTCGAGGTCGGCCTCGCGGGCGCGGGGGAGCTTCCCGATCCCGGAGTCGAGGAGCGGGGCGGGGGCGTGGCAGGGGACGCAGGAGGCGGCCGCCTCGGGGCTCCTCGCCTTCTCCGCGGCGTAGGCGGCCTGGAAGATCGGGTCGGTCCAGGCCTTCGCGTGGAGGCTCCCCTTCCACTCGTCGTGGATCTCCCGGTGGCAGCGCCCGCAGTACTCGACCTTCTCCGCGAGGGTGTTCCCCTCGACCTCCTCCTCCTGGAAGGCGCAGGCCCCGGACGGGGTCGTCGGGGCGCCCGCGAGCGAGATCGCGCCGGCGAGGAGGAGGCCGGCGAGGAGGAGGCGGGTCACGCGGAGGGCCTCTCCTCCCACGCGCGGCGGAAGGCCTCGACGATCTCGGGCGCGAGCGCGCAGAGGAGGATCTTCCGCAGGGATCGGCCACGGAAGGAGGCGACGGCCCCGACGATCGCCCGGGCGGCGGCCTCGGGGTCGAGCCCGCCCACGCCGGTGCCCAGCGCCGGGATCCCGAGGGAGAGGAGCCCCTCGGCGTCGGCGCACCGCAGCGCCGCGCGCGCGGCGGAGGCGACCTTCGCCTCGGTCGTCTCCATCGCGGGCCGCTCCATCGTCGGGGCGTGGACGATCCGCCGGTAGGCGAGGGAGCCCGCGGTCGTCGCGATCGCCTCGCCGACGGGGATCGGCGCCCGGGCCATCGCTTCGCGCTCGATCTCCGCCCCCCCCGCGCGGCGGAGCGCGCCCGCCACGCCTCCCCCCATCTCCCCGCGCGAGTTCGCGGGGTTAACGACCCCTTCGACCGGGAGGACCCGGAGATCGCCGAGGACGATCTCCACTTCCATCGACGGTCTCCTCCTCCGCCTCGCTGCCTCCCTCCCCGCGGCCGCCGAAGTCGCGGCTCGCCTGACGGTCCTCCGCCGAGGCGAGGTGTCGCGCGAGCCGGCTGTGGTCGCGGAAGGGGGTCGTGCAAGGGGGCCCCTCCGCGTGGAGGAAGAACGCTCCCTCGAGACCGCGACCGGAGACCGCGACGAGGGTCGAGGAGAGGGTTCCGCGGTCTCCCGCGTGGCGGCAGAAGACGTGGGCCCCGCGCGTCGTGTGGTCCCCGAGGAAGGTCTTCAGGTTCTCGAAGGCGTCCTCGACCCGCTCGACGTCCCCGGCGTTCCCGAGCCCGTCGACGGGGAGGGTGTCGACGTCGTGGACGTTCGTGAGGAGGTGGACCCCGGCTTCGAGCGGGCGGAACTCGGAGCCGGCCGACTCCCCCTGCGGGACGTGGCCGGCGGTCGCCCCCACCTCGTCGGCGAGGAGGACGTTGAAGGGGTTGTACCGGGCGTGGCGCAGGTCGCGCTCGAGCCACTCCAGCGCGGCGGAGGCGGAGGGGAGCGCGAGGATGTCGAGGAGGAGGAGCCCCCGGGAGCGGCGCGCCGGATCGAGCGGCCCGGGCCGGTTCGTCACCGCCCCGACGAGCCCCTTCTCGTTCATCCCGATCCAGGTCCCCCCCGCCTTCCGATCGCGGGGGCAGAGCACGGCGAGCCGCTTCCCCCGGTAGATGGACGGCGACAGGCCTCCCCGATCGCGCATCTCGTCCCGGTTCGCGCCGAAGACCACCGGGTAGCCCGGGACCCGATGGACGATCGCGATCAAGGCGCACACGGGAGATGTCGGGTCGAGGGAGAAGGGGATTGAAGCATTCGAGGTTGGGGCACGCAAGCGCCGCGCCCCCTTATCGGCGGACCTGCCGGAGGGAGGAGAGGACCATGATCCCCCCGGCGATCGGAAAGAGGTAGCGGGCGTCGAGGATCGCGGCGAGGCAGCCCCCGACGATGGGGGCGGCCGCCCCCGCGAGGGCGAAGCTCGAGAACACGAGTCCGAAGGCCCCGCCCCGCCGCTCCTCCACGGTCGCCCCCGCCGCGATGCCGTAGGCCGAGGCGAGGACCCCGGCGAAGAAGACCCCCGAGACGAAGCGGAGGGCGGAGAAGAGGGGCCACGACGGCGCGAGCCCCTGCGGGAGGAAGGCGATCCCCGTCGCGAGGCTCGCGAGGCGCAGGATCCTCGCGTGACCGACGCGATCCCCCCGCCGGCCCCACCCCGGGAGGAAGAGGAGGTTCGCCAGGGCATGCGCCGTGAAGGCGGTCCCCGTGATCGTGGACAGGTAGCGGACGTCGACCCCTTCCAGGCCCTCGACGACGAGCTGGAGGACCGGCTCGACCATGGAGGCGCCGAAGCGCACGGTGAAGAGGGCGAGAAGGAGGGAGCGCACCGCCGGGTCGCCGAGGGTGACCTTCAGGTCGCGCCGGACCGCCCCGAGGGTGTCGCGGAGGGCCCTGGCTTCCCCCGCCGCGCCGCGCGCGTTCGAGGGGGGATCGACCTCGACGGCGAAGGTCTGCACGAGGAGGAGGGAGAGGAACGCGAGGGCCGAGCAGACGAGGAAGACGGCGCGGAACCCGAAGTGGTCGAAGATCAGACCGCCGAGGAGGGGCCCGGCGATCGCCCCTCCGAAGGCGGCCGACTGCGCCGTCCCCGCGACCCGCCCCTGCCGCTCGCGGGGCGCGCCGACGGAGGCGAGGGTGAGGGAAGGGGGGATGTAGCCCGAGAGGACTCCCTGCCCGAGCCGGAGGAGGAGGAGCTGCCAGGGCTCCCGCACCAGGCTCATCGCCCCGGTGAAGAGGGTGATCCCGCCGAGCGCCCGGAGCACCATCGCCTTTCGCCCGAACCGGTCCCCGATCGCGCCCCAGACGGGCCCGAGGAGCGCCGCCACGAGGGGCGCGGCGGCGAGGAGGACCCCCGACCAGACCTCGACGGCCCCCTCCTCCGTCACGCCGAGCGAGCGGACGATCGAGGGGAACGAGGGGAGGAACCCCATCATCCCGACGGAGGTGAGGAGGTTCGCGGCGAAGACGACGGCGAGGTTGCGGCGCCAGGGCTCCACGGTTCGGCCGCGCGGAGAAAAGGCGCGGCAGGATAGGGTCCCGCGCTCGGGCGGGAAGGGGCTCGCTAGCGCTTCGGACCCGCCGCCGGCTGCGAGGCGGGCGCCGGGAACAGGTACAGCCGCACCGGCACCAGGATCCCAGCCGGCATCGTCGCAGGCCCGCTCGCCGGTCCCGGCGTGGCGGGACCCGGCGCGGATGGAGCCGGGGCGCTCGGCGCCGTCCGGCTCTCGCGGGGAGCGAGCTTCGACCGCGCGAGCTCTCCGCCGTCCAGGACGACAGGGACCTCCCCCCCCCTCGTCATCCCCGGCCGATCGACCCCGAGGGCTCGCGCCGATCGAGCGTCGGCGAGACTACGGGCCACCCCCTCGATCACGCTCGCCTCCCGCTCCGCCTCCTCCGCGTTCGAGCGCGGGGCGGCCCCCGGGGCCGGGTCGATCCTCTCGAAAACGGGACCGCGCGAGATCGTGACGCCCGCAAGGCCCTGGAGGACCTCGTCGAAGCGGGCGACCTGCCCGGAGGGGATGGCGCAGCTCAGGATCCGGGGCTGGGCGCCGGAGGCCTTCGAGCCCTGCGAGTCGGCGGGAGGAGGGGAGACGAAGAAGTCCCGGGCGGAGACCTCGTTCTCCAGGCGGTGCCGCAGGGAGGCCACATCCAGGGCCGAGACGTCGTATCTCGCGGCGAACTGGCCGAACGTCAGCGCGCCCTCGGGGTCGTCGAGTTGAATCGAGTAGGAGAGACAGGCGACCGGCGCGCCGCCGCCGCCCGCGGTCTCCTCCTGGGGCGCGACCTGGTCCTTCACCAGTCCCACCTTGCGGAGGCGATCCACCTCGGCCTGCTTCCGGACGACGGCCTCGTCGGTTGCGGGCGCCTCTTGTCCCCCGAGGCGGGCTCCGGCCGCGATCGATTCGGGCGTCGGCGCCGGAGCGGGCGTCTCCCTCTTCTCCTTCTCCGCCACGAGCGGAGGTCCCGCGGCGGCCGCGGGGGGCGCCATTCGGTCCCCTTTCGCCTCGTCGAGGTCGTCCGACCGCTGCGGGGCCTTCTCCGCTCCGGCCTTCCTCCTCTGCGCCTCGAGGTAGCCGAGACCGCCGAGGGGCTTCGCGGCCCCGGGCGCCGCCTCCTCCTGTGAGTCCAGGGGGCGCGCGTGCGCCGCGCCCTCCGGCGCGCGCGCGACCGTCCGCTCGAAGGAATCCTCCGAGAGGAAGGTCCTCCACGCGACGAACCCTCCGATCCCCAGCGCGGCGAGGGAGGCGGCCACCCGAAGCGGCAGGGGCCGGAACCGGCGGACCGGCGCGGGGGCCGCAGGCGCCTCCGCCCGGACCCGGGCCATCACCCCCTGGGCGAATCCCGCGGGAGGCTCCTCCTCGGGCGCTCCCCGCAGGAGCGCCGAGACGGCCTCGATCTCGCGGGCGTAGGCCGCGCACGGCTCGCACGCGCCGAGGTGCGCCTGCGCCTCGGCCGGGAGGGGAGGCGCGGCGCCCCGCTCGTCGAGTCGCGCCTGGATCTCCTCGCGGAGTCGGTCGCAGTTCATCCGAGGTGGCTCCGCAGGCGCTCGCGCAGGATCTCCCGGGCCCGGTGGAGTCTCGAGCGGACCGTCCCCACGGGCACCCCGACGGCCGCGGCGATCTCGGGGTAGGAGAGCCCCTGCTGCTCGAAGAGGACCACGAGGAGCCGCAGGTCGTCCTCGAGCGAGGCGACCGCGGCGCGGACCGCCTCGCCGGCCTCCCGCCCCGCCGCGCGCCGGGCGGGATCGGGACCGCCGTCGGGAACCTCGAGGGGCGCCGCCCCCTCCCCCGCGCCGAGGGGACCGTCGAGGGAGAGCGCCTCTCCGCGCTTCGCGGCGCCGCGGCGGCGGATCTCGCTCACGCAGTGGTTCGCGGCCACGCGGTGGAGGTAGGTCGAGAAGAGCGATTCCTCCCGGAACGACCCGAGCCCCCGGTAGGCCTTGAGGAAGATCTCCTGGGCGTGGTCGGCGGCCTCCTCCCTCCCGCACCCGAGCGTGCGGCACGCGACGGAGAAGACCTTCTTCTCGTACTTTTCCACGAGGATGCGGAAGGCGTCCCGTCCTCCCGCGCGGACCGCGCGCACGACGGCGAGGTCGGGGTCCTCCCCCGCCGCCTCGCCGGGCCGGCCGTCCGGGAGCGGTCGCGCGGGTATCGGACGCGGTCCGGGGCGTTCGGTTCGCGCGGGCTCGCCCCCCGGCCGCAGCCCGGCCGCGGGCGGAGGGGGTCCCGGGAGGGCGGCTTCTTCGGACACTTCGGCGGCGCGCGAGGCGCGCGATTGTAGCCCCGCGCCCCGGGGTCCGGCTCTCGGCTATAGTGGCGGCCCCCAAGGGACGATGGAGGGCTCCCCCCTCCCCCGCCGATGGTCGAGAGCTGGGTCACCGCCGATCAGTACCGCAAGCTCGAGGAGCAGGTCCGCACGATCGAGGACAAGCTCGCCGACGCCGCGCGCAAGTGCGGCGAGGCCGCCGACCACGGCGACCTCTCGGAGAACGCCGAGCTCGACGCCGCCCGGGAGGAGATGCGCTTCCAGGAGGCGCGCCTGATCGACGCGCGCGAGCTCCTGCGCCGCTCCCGGATCCTGACGAAGCTCCCCCCCGACGACGGGACGGTGAAGATCGGGACGACCGTGCGCGTGCGGGACCTCGACCGGGGGAGCGAGTCGACCTGGAGGATCGTCGGCGCGGGGGCGTTCGATCCCGACGCCGGGGAGATCCCCTACACGGCCCCGCTCGCCGCCGGCCTCGTCGGCAAGGCGAAGGGCGCCGTCGCCGAGATCCAGGTCCCGGCCGGGCGCGTCCGCCTCGAGATCCTCGACGTGGCGCGCTCCGCCTAGCGGTCGCGGAAGGAGAACGTCCGCGCGACGCCGTCGTGCGCTTTCCCGTCGACCTCGAGGTAGGGGTAGACGAGGAAGTTGACGGGCCCCCCGGCCTGCTTGGGCTCCAGGGTGAGGTCCCGGCCCCGCGAGAAGACGACGCGGTCGGGCGTGAGCCGGCCGAAGTAGTACTCCCGCATCGCCGGGTCCTTCGACGCCTCGGAGATGTCGGTCGGCACCCACCCCTCGGCGGAGCTCTCGAACTCCGCCCAGCAGTGGTAGCCGGCGATCGGCCCCTCGGTCTTGTCCGGCGGGATGGAGAACCCGATCTCGAAGAGGGCCGGGATCGCGCTCGCCCGCGCGAGCCCGATGAACATCGCGTGGAAGTCGGTGCAGTTCCCCTTCCCGACCTCGCAGGCGTAGTTGAAGTCCCCGCGCCCCCACCCCTTCCCCGACTTGTCGTAGGTCATCTTCGACAGGACGTGGTCGTAGAGGATCCGGGCCTTCTTCCGCGGCTCCTCCGCCCCGGCCGCGATCGAGGAGGAGATCTCCTTCGCCTTCCCGTCGAGGGGCACGAGGAGGTCGGGGGCGAGGAGGCGGGGGCGCATCTTGTCCCGGCCCGGCGCCTTCGCCGCCTGCTGCTCCGTCCGCGTCGCCCCGAACCTCATCGTCACGGCGAACGCCGCGGCCGGCTCCGCCCGCGCGTGGAGGAGGCGGTTGCCGTACTCCTTCTCGATCGTGAACTCGTGCGGGACGGGGCACTCCACGGTGAGGCCCTCGATCGTCTGGAAGGCGTCGCTCGTCGGGACCGGGATCCAGAGATCGGCCCGCTTCGAGCCCGCGGGGAGGTCCTTCACCTCGGCGCGGTAGGTGAACTCGAAGCGCCGCTCCTTCCTCGGCGCCTTCGCCCCCGCGTCGCGGGGCGCGGAGGGGTCGGGGGACTGGGGAAGGAGGGGGAGGAGGCCGCAGAGGGCGATCGATAGGAGGGGGAGTCGCAAGGGGAAGGTGCTCCTTGCCGCCCGGCCGGGCGGACCGAGGAGTGTCCTCCTCGCCGAGCCGTCCGGGGCAATCGGTAATCCGGATGTCCGGACGGCGCCCGGATCGGGGAGGGGATCGCCCCCGGACGGCCCGGGCCGCGCGCCCGGAGTCCGATCCTCACTTCGGGGGGAGGAGGACCACGGCGACGCGCGCGCCCCAGCCGTCCGGCCCCGAGGACGGGCTGTCGAGCCAGTACCGGACTCCGGCCTGGAGGCTCACCCGCTGGCCGCCGATCCGGACGACCTTCGCGGCGAGGACCTGGACCGGGACGAACCAATCGTCCTCCCGCCAGAAGTAGGCCGATTCCGCGTTCACCGTGAAAGTCCAGGCCGCCTCCGTCGTGTAGGAGACGAAGGGATCGAGGAGGGTCGCCTCGGGGTCCAGCCAGAAGTGGTTCACGAGGGCGCCGTAGGTCCAGGGACCCTCCTCCGCGAGCGCGACGCCCGTGGACCCGAGGTTCCACTCCCCCGCGCCCGCCGAGTTGTCGGTGCTGGTCGGGATCAGGAGCGACGCCCCCGCGCCCCAGATCGCTCCCTCCGGGTCCGAGGGGGAGAAGAAGTAGCTCTGGATCATGTCCCCCCATTCGCTCTCGTCGAACCAGTACGCGGGGAGGATCGTGCGGGTGATCAGGTTCAGGTCCTCCGTGAGGGGGATCGGAATCACGGGTTCGAGGCTCAGGCGAGTCCCGTTTCCCGGGAGGTCATCGTCCCAGTCCACCACGATCGGGAGGCTCATGAGATCCGCGACGGGGTTGGCGAGCTGCTTCGCCAGCGCCTCGTCGCTCATCGTTCTCGCGCCCTCGCTCCCGGGCGACGGCGCCGTGGACGCGCCTTGAGAGGTCAGCGACTCGCCTCGAAGCCCAGGCGGGCGCAACGGAGACGCGCACGCCAAGGGAAACAGCGCGAGAATGAGAATCGGACGCGGAAGACCCACGACTCGCTCCTTTCCGGGAGGAGGCCGAATCGTAGGGGATCGCCCCGGCGGCGCAATCGCCGGATTCCCCCGGTCCGCGGCGGGAAGCGGTCCGGCTACCCGAGCAGCTCGAGACCGCTCGCCGTCACGCGGTAGACCGTCCGGCGTCCGCCTTCGATCCGGACGAGATAGGTTCCGTCGGCGAGCGGGAGTCGGAGCGGCTCCTCCGGGGACGGGTCCGCGACCGGCGCGCCGGGGACGACCTCGGGCGAGAAAGGGGAGGCGCGCCCTCCGGCGTACACGACGGGAATCCCCCTTTCGTGCGCGAGGTCGAGGGCGCCGGGCGTGATCAGCGTCTCCTCGTCGACGCGGATCGGCTCGCGCCCGATCCAGGCGCGGACGTCCCGCTCCGTGACGAGTCGCTTCACGGGCCCCTCCCCGTTCAGCCGAGGTAGCGCGCGAGGTCGGCGTGGGGGCGCGGGATCACGACGTCGCGGACGAGGAGATGGCGCTCCGAGGCGGCCTTCGCCCCCGCCTCGACCGCCGCCCGCACGTCGGCGACCTCGCCCGTCAGCGTCACGGTGCACTTCCCCCCGAGGCCATTCGCGAGGCGCAGGCGGATCAGGCGCACGTCCGCGCGCTTCGCGGCGCGGTCCGCCGCGAGGACCGCCGAGGCGACGGTGAAGGTCTCGATCACCCCGAGGGCGTCGAGGGGCCCCTCGGGCCCGGCGGCGGCGATCGCCGGGCGGACCTCGGCGTGGACGTCGGGGATGAAGGTCTCGTCGAGGAGGTCCTCCCCCGCCGCCTCCGCGCCCCGGCGCAGCGCGCTGCGGACGTCCTCGACCTCCCCGGTGAAGAGGCTCACGTACTTCCCCGGGTGGACCGGCTCGGAGAAGAGCATCTCGACCGAGGCCTCCTTCAGGACGGCGTCCGCGACCTCGATCCCGCGCGCGATCGAGCGGTGCTCGAGGATCCCGACGCAGGGTCGGGGGCGGACCTTCGCGTCGATCCTCGGGTTCTCGTCCATCACCCCTTCCCCTCGTTCGCCCGTCCCTCGACCGCCTCGAGGGTCGAGTGGACCGCCCGCGAGGCCTCGTGGATCTGCGACTCGCTCCCCCCGAGGTAGAGGCGCCCCACCGCGCCGAAGGACTGGAGGTCGAGGAGGCGGATCGGGGAGGTCTTCTCCGCCTCGTTCGCCGCGATCGTCGCGTACCCCGCCGGGTGGACCTCGAGGATGTAGAGGGTCTCCCCCGAGAGGATCATCTGCCCGAAGCGGGTCCGGTTGATGAGCATCAGCTGGTAGTCGGAGACGTTCGTGATCGTCTCGCTCGTGAGGATCCTCGGCTTCAGGCGCTCCCCCTCCGACACGCCGAGGTAGGCGAGGATCTGGCGGCCGGCCTCCCGCACCTCGGACTGCGAGGGGGAGTGGACCTCGAGGAGGCCGAAGGAGCGCTCGACGACCTGGATCGCCGGCCGGACGTCGGTCTTCTTCAACGCCACGTCCGTGATCCGGTTGATCGCGATCCCGGGGGCGACCTCGACGAAGAGAGCCGCGTCGCCGGTGATCGGGAGGTAGCCGCGGGCCGTCGTCGCGACGAAGGCCGTGAACTGCGGCTGCATCGAGTCGAGGAAGACGAAGGTCCGGAGGTCGATCTTCGCGGCCATGGATCAGGGGGGGCGGGGGCGCCTCGGGCGCCGCCGCGGCGTTACAGAGGCGCCGGCTCGCCGGCGGTCTCGGCGCGGGGGAGGATCTGCTCGACCTCGGGGTGCGGCCGGGGGATCACGTGGACGGAGACCAGTTCCCCGACGCGCCGGGCGGAGGCGGCCCCCGCGTCGGTCGCGGCCTTCACCGCCCCGACCTCGCCGCGCACCATGACGGTCACGTAGCCCCCGCCCACCTTCTCGCGGCCGAGCAGCGTCACCTTCGCCGCCTTCACCATGGCGTCGGCCGCCTCGATGGCGCCGACGAGTCCCTTGGTCTCGATCATGCCGAGCGCGATGTCAGCCATTTCGTGTCACCTGTCGGGGAAGAGTCACGGGGCGAGGACGAACGGAGGGTTTCCCGTCCCCCCCGGTCCCGAGGGGAGGAACTTCCGGGCCGGATGCTCGGGGCTCGCCGCGTAGGACCAGGCCGGCGGCTCCGGGAACGCGGGGACCAGGACGGGAGGCGCCTTCGCCGGGACGGGCGGAGGCGCGAGGTCCGGAAACGTCTCCGGCACGCTCGTCCCCCACGCCGGTCGCAGCAGCCCGCGGGAGGGATCGTCGGCCTCCGCGCGACGGCGGGTCTCCCACCAGTCGGCCTTGAGGTAGGCGACCCGCTTCACGGTGATCATGTGGCGGACGGAGATGTTGTCGCTCGTGATGTTCCCCCCCATCGGCCCGCAGCCGAGGGTCATCGAGGGGTCGAGCGAGGTCGCCCAGCCGACGGCGCCCTCGGAGGTCGGGGCGTTGACGAGGATGCGGCTCGCGGGCTTCTCGAGCGCGAAGGCGGTGATCACCTCGCGGTCCGTCGAGTGGAGGGCGAGGGTGTGCCCCATCCCGCCGAACTTCAGGACCTCGATGCAGCGGCGGCAGCCCGCGCGCCACCCGTCCTCCGTGTAGAGGGCGAGGACGGGGGCGAGGATCTCGATCGAGACGGGGAAGTCGTGGCCGACGCCTCCCTGCTCGGCGAGGAGGACGGTCGTCTCGGGGGCCACCCGGAAGCCCGCCATCGCGGCGATCCGGGCGGCCGGCTGGCCGACGACCTCCGGGTTCATCAGGCGGCCGCGCCGGACGACCTTCTCGAGGAGTCGCGTCTCCTCCGCGCTGCAGAGGTGCGCCCTCGCCCGCGCGAACTCGGCGAGCGCCGCCTCCCGGATCGGCCGGTCGAGGATCAGCGCCTGCTCGGAGCAGCAGAGCGTCCCGTAGTCGAAGGTCTGGCTCGTCACGACGCAGCGCGCCGCGTGCTCGAGGTCGGCCGTCCGCTCGATGAAGCAGGGGACGTTTCCCGGCCCGACCCCGTAGCAGGGCTTCCCGCTCGAGTAGGCGGCCTGGACGAGGCCCGCCCCTCCGGTCGCGAGGATCAGGTCGACGTCGCGGTGGCGCATCAGGCTCTCGGTCGCCTCGAGGGTGGGCGCCGTCAGCCACCCGACGCACCCCTCGGGCGCGCCCGCGCGGAGCGCCGCCTCGTAGACGACGCGGCAGGACTCGCCGATGCACCTCGCCGCGCGGGGGTGGGGGGAGACGACGATCGCGTTCCTCCCCTTCAGGGCGATGATCGCCTTGTAGAGCGCCGTCGAGGTCGGGTTCGTCGTCGGCACGATCGCTGCGACGACCCCCTGGGGAGCGGCGACCTCGAAGAGGCCCGCGCGCTCGTCCCGCCGCACGACCCCGACGGTCCGGAAGTCCTTGATCGAGTCCCAGAGGATCCGGGTGCCGAAGCGGTTTTTCAGGACCTTGTGGTCGACCCTCCCGTAGCCGGTCTCCTCGACGGCGAGCCGCGCGAGGTCGAGAGAGGCCCGCTCCCCGGCCTCCGCCATCGCCGAGCAGACGGCGTCGATCTTCTCCTGGGAGAAGGAGTGGAGCGCCTCGGCGGCGCGCTTCGCCGCGGCGACGGCATCGCGCACCTCCTGGAGCGCCCGCAGGTCGGCGTCCACCGCCTAGCCCCTTCCCCTTCGGCCGGGCCGTGCCTTCGGGGGCGGAGGAGCAGGGGGAGCAGGCTCCTCCGGAGGGCGCATCCGGGGCAGGATCGGCTCGACGTCGGGATGCGGTCGGGGGATGACGTGGACGGCCACCAGCTCTCCGACCCGCCGCGCGGCGGCCGCGCCCGCCTCGACCGAGGCTTTCACGGCCCCGACTTCCCCGCGGACGAACACGGTCGTCAGGCCTCCTCCTGCGCGTTCCCTCCCGATCAGGACGACCTTCGCCGCCTTGACCATCGCGTCGGCGGCCTCGACGGTCCCGACGAGCCCGCAAGTCTCGACCATCCCGAGAGCGACGTTGGGCATGGGGGGGGCGCATTCTAGATCCCTCCCCCTCCCCCACAAGTTCAGGCGAAGGCGTCCTCCGAGAACTCCGGCTCGCGGCGCGCGAGGGCGTTGAGGGCGAGGCCGAGGGCCCCGGCAGCGGCGATGGTGGAAGAACCGCCGTAGGAGACGAAGGGGAGCGTGAGGCCGGTCGTCGGCACGGCGCCGATCGCGACGCCGACGTTGACGAAGAGGTGCGTCCCGAACAGGCAGGCGACGCCGGTCACGAGGAGGCGGTCGAAGGGCTCGCGGAGGGCCGCGGCGGAGGCGAAGAGGAGGAGGACGAGGGAGCCGTAGAGCCCGATCAGCGCGGCCCCGCCGAGGAAGCCGCTCTCCTCCGCGACGACGGCGAAGACGAAGTCGTTCGCCCGCTCGGGGAGGAGGTCGAGGCGGTTCTCCGTGCCGGATCCGATTCCTTGCCCGGTGAGCCCTCCGGCCCCGACGGCGACCTTGGAATGGAAGAGGTGGTAGCCCGCCCCGCGCTTCTGCTCGGCGGTGGGCCTCCCCTGCCCCCACCACGCGGCGACGCGCTCGCGCTGGTAGCCGCGCATGGCGAAGTGGCCGCCGACCGGGACGGCGAGGAGGCCGAGGGCGAGGAGCAGGGCGAGGTGAGAGCGGCGCGCGCCGCCGGCGTAGAGGATCCCGAGGAGGAGGGGCGCGAAGACGATCGAGGTCCCGAGGTCGGGCTCGACCGCGACGAGCCCGGCCTGGAGGAGGGCGAGGGCGACCGGGACGACGAGGCCCTCGAGGCTCTCGAGATGGCGACGGGCGCAGGCGTACTTCGCCAGGGCGAGGATGAGGCCGAGCTTCGCGAACTCGGAGGGCTGGAGCTTGAACCCTCCCGGGAGGTCGAGCCACCGCCGGGCGTTGTTCGTCGCGCGCCCGGCGAGGAGGACGGCGAGGAGGCCGAGGAGGGCGACCCCGTAGAAGAGGTAGGCGTGCCGCTTGAAGGACCGGGACGGGGCGAGGAAGCAGATCGCGCCGAAGAGGACGGCGAGGGCGAGGCGAAGCACGTGGCCCTGGAGGGAGCCGTCCGCGCCGTGGGCCGTCGCGCTCGCGACGAAGATCAGGCCGAAGACCGAGACCCCCGCCGCGAGGGCGAGGATCCGCCGGTCGGCGCGCCGGATGCGCGCGAGGCTCACCGGGGCGCCTCGGGCAGGGCCGGGTCGAGGAGGCCGCACTCGCTCGCCGCGCGGAGCACCCGCTCCGCGATCGGGGCGGCGAGGTCCCCGCCGTGCCGTCCCGCACGCTCGCAGTAGACGACGACGACGACCCGCGGAGCGTCCGCCGGGGCGTAGCCCGCGAACCAGGAGTGGTCGGGGATGTCCCGGCCGACCTCCGCCGTCCCCGTCTTTCCCACGGTGCCGAGCGCGTCGAGGTCGAAGGTGCCGTCGGAGCGGGCCGTGCCGGTCCGGACGACGCGCCGCATCGCGTCGCGCAGGAAGGCGAAGGTGGAGTCGGAGAGGGCGACGACGGGCGCCTCCGTCGAGGGACGCTCGGCGTCCCCGACGCGGGAGACGAGCCGCGGGTGGACGAGCCGGCCCCCGTTCGCGACGGCGGCCATCATCCGGGCGACCTGGAGTGGGCTCGTGTCGAGGAGGGTCTGCCCGATCGCGAACCGACGGGCGGAGTCGCCGTCCACGAGGTCGTCGCGGACGATCCCCCGGATCTCCGCGATCTCGATCCCCGTCCGCTCCCCGAACCCGAACCGCCGGGCCCAGTCCGCCAGGCGCTCCGAACCGAGCCGCTCGCCGATCTTGTAGAAGGCGACGTTGCAGGACCGCGAGACCGCCTCGGGGAGGTCGACGGTCCCGTGCCCCATCTCGACGTTGCACCTGAGCCGGCCCTCGGAGCCCGTGCAGGTGAAGGACTCTCCCGGGGAGACCACCCCCTCCTCGAGGGCGGCCGCCACCGAGACGACCTTGAAGACGGAGCCCGGCGCGGGAGGGAAGTAGGGATCGGTCGCCCGGTGCTTCAGGGGGCGGCGCGGGTCGGCGTCGAGCGCGCCGTAGGCGGTCCGGAACTCCTCCTCCGAGTAGGTCGGGTTCGACGCGAGCGCGAAGACCTCCCCGTCGGCCGGGTCGAGGGCGACGACCGCCCCGACGACGTCCGAGATCCCGCCGTACCCCTCGCGGAGGGCGGCGAGGGCCGCGCGCTGGAGCTCGAGGTCGAGGGAGAGGGTCACCGGGCGCCCGTCGACCGGGGGATCGTCCCGCACCGTCAGGCGCCTCGCCCCCTCCGTCGAGACGACGCGGCTCCCCCGCCTCCCCCGCAGCGCCCCGTCGAGGAGGTGCTCGATCCCGAAGCCCTTCCCGCGCGCGTCGTCGGCGCGCGCCTCGAACTCCCCCACGCGCCCCTCGAGGTCCCGCAGCCGGCGCTCCTCGGCGTCCGTCCGCTCGAAGGTCCGCGCGAGGGTCCGGTACTCCTCCGCGAGCCGGGCCTCGCGCTCCATCTCCTCGCGGGTGGGACGTCCGACGAGGCCGAGGAGGGGGACGGGCGCCTCGGGGTGGAGGGCGCGCCGCGTGGTCGCCTCCGGGTAGAGGCCGGCGTATCGCTCCGGCTCGAGAGCGAGCCGGGCCACCCCCTCGAAGGGGGGATTGGACGCGACTCGCACCGGCCTCTCCTCGTGGTCGCGGCGGAGGTCGCGCTCCCCGGCGTCCCTGCCGGGCCTGGCGGCGATTGCCTCGTCGATCTCGGCGCGCCGCCGGTCGAACTCGGCGAGGAGCGTCCCCGCCGGGAGCGCGCAGGCGCGCTCGAGGAGGTCGAGGTCCGCGAGGGCCTGCCGGAGCCGGGCCTCGAGCTCGCCCTCCCCCACCTCGAAGCGCTCCGCGAACGGGGCCTCGTCCGCGGAGGGGTCCTCCCGCCGGATCCGGGCCGAGATCCCCTCGGGCGACCGCCCTCGCCCCTCGGGGGGAGCGAGGAGGCGGCCGAGGTAGAACGCGGCGTCCGTGCGCTCCCGCGAGGGACGCCCGAGGAGATGGGCCGGCGAGACGCGCGCGAGGGCGCGCGCGATGCGGGAGGGATCGCCGGCCACCTCGGCGAAGGGGACCGTCCGCCCGGCGAGCATCCCGAGGAGGTGGGCCGCCTGCGCGAGGGGGCTGCCTCTCCGGAGGGCGCGATAGCGCAGCTGCAGGTCGAAGGAGCCGCGGTCCTCCGCGAGGACGACGCCGCGCCGGTCGAGGATCGGGCCGCGCCGGTACGGGATCGTGCCCCGGCGCACGCGGAGGTTGTCCGACTCCCGGCTCCACCGGTCCCCCTCGAGGACCTGCACGTCGAACAGGCGCGCGAGGAGGAGGGCGAAGCCCGCGGCGAAGAGGACGCCGAGCCGCACGATCCGCTCCCGCGAAGTCGCCGCCGCCACGGCGGAGAAACTTACCGGCGGCGGCGCCGGGGCGCGAAGGCGAAGCGCGAGAGGAGCGCGGCGAGGGCCCCGGTGCCGAGCGCGGAGACTAGGAGATCCCCGAGGGAGCCGGGGGACGCCCCCTCCGGGAAGACGGAGAGGAGGGCGGGGAGGACCACGGCGGAGAGGGCGCCGGCCAGCCCCGGCACGAACGCGCGCTCCCCGAAGAACGTCCCGGCGGCGAGGGAGGTCCCCTCGCCGAGGAGGAGGAAGGTCCCGAGCGTCGGAAGGACGGGATCGATCGAGAGGGAGGCCCGCAGCACGCCGAGGAGGAGGAGGGTCCGGGAGAAGGTCTCTCGACGGGCCGCCGCGACGGCGATCCCCGCCGCGAGGAGGGGATCGGGCGCGCTCCCGCCGAGCGGCCGCGCCGCGAGCGCGAGGAGAGGGAGCGCGAGGAGCCCGCCCAGCCCGAGGGCGAGTGCGAGGACCCTCCTCACCGAGCTTCTCCCGGGAGGATCTCGACGGGGAACGGTCCGTCGGGGACGGGATCGGGATCGAGGACGAGCCTCCCCTCCCGGACCTCCCCGCTCCCGACGAGGAGTCCCCGCGCGATCCCCTCGCCGGAGAAGTGGACGGAGCCCCGGACCGGCCCTTCGACGGTCGCCGTCGCGAACTCCCGCGCCCCCTCCGGCCGGGCCAGACCGAGCTCGACCGTGCCCTCCCCTTCCCGGCGAAGGGAGAGGGGGAGGACGAGGCCCGGGTCGCCGAGGAGTCGGACGCGACAGGACCACGGACCGACGGAGGCGACAAACCCGAGGAGGCGCGGGCCGATCGCGACGGCGTCTCCCTCCATCACCCCCGCGCGGCTCCCCGCCGAGAGGAGGAGGGAGCGCCGGCCCGGCGCGACCTCGGAGCGCGGGATCGCCCGCGCGGGAATCGCCGCGGCGCGCGACGTGGAGGAGGAGAGCCGCAGTTCCTCCCCCTCCCCGAGCGCGAGGAGGAGAGCGCGCGCCCGCGAGGGATCGGCGGCGGGCGCCACGCGCGTGGGGCGGCCTCTCGCGGTCCCCTCGACGAGCCCGAGCAGGAATCCCGCCCCCGCCGATCCGGGGACCCCCTCCCCCTCGACCGGGAAAGGGGGGGCCGCGCAGGCGACGCGATCCCCTGCGCGGACGGGATCCATCCCCTCGCTCACGGCGATCGTCAGGAACCGGCCTCCCGTCCCGGCCAGGACGAGGGACGATCCCTCCTCCGTCTCGACCCGCGGGGCCACGCGCCCGACCGCCCGGAACCGGGAGGAGAGGACGGTCCGGACGCGGCACTCCCGCCCGGAGACCTCCTCGACCACGCCGAAGAGCACTTCCCCGAGGACGGCCGGCGCCCCCGGCGCCACCCCGTCCTCTGTCCCCGCGTCGAGCCGCAGGACCGAGCCGTCCTCCTCGCGGCCGACGACGCTCGCGTGGAGGAACCTCCTCGACCGGAGTGGGGCGTCCTGCGGGAGGAGGGTGCGCGCCTCCTCGAGGAGGAACGTCCGGACGGGGTCCTCGTCCGCCGCTCGAGGTCCCGAGGCCTCGCTCCGGGGCCCGAGGAGAGGGAGGAGCCTCGCGAGAGGGACCCCCGCCGTCGCGGCCGCCGCCCGCGCGGGTCCCTCGGCACGGGGCCAGGCGCCGAGGGCGAGGAGCGCGAGGGACCCCGCGAGGCGCGCTGCGGGCGGGACCACGCCTCAGGCCGCGCTAGACGGAGTCCTCCCCCGTCTGGAGCACGCGCGAGTAGAGGTCGAGGTTCTCGAGGAAGACCCCCGTGCCCCGCGCGACCGCGCTCATCGGATCCTCGGCGACGCGCGACGGGAGGCCGACCTCCTCCGAGACGATCCGGTCGATCCCCCGCAGCAGGCTCCCCCCCCGACGAGGTGGACGCCCGTCTCGACGAGGTCGGCGGCGATCTCGGGCGGGGCCTTCTCGAGGGTCTCCTTGATCGCGCCGATGATCGCGCGCGTCGGCACGAGGAGCGCCTCCCGCACCTCCTCCGAGGTGACGCGCACGCGCCGCGGGAGACCGCCGAGGGCGTCGCGCCCCCCGACCTCCATCGCCAGCTCCGTCTCGAGGGGCCAGACCGAGCCGATCTCGATCTTGATCCGCTCGGCCGTCTGCTCGCCGATCAGGAGGTTGTAGCGCTTGCGGAGGTGGGCGATGACCGCCTCGTCCATGTCGTCCCCGGCGACGCGGAGCGACGTCGAGGAGACCATCCCCGCCAGGGAGAGGATCGCGACCTCGGAGGTCCCCCCGCCGATGTCGACGACCATCGACCCGCGCGGCTCGGTCACCGGCAGCCCGATCCCGATCCCCGCGGCGAGGGGCTCCTCGATGAGGAAGACCCGGCGCGCCCCGGCCCGCTCCGCCGAGTTGATGACGGCGCGCCGCTCGACGGCCGTGATCCCCGAGGGGACGGAGATGACGACCTGCGGCTTCACCCACTGGCGGCCGTCGTGCACCTTCGTGATGAAGTAGCGGAGCATCTTCTCCGTCACCTCGAAGTCGGCGATGACGCCGTTCTTCAGGGGACGGATGGCGACGAGGTTGCCCGGGGTCTTGCCGAGCATCTCCTTCGCCGCGACGCCGACCGCCCGCCCGCCGAGGAGGACCTCGTTCGTCCCCTTCTTCACGGCGACGACCGTCGGCTCGTTCAAGACGATCCCGCGGTCGCGGACGCAGACGAGGGTGTTCGCCGTGCCGAGGTCGATCCCCATGTCGACGGAGAACCGTCCGAGGATCCACTCGATCGGCTTCAGCATGTCAGCGTGCGGCGAGGGGGCGGCGCGACGGCGGAGCGCGCCGGCCGGCGGGGCCGGCGGATAAGGGGCGGTAATGTACGGGTCGAGCGCGCAAACACAAGATCGCGGGCGCGCGCGACCCTCCGCGGCCCGCCGACCGCGCGGCGGGGGAGGCGCTCGACGACCGCGGCCGCCCCGGGCGGCGGCCGCGCGCTAGGAGTTCGCTCTTTCCCTCCCCTATCCGGGGGCGAGGGGCCCGGCGCCGTAGTGGCGCCCGAGCTCCATCCAGCACAGCACGATCGCGACGAGGAGGAGGAGGCTCGTCATGAGGACCATCCCCGAGGCGGCGTCGATCCCCGGCTTCTCGGCGGGGGCCTCCGCCTCGAGCGGCTCGGGGCGGCGGGCGGGGAGGGGCTTTCGTCCGGCGCGTTCCTTGGCCATGGCTCTCTCCCTCTCCTACAGGCGCGTCGCCGCGCGGTCCCCCTCGGCGATCGTCTGCCCCGTCCTCGAGAGGGTGATCCGGGCGGAGCAGAACTTCTTGTCGACCGTCTCGACCGTCACGCGCCCCTTGTAGTTCGCGCCGTTGAAGACGTCGAACGTGAAGCCGCGGGTGACGCCGTCGTCGGAGCCGACGTTGAGCGCGACGAGCCCCGCCTCCTGGAGGACCTTGAAGACGCGGGCCTGGATCAGCGGCTGGGCCATCACGGTGTCGAGGGAGACGCCCGTCCGCGAGACGAGCTCGTCGCGCTGGAACTTGACCTTGTCCAGGTCCTTCGTGAGGGTGGTGACCGACTCCTGGAGCGAGCCGACCGTCTCCTTCGAGCGGCGAAGCTCGTCGACGGCGTTGTTCTTCTCGCTCTCGGCGGCGAGCTGCGCCTCCGTCGCCTTCTCCCGCTCCTCGCGGAGCTTGTCCCGCTCCCGGTCGAGCTCGGCGATCCGGTCGTCCTTCTGCTTGAGGTTCTGCTGGAAGTCGCCGAGCTTCGTGTCGATCGAGCCGACCGAGCCGCGCAGCTGCGCGTTCTCGTCCTTCGCGGAGGCGAGCTCCTTCTGGAGCCGGTCGACGTCTCCCTCGAAGCGTCCCTTCTCCTCCCGGACGGTGGCGAGGGACTGCTTCGTCTCGTCCCTCTCCCCCTCCGTCTTCGTGAGCCGGCCCTCGAGCGCCGCCTTCGTGTCCCTGTGGGCCTTCGCCTCGGCCTCGTACTTCTGCTTGAACTCGTCGCTCTTCGCGAGGACGGCGCCCGCCCAGCCGAGGAAGGCGGCCGAGAGCACGAGGTTGACGACGATGAAAATGCGACCGATCGAGCTCATTTCCTTCTCCTGAAGGGAGCGTTCAGTACGAATTCCGCCAGGGGGCGCGGCGGAGACCCAACGACTATAAAAACAGGGTCATCCAAGTCAAGACGGGCGAGGCGATTCCGCACCCCGTCGGCAGAGGAAGGCCAGCCCCAGGGCGAAGACGCTCGCCGCGATGGGGAAGGCTTCTCCGATCCGGAGGAAGAGGCTCCCCCCCTTCGAGACCGGCACCCGGGCCGAAAGGGTCCCAGCCACGTCCTTCCGCCGCCCCTGCCGCTCGAGCACCGCCGGGACGGTCCCGTCGGGGGCGACGAGGGCGGAGATCCCCGTGTTCGTGGCCCGGAGGATCGACCGGCGCGTCTCGACGGCGCGGAAGACGGCGTGGGCCAGGAGCTGCTCCATCTCGAAGGAGTCGAGGAAGTGGGCCTCGTTCGAGAGGAGGACATGGAAGTCGGCCCCCGCCCGCGCGTTGGAGCGGAAGAGGTCCGCGTAGGCGTTGTCCCAGCAGATCGCCGCCCCGAAGCGCCACCGCCGGCCGTCCCGTCCGCTGAACTCGAGGACGCGCGGCCCCTCCCCGGGCGCGAGGTCGGGGAAGTAGCCCGCCCAGGACTCGATCCAGCGGCCGATCGCGTCGGCGAAGGGGATCGCCCGGCGCCAGGGGAGGAACTCCCCCCCGGGGACGAGGTGGACCTTGTCGTACCGACCGACCCGGGCCCCCTCGGGGGTGTAGAGGAGGGCCGAATTGAACTGGTGGGTGGTTCCGTCGATCCGCTGGAGGAGGAGGACGCCGACGAGGAAGTACGGCCGCCGCTCGCCGAGCGCCCCGAGGACCTCGCGCCGGACGATCTCCTCCTCGACCTCGGCCGCGTCGCGCATGGTCCACCGGACGGGGGCTCCGGGGACCTCCCCCGCCTCGACCAGGACCTGCTCCGGCCCCCCCTCCCCGAGGGGCCAGGGGAGCATGGTCTCCGGCCACACGAGGAGGTCGCCGGGGTCCGAGGCGGAGAGCGTGAGGCGGCGGTGCTCGCGCACCATCCAGTCCGCCCGGTCCTCCGCGTCCCCTCCCTCCGTCTGGACCTCCCGCTTCGCTCGCTCCGAGACGTTCGCCTGGACGACGGTGACCAGGGGTCCCTCGGACGTCGGCCTCGGGAGGCGGACCGCCCCGTAGACCAGGGGAGCGAGGAAGGCGACGAGCCCGATCGCCCCTTCCAGGGCCGGCGCTCCCGGCCGCGGGAGTCGGAGAAAGGGGGCGAGGAGCCCGGCGGCCGCTCCGTTCACCGCGGCGCCGAGGAAGGAGACGAGGAAGATCCCCCCGAGGTCGGCGACCTGGATCCAGGTCGTGAACCGGTAGAACCCGGCGCCGAGGAGGCCCATCGGGAACCCCCCCGGCGGGCAGAGGGACCGCAGGTACTCCCCCGCCATCCACGCGAGGCCGAGGGCGAGGGAGAGGGGGAGCCGTCCCCCGAGCCGCCGGAGCAGCCAGCCCGCCAGGACGAAGGAGAGGGCCGAGACCGGGATCACGATCGCGGCCGCGGTGAAGGCGACGTGCGCGAGCCACCCCGTCGAGAGGGCGAAGAAGGCGAGCCCCCCGGCGTAGTCGGCGAGCGCGGCGCGCCGGACGGCCGGTCCGAGGTTCGCGAGCGCCCACGGGACGAGCGCGACGAAACCGAGGGGGCCGAGGTCCGGGCCCGGCTGCGCGCACGAGAGGAGGCCGGCCGTCGCGAGGGAGGCGGCGAACCGGATGCGCAGTCCCGCCAACCTAGATCTCGAGGAACCGCACGACCGCCCCCTCCTCCGGGACCGTCTCCGGCGGCACGGAGAGGAGCGCGTTCGCCCGGGCGAGCTCGATCAGGTCCCCGCTGCTCGACCACTCGAGCGCGCGGACCTCCGAGCCCCCCCCCGGGGAGCAGGACGTCACGGCCGGGACGAGCTGGAGCCGCGGGTTCTTTTTCACCCGCCCCCCTCCGAAGCGCCCGTGGTGGAACGGATCCCGAGGGGCTCGCCCCTGCCGCTTCTCGATCGCGACCCTCGCGAGCACCTCGAACCCGACGAAGGCGGAGACCGGATTCCCCGGCAGGCCGAAGACGGCGGTCTCCCCCCGCGTCCCGAACCAGACCGGACGTCCCGGCTTCATCGAGACGCCGTGGAAGTGGCGCTCGACCCCGAGCGCCCCGAGCGCCTCGGCGACGAAGTCGTAGGCGCCGACCGAGACTCCGCCCGTGAGGAGGAGGAGGTCGGCGCGGAGCCCCTCCTCGATCCGCGCGCGGATCTCCGCCCGGTCGTCCCGCGCGACCCCGAGGCGCAGGGGCTGCGCCTCGGCCCGGAGCGCCTGGCCGAGCAGGGAGAAGGAGTTGCTCTCGCGGATCTGGCCGGGACCGGGCCGGAGGTCGGGCGGGACGAGCTCGTCCCCCGTCGAGAGGATCGCCACCCGGGGCCTCGGGAGGGCCCGCACCCGGGCGCGTCCGACCGCCGCGAGCACCCCCATCTCCTGCGGCCGGATCGGGGTCCCGGGACGCAGCACGACCTCTCCCTCCCTCAAGTCCTCCCCCCTGCGCCGCAGGTTCTCCCCTTTCCGCGCCGTGTCGAGGACGCGGACGAAATCGCCGTCCCGCTGGGTGCGCTCGACCATCACCACGGCGTCGGCCCCCTCCGGGAGGGCAGCGCCCGTCATGATCGAGACCGCCGTCCCCGCGAGCAGGCGGCCGGAGAAGGGCTTCCCCGCCCTGGACTCCCCGACCACCCGGAGCGCGGCGGGGGCGACGGAGACGTCCTGCGCGCGCACCGCGTACCCGTCCATCGCCGAGGCGTCGAACGGCGGGAGGTCGAGGTCGGAGGCGACCTCCTCCGCGAGCGTGAGGCCGAGGCACTCCGCGAGCGCGACCTCCACGGCAGCGGGAGGGCCGGGCGCGCGCGCCGCGACGATCGAACGCGCCTCCTCGAGGGAGATCACCTCATCGCTCGAAGAGGACGATCCCTTCGGACACCGCCCGGCGCAGGAGGGGATTGCCGGAGGCGACCATCCGGCGAACCTCCTCGACGGTGTAGGGGAAGACGTCGACCGGGACGGGCGCCCCGGAGGGGAGGAGATCCGGGATCCGATCGAACCATCGCGGGTGCACGGAGGCCTCGAGCTCGACGAGGACGTCGGCGTCGCTCCTCGCCCGGTGGTCCCCTCTCGCCAGGGACCCGAAGAGGAGGACCCGCCTCACGTCGAGACGCCGGGAGCCCAGCTCCCGGGCCCAGCCACGGAGCCAGCCGACGACCGCCTCACGGTCGAGCGAGAACAGCCTCACAGTGTCGGAGGATTCCTTCGGCATGGGAAACGGCGCGTTTCGCGTCCGCCTCTCCGAAGTACTGGGACGGGTAGCCGCTCTCGAAGCCGTTGGGGTGGCGCGCCGGGACGTAGTGGCGGTCCAGCTCAGGCGCGGCATCCAGGATCTCCTTCCCGGGGCGCTCGTTCGGTTCGAGGGTCTCGAGGAGCCGGAGGACCCCATGGCCCCAGGCCTCGGCCCCCCTCCGCTCGTGGAGGGCCTCCGCGGCCTTCTCCGCGCACTGTTGCGCGACGAAGCAGGACCACTCGAACCTCCCGGCCCGCGCGTTCTCCTGGGCCACCTTCAGGTCGATCCTCGCCTGCGCGATCCAATCCTCGTGTCGGCGTGCCACGGCGCGAGCATAACGGGGCGCCCGGAAGGGCTTCCACCCGCCCCCCCCCGCAGGCGGGCGATAAGATGCGCCCGGGTCGGCCCCGCGATCGGTCCGGGAACTCAACGGAACGACCTGGAGTTCGTATCCCGGCTCGCCCGCCCCCCCTGTCGTGCGAAGCGCTCCCCCCCTCCTCCTCGTCCTCCTCGCCGCCTGCGCGGCGGCCTGCGAGATGAAGTCCGGCGGCCCCCCGGGGGCCGAGGCCGGCGGCGCGGCCGCGGGGAAGCCCGCCGGGGCCTCGGCCCGCGTCCGGGTCGCGCCGGTCTCCCGCGGGGAGATCGCCGCCTTCCTGGAGACGACCGCCACGGTCGAGTCCGAGGCGATGGTCGACATCTACCCCAAGGCCGGGGGGGTCCTGCGATCCCTCGAGGCCGAGGAGGGGACGGCGGTGGCCGCGGGGGCCGTCCTCGCCCGGATCGAGGACGAGGACGCGACCCTGAACGAGCGCAACGCCCGGGTCGCCCACGACGAGGCCGTCCACCGACAGGCGCACGCCGCCCTCGCCCTCGAGGAGGCCGGCAAGAAGGCCGAGCAGGCCCGGATCGCTGCCGAGCAGGCGAAGCGCGACTGGGACCGGACGCGGGCGATGGCCTCCCCGGAGGAGACGGGACGCCCCGTCGTCGTCGCCCCCAAGGAGGTCGAGGCCGCCAAGCTCGCCTGGGAACGAGCCGAGGGGGAGCGGGCTCTCGCCGACTTCGGGGTGAAGAAGGCGGGCCTCGACCAGGCCTCCGCGAAGGTCGCCGTCGAGAAGGCGCAGATCGCCTGGGACCTCGCCAAGCGCCGCCTCGCCGACACCCGGATCGTCGCCCCCTTCCCGGGGGTCGTCGCCGACCGCCGCGTGAAGGTCGGGGAGACCGTGTCGAGCGCGACCCGGGCCTTCTCGATCGTCGACGCCGCGCGCCTGCGGGTGACTCTCCCGCGCCCGCAGCGGGAGCTCCCCCTCGTCCGCGAGGGACTGACCCTCGTCGCGTGGAGCGAGGCGCTGCCGGGCCGGGAGTTCGCGGGGAGGGTGCTCCGGGTGAGCCCGACGGTCGACCCCGCGACCGGGAACTTCCGCCTGACCGCCGAGATCGACGCCGGGGACGGGGGCCTGCGCCCCGGGATGCTGGTGCGCGTCAAGATCACGACCGACAAGCGGGCCGATGCCGTCCTCGTCCCGAAGAAGGCGGTCCTCTACGAGGGGGCGCAGCCGGTCGTCTTCGCCGTGCGGGACGGGAAGGCCGTGCGCATCCCGGTCGAGGAGGGGTACTCCGACCTCGAGCGCATGGAGGTCCGCAACGTCGGCGAGGACGGCGTCCGCCCCGACGACCGCGTCGTCGTTGCCGGCGGGGCCGACCTCCGCGACGGCGCGAGCGTCCTCGTCGTCGAGGGCTAGGCCCCCTCGCCGCGATGGACGAGCCGACGCCTCCCCCCCCGGGCGAGCGCCGGAGCCGCTTCGCCGTCATGACGGAGCGGCCCGTCGCCGTGACGATGAGCTTCCTCGCCGTCGCCGTCTTCGGGCTCGTCTCGCTCGGGAAGCTCCCCCTCAACCTCCTCCCCGACATCTCCTACCCGACGATCACGGTCCGCACGGAGTACCCCGGCGCGGCCCCGCAGGACGTCGAGGACCGCCTCTCGAAGCGGGTCCAGGAGGAGCTCTCGACCCTCTCCCGCCTGGCCCGGATCACGAGCGTGTCCCGCGCCGAGGTCTCCGACGTCATCCTCGAGTTCGACTGGAAGACGCCGATCCCCTTCGCGATGCAGGACGTGCGGGAGCGCCTCGACAGCGTCGAGCTCCCGCCGGGGGCGGGGCGGCCGCTCCTCCTCCGCTACGACCCCAACCTCGATCCGATCCTGCGCCTCGCCCTCTCGGGCCCGCAGGACCTCCTCGAGCTGCGCCGCCTCGCCGAGGAGGAGGTGAAGCGCGGCCTCGAGGGGGTCGAGGGGGTGGCGGCCGTGCGCGTCCGGGGGGGGCTCGAGGAGGAGATCCGCGTCTCCCTCGACCCCTCCGCGATCGCGGGGCTCCACGTCGAGCCCGAGGAGGTGGTGGCGCGCCTCGCCGAGGAGAACCTCAACGCGACCGGCGGGAAGTTGGAGGAGGGGGACGCGGAGTACATCGTCCGGACGCTGAACGAGTTCCGCGAGGTCGGCGAGATCGGGGACCTCGTCGTCGCCCGCCGCGAGGGGGTCGCGGTCCGCCTGAAGGACCTCGCCCGCGTCGAGCGCGGGCACCGGGAGCGGGAGGTCGTCACCCGGGTCGACGGCCGCGAGGCGGTCGAGATCGACGTCTACCGGGAGGCGGGAGCGAACATCGTCGCCGTGGCGCGCGGCGTCCGGGAGCGGCTCTTCGGGACGGACCAGCAGCGCGCCTACGTCGCGAGGAAGGGGCTCGACTTCGTCCCGCCCGAGGAGGAGACCAAGCCCCCCCCTGTCGACGCGCCCCCCCCCGCCGACGCGAAGGAGGCCGAGGAGCGGGAGAAGCAGCGCGAGGGGCGGCGGCGCCAGGCGCGGGTCGAGCACGAGGCGATGACCCGATTCCTCGCCGCCCGGCTGCCGCGCGAGTCTTCCCTCCTCGTCCTCTCCGACGCCTCGACCTTCATCCGCAACGCGATCGCCGAGGTGAAGGACTCCGCCCTCGTCGGCGGGATCCTCGCCGTCGCGATCCTCTTCCTCTTCCTCCGGCGGCTCGCGGCCACCGGGATCATCGCCCTCTCGATCCCCGTCTCGATCGTGGCGACCTTCGCGGTCATGCACCTCGCGGGGGTCTCCCTCAACATCATGTCCCTCGGCGGCCTCGCCCTCGGGGTGGGGATGATCGTCGACGCCTCGATCGTCGTCCTCGAGTCGATCTCCCGGTGCCGGGAGGAGGGGGACGGGATCGTCCGGGCGGCCGTCCGGGGGACCTCGGAGGTGGGAGGCGCGGTCGCGGCGACGACGCTGACGACCGTCGCCGTCTTCTTCCCGATCGTCTTCGTCGAGGGGATCGCCGGGCAGATCTTCGGGGACCAGGCGCTCACCGTCGTCGGCTCCCTCATGGTCTCCCTCGCCGTCTCCCTCACGCTGATCCCGATGCTCGCCTCGCGGCGCTTCTCCCTCGCCGGCGGGGCGGCTCGCCTTTCCCTCCTCGAGGGGACGAGCTTCCGCCGGGTGACCCGCGTCGTCCCCTCCGCCCTCTCGGTCGCGGGGCGCCTCCTCCTGCGCGCCCTCGCCTTCCTCGTCGTCGTCGTCCTTGGCCGGTGCATTCTCCGGTGGACCTTCGCCCTCTTCGGGCTCGCCCTCCGCCCCCTCTTCCTCGTCTGGGAGAGGCTCTACGATCCCCTCGCCCGGGCCTACCCCGGGGCGCTCGACCGGACCCTGCGCCACCCCCTTCCCGTCCTCGGCGCCTGCCTCGCCCTCTCCGCGCTCGCCGCCTGGCGGCTCCCCCACCTCGGCGCGGAGCTCCTCCCCGAGGTCCACCAGGGGGAGTTCACCGCGGAGGTCGGGCTCCCCGTCGGGACCCCGGTCGAGAGGACCGACCGGCTCCTCGCGCCCGTCGCGCAGCAGGTCCGCTCGATCCCCGACGTCGAGTCGACCGTCCTCGTGAGCGGGGTCGAGCGCACGGCGCTCACGACCTCCGAGGAAGGGGAGCACACGGCCCGCCTGACGGTGCGGGTCCGGTCCGGGCCCGACCACGTCGCGCGGGAGGACGCCGTCCTCGCCCGCACCCGCGAGATCCTCGGCGCCCTCCCCGAGGTGCAACGGCTGCGGCTGCGCCGTCCGACCTACTTCTCCGTCGCCCCTCCCGTCGAGGTCGAGATCCGGGGCCAGGACCTCGCCGTCCTCGCCCGGCTCGGCCGGGAGGCGGCCGCCGCCCTCGAGGAGATCCCGGGACTCTTCGACGTCCGGACCAGCGTGCGCCGCGGCAATCCCGAGATCCGCGTGACCTTCGACCGGGAGAAGCTCCTCCACTACGGCCTCGACCTCCGGGCGGCCGCCGACCTTTTGCGGGACGAGGTCCTCGGCCGCGTCGCCTCGACCTTCCCGCGCCGCGAGGAACGGATCGACATCCGCGTCCAGGCCGACGAGGACGAGATCCGCGGCCTCCATCGGCTCCGGGAGACCGTCGTGAACCCCGGCGCGCCGACCCCGATCCCCCTGAAGGCGGTCGCCCACCTCGAGGTGACGGAGGGTCCGGCCGAGGTGCGGCGGATCGGGAACCGCCGGGCGGCGGTCGTGACCGCCGCGGTCCAGGGGTTCGACCTGGGCGGTCTCTCCCGGCGGATCGAGACGCGCCTCGCCGGGATCGAGCGGCCCGAGGGGTACGAGGTCCTGCTCGGAGGGCAGAAGCGCGAGATGGAGCGCGCCCTCGGGAGCCTGCGCTTCGCGCTGTGGCTCGCGATCTTCCTCGTCTACCTCGTGATGGCCGCCCAGTTCGAGTCGATCGTGCAGCCCCTCCTGATCATGCTGACGGTCCCCCTCGGCCTCGTCTTCGTCGTCTTCGCCCTCGAGGCCTTCGGCCTGCCCCTCTCCGTCGTCGTCTTCCTCGGGCTGATCCTCCTCGCCGGCCTCGTCACGGACAACGCGATCGTCCTCCTCGACCGGGCGAACCAGAAGCGCCGGGCGGGGCTGTCGGTGCACGAGGCCCTCCTCGAGGCGGCCGGCGCCCGGCTGCGGCCGATCCTGATGACGACCCTGACGACGATCCTGGGCCTCCTCCCGATGACCGGGTGGCTGAAGGGGATCCCGCTGCTCGGGGACCTCGGGGGAGGGGAGGGGACGGAGCTCCAGACGCCGATGGCGATCACCGTCGTGGTCGGCCTCGCTGGCTCGACCCTCCTCACCCTCTTCGTCATCCCCGTCGCGTACCGGCTCGTCCTGCGGGATCGGCCCCCGGCGACCGCGGAGAGCCCGGCGTGAGCGCGCGCCGCTTCGGGTGGATCGCGTGGGCCGTCTCGCGCCCCGTCACGATGGGCATGGTCTTCCTCGCCCTCCTCGGGGTCGGGGCGATCGCGACCTGGCGCATCCCGATCGCACTCGTCCCGAACGGCTGGGGCGAGCAGAGCGTCTCGATCGGCGTCCCCTTCCCCGACGCCAACCCCCGCGAGGTCGAGGAGCGGGCGGTCCGGCCCGTCGAGGAGGAGATGCGCACGATCCCGGGCGTGCGCTCCGTCTCCTCCATGAGCCGGGAGGGGATCGGGTGGATCAACGTACGGTTCCACGGCCGCGTCGAAATGGACCTGGCCTACGCGGACGTCCGCGACCGCATCGAGCGCGTCCGCCCCTCCCTGCCGGAGCGGATCCCGAGGATCTGGACCTGGCGGTTCAGCCTCGAGGACATGCCCGTCGTCTGGTGCGCCTTCCTCTTCGAGGAGCAGGAGGAGCGCTCGAACTGGCTCGTCGAGGAGGTCATCCAGAAGCGCCTCGAGGCGGTCGACGGGGTCGCCCGCGTCGAGATCTGGGGCCTGATGGACGAGACGGTCCGGATCTACCTCGACGAGGACCGGGTCCGGGCGAGCCGCCTCGACCTGCGCGAGGTCGTGACGCGGCTCTCGCGCGACAACTTCGCGGTCCCGGCGGGGAAGGTCGAGGAGGGGGGGAAGCGCTTCCTCCTGCGCTCGGACGCGAAGTTCAAGAATCTCGAGGAGATCCGCTCGATCCCGGTCGCCCCGGGGGTCACGGTCGCCGACCTCGGGGAGGTGCGGGAGGTGCGCGCCGTCCGCCAGCGCCTCTTCCGCGTGAACGGGAAGTACGCCTACCACGCGGCGATCTACCGCGAGAGCAACGCGAACGCGGTCGAGGTCTCCCACCGCCTCGTCGGGGCCTTCGAGGGGCTCGAGCGCGACCCCGCCCTCGCGGGCCTCTCCATCCAGCGGTTTTTCGACCAGGGGAAGATGATCGAGCGGAGCCTCACCGACCTCGGCACGACCTCCCTCGAGGGGGCGGCGCTCGCGGTCGTCGTCCTCCTCCTCTTCCTGCGGCGGATGCGGGCGACGCTCCTCGTCGCGGCCGCGATCCCCGCCTCCGTCCTCCTCGTCCTTCCCCTCCTCTACTTCCGCGGCGACTCCTTCAACCTCCTGACGATGATGGGGGTGACACTCGCCATCGGGATGCTCGTCGACAACGCGATCGTCGTCACCGAGAACACGATCCGGCTGCGGGAGGAGGGGCGCCCGATCGGGGAGGCCTCCGTCGAGGGTCCCTCCGAGGTCGGGCTCGCCGTCCTCGCCTCGAGCCTGACGACGGTGATCGTCTTCGCCCCCCTCATCTTCCTCTCCCAGGAGCGCAACCTCCGGCTCGCCATGGAGGCGATCGGCCTCCCCCTCTGCGCCTCGATCCTCGCCTCCCTCGTCCTCGCCCTCTTCTTCCAGCCGACCGCCGCGAAGGCGCTCCTGCGCGATCGCGCCCCACGATCCGCGCGCCTGTTCTCCCGCCTTCCCCTCGCGGGGAAGGTCTTCCCCGCCGTCAACCGGGGTCAGGTCGCCGTCCTCGCCTGGTGCCTGCGCCACCGGATCCTCGCGACCCTCGGCACGGTCCTCCTCCTCGCCTCCTACGGGATCCCGGGGAGCCACCTCCAGAAGGTCGGGGACCAGGGGGACGAGGCGGGGGAATACGAGTTCCGGATCGAGCTCCCGCGCAACTTCACCCTCGCCGAGGCGAGCGAGGAGGTCGGGGTCTACGAGCGCTTCCTCTCCGAGCGGAAGGCTTCCCTCGGCTACAAGGACCTCGGCGCGGGCTTCGACCGCTCGACCGGCTGGATCTCCCTCTACTACGAGAGCGGCCTCTCCCTCGAGGCCCGGCGCGCCCTCGCCAAGCGCCTGCGGGACGAGCTCCCCAAGCGGCCCGGCATCCGCCTGCGGCTCGATGTCCCGGGGGAGGACGGCGAGTTGCGCCGGAACGCCGACGGCCTGCGCCTCGCCCTGACCGGGCCCGACTCGGAGACCCTGGCCACCCTCGCCGAGGAGGTGAAGGAGCGCCTCGGCGCCGACCCGGTCTTCGAGTCGATCGAGACCGCGATCGAGCGCGGGACGGAGGAGATGCGGGTCGAGCTCGACCGCGACCGCCTGCGGGATCTCAACGTCTCCCCCGCCGCCGTCCGCGGGACGATCGAGTGGGCGCTGCGCGGCTTCCCCCTCGCCCGCTTCGAGGAGGAGGGGCGCGAGCGCCTCCTCCTCGTCGGCTTCGACCCCGAGGGGCGCGACGACCTCGGCCATCTGCGCGACCTCTCCGTCTTCTCCGAGTCGGGCTCCTCCTACCCCCTCTCCGCCTTCGCGAAGTTCGTCGGGGGGAAGTCCTACCGCGAGATCCGGCGGCGCGACGGGAAGACCCGCCTGGTCGTCACCGCCCGGGTGAGCGAGCGCGACACCTTCCGCGCCTGGTCGCACGTCTCCTCCGCCCTCGCCGGCATGGAGTTCCCGCGCGGCTACGGCTGGGAGGAGGACGGCGGGGCGCGCGAGCTCGAGGACACCTTCATGGAGCTCTTCGCGACGCTCAACCTCTCGATCGTCCTCGTCTACTTCCTGATGGGGATCCTCTTCGAGTCGGCCATCCTCCCCCTCTCGATCCTCTTCACGATCCCGTTCGCCGGCCTCGGCGCCGTCTGGGCGCTCTACCTGACCGGGACGCCCCTCGACCCGGTCGGGTTCATCGGCGTGATCCTCCTCGTCGGCGTCGTCGTCAACAACGGGATCGTCCTGATCGACCGCGTGAACCAGCTGCGCCGCGAGCACGGGATGGAACGTCGCGCGGCGGTCCTCAAGGGCTCGCACGACCGGCTGCGCCCCGTCCTGATGACGGCCCTCACGACGATTCTCGGCCTCCTCCCGATGGCGGTGGCCGAGAGCAATCCGCAGGAGGGGATCTCCTACCGCGCCCTCGCGATCGCGGTAGCCGGCGGGCTCGCCGTCTCGACCCTCTTCACCCTCTGGGTCGTGCCGCTCTTCTACACCCTCGTCGACGACCTCGGCGCCGCGGTCCGTTCCGCGTTCGGGCGGGCGCTGCGATCCCGCAAAGCGGCTCCGGGCATCGGAGCGGCGCTCTCCAGCGCACCCGAGTAGCGACTTCTCCCCTGGCTTCGTTCTTCCGCGACCGGGCTCCTCCACAGAGCGGACCGAGGGTCGAGGTCGCCACGTCCTAGAGTCCACCCGGCCGTCGATCGCGGAATCTGCGGTTCCCCTCGTTGGGGCCGCGTGCGATCATTCCGACGCTCCCCGCCCGAGGTGTGGCGATGGATTTCTTCCGAGGTTTCTGCGCCGCCATCGTTCTGGGGCTTGCGACGGCCTCGAGCGCCCGGGCACAGCCTCAGCGCTTCGCCGAGCTTCATCGGATGCTGCCGCGCGGGCTGGACTCACCCTGGGCCATCGCGCTCGGAGACGTGGACGGGGACGGGAATCTCGACGGGCTGATCGGAAACGCCCTGGGCGGGCCAACGGTGAACCAGAACCGGCTCCTCCTGAACGAAGGCTCAGGTGTGTTTCGCGATGCGACGGCCCAGCTGCCGGCGGGCGTCCTCAACACGAAGGCCATCGCGCAAGGGGACGTCGACGGGGACGGAGACCTCGACGCCTGGATCGGGACCTGGGGCGGATTCTGCGGCTCGTGCGGGGCGCAGGATCGCCTGTATCTGAACGACGGCTCGGGAGTGTTCAGCGACGCCACCGCCCAGCTTCCCTCGGTCTCCGACAATACGACCGCGGCGGCCCTGGGGGACGTCGATGCGGACGGGGACCTCGATGCTCTGGTCGGAAACGACGACGGGCAGCTGAACCGCCTCCATGTGAACGACGGGTCGGGGGCGTTCAGCGACGCGACTGCGCAGCTGCCAGCCTTCCCAGACGCTACCTACGCGGTCGCCCTCGGGGATGTCGACGCCGACGGGGATCTCGACGCCCTGATCGGGAATTCGGGTCTGAGCCGCCTCCTCCTAAACGACGGTTCGGGAGGATTCGCGGACGCGCCCGGCCAGATCCCGATGTTCCTCGACAACACCTCCGACGTCGCCCTGGGAGACGCGGACGGGGATGGGGACCTCGACGCCCTGCTGGGAGGGGTGCCGAATCGCCTCTATTTGAACGCCGGCTCGGGGACCTTCGCGGATGCCCCCTCGGCCCTCCCCCCTCTGACCGCCGGCACACTCGCCGTCGATCTCGGAGATGTGGACGGGGACGGGGACCTCGACGTGTGGGTCGGGACCTTCGCGCAGGACCGTCTCTTCGTGAACGACGGAACCGGAGTCTTCAGCGACGCGACCTCCCAGCTGCCCGCGATGCTCGGCTGGACTCTGACTGTCGCGTTCGGCGACGTCGACGCGGACGGCGACCTCGACGTCCTGATCGCCAAGGCGGGCGAGAAGCGTCTGCAGCTGAACGACGGGTCCGGAGTCTTCCTCGACGCCACCTCCCGACTCCCCTCCAGCCGCGACCGCACGGCCGGCCTCGGACTCGGGGACATCGACGGCGACGGGGATCTCGATGCCCTGACCGGGAACGGGGGGACCTCCGGGCCGGGAGACCTGGTTCGTCTCTACCTGAACGATGCCACGGGACTCTTCAACGACGCGACGATCCAGCTCCCTGCGATCCCCAGCTCCACGGCGGGCGTCGCTCTGGCGGACGTCGACGCCGACGGAGACCTCGACGCCCTGATCGGGAGCGTCGGCCAAGACCGGCTCTACCTGAACACCGGATCCGGCGTCTTCAACGACGCGACGATCCAGCTCCCTGCGATGCCCGGCTCCACGACGGCCGTCGCCGCGGCGGACGTCGACTCCGATGGAGACCTCGACGCCTGGCTCGCGGACATCGCGCAGAACAGGCTCTATCTGAACAACGGGGCGGGCACGTACAGCAACGCTCCGGGCCAGGTCCCCGTGATCCTGGACCAGACCCTCGCGGTGGCCCTCGGGGACGTGGACGGCGACGGGGACCTCGACGCTTTGACGGGAACCACGGGGTCGCTGGGAGGCCAGAATCGGCTCTTCCTGAACAACGGCTCGGGCGTGTTCAGCAATGGAACGTCCCAGCTCCCCACGATGCTCGACCTCACCCGCGCGGTCTCGCTCGGCGACCTGGATGCGGACGGAGACCTCGACGCCCTGATCGGGAACAGCGCCCTGGGCGCGGTACCCGGGGGACAGGACCGCCTGCTCCTCAACAACGGGTCGGGCGTGTTCACCAATGCTCCCGGCCAGCTGCCCCTCGTCTTCGACTACACCCAGGCGATCGCGATCGGGGACATGGACGACGACGGAGACCTCGACGCCGTCTTCGGGAACTCGCTCGGCCAGCAGAATCGCCTCTACTTGAACGCCGGGTCGGGCGTTCTCAGCGACGCGACCGCGCAGCTCCCCGCGCTCGCCGACGACACCTACTCGCTCGCCCTCGGAGACCTGGACGGGGACGGGGATCTCGACGTGTGGGTCGGCAACGACGGGGAGGATCGGCTTCTCTCGAATCTGGGGCGCCAACTCGCGTGGCGAGGGATCCCGCGCGTGGGGAAGCCTCTCCTCCTGGACCTGTACGGCCCCGCTTCCGGCGGGTGGTTGCTCGCAGCCTCGCTCGGGAGTTCGAGTCTCGACCTTCCCCCCTTCGGAACGCTCCGCATTGATCCGCTGGGCCTCCTCTTCCTCGGTGCCGGTTCCTTCGACCCGCAAGGGCGAGCTTCCGTGATCCTCCCCATCCCGCAGAATGCGGCCCTCGTCGGCCTGACCCTATACTGGCAGGCTGTCGTGGGCGGTCCGTTCTCCTTCACGAACCTCGAGGGGACGACTTTCACGAACTTTTGATCGCGGCCGATCCGGCCGCCCGCGACGGATCGTCCTCGCTCCGGCCCGCTCTATGGCGACGCATGGGCTCCGCCGAACGATGGACCGGACCGCGTCGGGGCGGAAGCGTTCCAGTGGTTCACCCGAGGGGCTCGATCCTGCCGAGGCGCGCGCCGACCCCCGTCCTCCGCGTCAGGCGACGAGGGAATTCCGGACCCTCAGGTCGGGGAAGCGGCTGAAGTCGTGGTCGACGCTCCAGAGCTCCCGCACGCCGTGAAGCCGACAGAGAGCGACGACGCGGGCATCGTGGGCGAGGGGGCCGGACGCCCGTCCTGAGACGAGCGCGTCGCGGAGGCGCAGCCAGTAGCCCTCCCCCTCCGCGAGGAGGACCAGGCTGGAAGATTCGAGGCACGCCTCGACCGCCTCGATCGCCTTCGCGGAGGGCGTCGGCGGAGCGTAGATGCGCGGGTGCGTCGCGATCGCCACGAACTCGTGGAGGCAGAGCCAGGAGATCGCCCATGCCGACGCGCCCTCCGACAGCTCGGGGAGGCGGCGCAGGGACGCCTCGAGCCAGTGGGAGTCCTCTCGGTGAGCGTAGACGATCAGGTTCGTGTCGCCGGCGATTACGAACCGCGCCCCTCGTAGGTGCGGTCGCGGATCCGCTCCCAGGAGGCCCCGCGAAAGCCGCGTCGGAGGCCCTTGCCCCGGATCGTCACGCGCCGGAGCCGGAAGCGTCTCGGACGGCGACGCTCCCCGAGGATCCTCCGGAGCCCCTCCGCGATCAGGGCGCGAAGGGTCGTCCTCTCCCGGGCCGCGACGGCCCGGGCCTGCACCAGGAGCGAGTCGGGAATCTCGACGGTCGTCCTCATGTGGGAGACCCTATGCCAGGGCATGGGCATGGGGAAGGGCGCGGGGACGTCCGCTCCGTCCCGTCGGTTCGTCCCGACGCAGCTTCGGCGGGGCGCTCGCCGAGGCTCCGGTCGCCGTCCGACGGGACGTGTCCCGCGCCTCGGCTGGGTCGAGCCGCCCTCCTTCCGGGAGACCGCCACGGGCGGCCGTCCGGCGCCGGCGACCGGCCCGGTAGAATCCGCCCGCATCGTGCGCGAGTTCTCGGGCTCCCTCGCCGGATCGGGCCGCCGCGTCGGCGTCGTCGTCGGCCGGTTCCACGGCCAGGTCGCGAAGCGCCTGCTGGAGGGGTGCCTCGACGCCCTTAAGAAGAACGGCGTCGCCGAGGAGTCGATCACGCTCGTCAACGTCCCGGGGGCCTTCGAGGTCCCCCTCGCCGTCCGGCGCCTCGCCGAATCGGGCGCGTGCGAGGCGATCGTCGCCCTCGGGGCGATCGTGCGGGGGGAGACCGAGCACTTCGATCTCATCGCCCGGGAGTGCGCCCACGGGTGCGCCGAGGTCGCCCGCGAGACCTATGTCCCCGTCGCCTTCGAGGTCCTCGCCTGCGAGTCGGTGGAGGACGCCCTCGCCCGGTCCGGGGGATCGAAGGGGAACCGCGGGTTCGACGCCGGCCTCGTCGCGCTGCGGATGGCGAACCTGCTACGCGAGCTCCCGGCCCGGGGCGGCGGATGACCGCGATCCTGCGGCGCCGGTCGCGGGCGCGCGAGTACGCGCTCCACGTCCTCTACATGGTCGACGTGCGGGGGGAGGACGCCTACGGCGAGGCCACGGCCTACGTGGAGACGCAGGCCCGCGACCCGGAGATCCGCGCCTTCGCCCGCTCCCTCGTCGAGGGGGTGCGCGCCCACCGGGAGGAGATCGACGGGTGGATCCGCCGGACCGCGAAGAACTGGGACCTCGAGCGGATGGCGGTCCTCGACCGGAACGTCCTGCGCCTGGGGGTCTACGAGCTCCTCCACGCCGGGGAGGTCCCCGCGAAGGTCGCGATCAACGAGGCGATCGAGATGGCGAAGCGCTACTCGACCTCCCAGTCGGGCGCCTTCGTGAACGGGATCCTCGACCGGATCCGCATCCTCTCGGGGGAGAAGCGCGAGGGGGCGCCCGCCCCGGCCCCTCCGGACGCGGAAGGGGTCCCCGCCGACCCCGCTTCCCCTCCCCGCTAGGCGCTTGTTCAAGGCCCTCTTCGACGGCCTGAAGAGGACCCGCGAGGTCCTCGGCGAGGGGCTGCGCGCCGTCCTCTCGATCGGGCGCGACCTCGACGAGTCCTCCCTCGACCGCCTCGAGGAGGTCCTCTACACCGCCGACCTCGGAGGCGCCGCGGGCCCCCTCGTGGAGGAGGTCCGGCGCGCGTACAAGCGGCGCGAGATCCGGACGACGGGGGACGTCCTCCCGTTCCTACGCGCCGCCCTCCTGAAGCGGCTCGAGGGGTGCGGGACGGGGATCGCGCTCGCCCCGTCGGGGCCGACCGTCCTCCTCGTCGCCGGGGTGAACGGCTCGGGGAAGACGACGACGATCGCGAAGCTCGCGCGCCACCTCGCCCGGGAGGGGAAGTCGGTGATCCTCGCCGCGGGGGACACCTTCCGGGCCGCGGCGGTCGAGCAGCTGACGATCTGGGCCGACCGCCTCGGGGTCCCGATCGTGAAGGGGGCGCCCGGGGGCGACCCCGCCGCCGTCGCGTTCGACGCGGCGGAGGCGGCCCTCGCGCGGAAGATCGACGTCCTCATCGTCGACACGGCGGGGCGACTCCACACGCAGAAGAACCTGATGGAGGAGCTGCGCAAGATCCGCCGCATCCTCGCCGGGAAGGTCCCGGGCGCGCCGCACGAGACGCTCCTCGTCCTCGACGCCACGAACGGCCAGAACGCCATCTCCCAGAGCGAGGTCTTCCGCGAGGCGATCGCGGTGAGCGGGATCGTGCTCGCGAAGCTCGACGGGACGGCGAAGGGGGGGGCGATCTTCGGCGTCCGCGAGAAGCTCGGCGTCCCCGTCCGGTTCGTCGGCCTCGGGGAGGGGATCGACGACCTCGAGCGCTTCGACCCGGCCTCCTTCGTCGACGCCATCCTCGAGCCCGCCGCGAAGGGATGAACTCCGACCGCGCCCCGCTCGCCGGCGCGACCGCGGGCGCCGCCGTCGCGGGGACGGCGCTCTACTTCCTCCCGAGCCTCCCGCGCTTCGCGGAGGCGAAGGCGGGACTCGCCACGCTCCTCCTCGTCGCCTTCCTCGCCCTCTTCGCCGTCCTCCCGGCCCTCCTCCGAGGCGAGTCGCTCGCGATCCCCTTCCGAGGACCGATCCTCGCCCTCCTCGCCGCGATGGGCCTGAGCCTCTTCGTCGCGAAGGACCTCCACGCGGGGATCCGGACGATCCTCGCCCTCGGGGGAGGAGCGCTCTTCGCGGGCGTCCTGGCGAGGGAACGGGAAGGCGAGGGGACCTTCCTCGCCGTCGCCGTCGCCTCGGGGCTGGCGGTCGCGGCCTACGGTCTCCTCCAGCGCGCCGGGATCGACCACCCCGCGGTCCTCCGCGTCTACGAGAGCGGGCGCTACCCGGTCTCGACGTTCGGGAACACGAACGCCGCGACGGAGTTCGTCGCCCCCTGCGTCGCGCTCTCGCTGGCGGCGCTGCTTCGAGGCGGGATCTCCCGGATCCTCGCCGCCGCGACCCTGGCGGTCGGCTCGGTCTACTGCGGCGCGGCGGGGACGAGGGCCGCGGCGATCGCGCTCCTCGCGGCCGCCGCCTTCCTGACGCTCCGCGAACGTTTCGCCCGGTCCCTCGGGCTGGGGGCCGCGACGCTCGCCGGCTGGGCGTTGGGCTTCCTCCTCCTCCGCCCCCAGGCGCCGACCGAGGCGGGGAACGACCCCGGGGCCGGGGGGGGCGGTGGCGCCCCCGAGTCCTTCGAGGTGCGCGCGCGCATCTACGCCTCGACCCTCCGGATGTTCACCGACCACCCCGCCCTGGGGATCGGCGCGGGGAACTTCCCCGTCGCCTTTCCCCCCTACCGGGACCCCGAGGAGGCCCGCCTCTCCTCCCACGGATTCGCGGTGGAGTCCTCGCTCGAGTCGGCGCACAACGACCCGCTCGAGATCGCGGCGGAGACGGGAGTCCCGGGGCTCCTCGCCCTCCTCGGCCTCCTCCTCTCCGTCGGGCGGGCGTGCTTCCGTTCTCCCGGACCCGCCGCGGCCGGGATCGTCGCGATCGCCGCGAACTCCCTCTTCCGCTCGCCGATCCTCGCGAATCCCCCGACCCTGCTCCTCCTCTTCGCGCTCCTCGGTCTCGTCGGACCGGCCCGCGCTCCCTCCGTCTCGCCTCGCGCGGGCCGGATCGGCGCGGTCCTCCTCCTCCCGGTCCTCTGGCTCGCCGCAGCCGAGGGGAAGCGGGGCCTGTCGGCCGAGCGTCACCTGGCCCGCTACTTCGTCTCGGAGCAGAGGGACCGGAGCGCGCTCGAGGATGCCGCGCGCATCGACCCCACGGACCCCTTCCTCCAGGCCACCCTCGGCCGCGACTGGCTCGAGCATCCCCCCTTCGAATTCGGCCGGGCGCGGGCGCACCTCGAGCGCGCCCTCGCGGTCCGTCCGGACGAGCCGGCCTGGCGACTCAACCTCGGGATCGCGCTCGTCGGCCTCGGTCTCGACGGCGAGGCGGCGGGCGAGTTCGAGCGCGTGCGAAGCCTCTCCCCCCTCGACCCACGTGGGTCGCTCTACCTCGGGAAGATCGCCTACCGGAAGGGGGACGACGAGGCGGCGATCCGGCTCCTCCGCGAGGCGAGGGGCCTTCGACCGGAGGCGGAGTTCCTCCTCCAAGCGGCGCGCGAACTCGCCGAGCGCGGAGACCGCGCCCGCGCCGGGAGGTACCTCCGCGCCCATCTCGAGGACGTCCCGCAGGACCGCCGGCGACTCGAGGCCGATCCGGTGCTCGGCCCGCTCCTGCGGGGATAGCGGCGGGTTCCCCGCGAGAGACGGTTCTCTCTCCCGGCGGATCGCCCGGCCGATCCGCGGCGCCGGAAGTCCGTCCGCGGGATCGAGGTCGCCGAGCTCGGCCGCGCCACCCCCCGCTACCTCCCTTCGCCGAGGATCCCCATCGCCATGAGCGCGCCCAACACGACGAGGCCGCTTCCGAGGAAACCGTAGACCAGTCGCGCCCCCCTTCTCCCGAGAAGGATGACGAAGAGCCTCGCCTTGTGGTTGTTCATGAACCAATCCCAGTCGAACGCAGCCCCACAGATCGCGAACGCCCCGCAACCCGCGAACACCCATCCCATGGCCCTGACCTCCTGCCCCGCGCCGGTCGAACGGAGCCGGCGCTCCGCCTGCGAACCCCGCGCGGAGGCGAACGAGCCGCAGCGCATTCTCGGGCGGCACGTGCCCCGGCCTGAACGTGCGCAGCGCCGGGCCGACGCTCGAGGAAGCGCGCCCGGCGCCTCCCATCGGGAGCGCGAGCGTACCACCCCGGCGTGCCCCCCTGGCCCCAGCGTCCACACGTGCGGCTCCCCCAGCGGTCGGATCGGGTCCGCTCGGGAAAAACCTTCGGCCATCGGAGGCTCTCGATCGTCTAGACAGATGGGGGAATCGCGTGGCCCGAGAGTCCCGGCGTGCGACTCCTTCCGAGTGCCTGCTCGGGTGGCGTTCGAGAAGAACCTTCGCCGATCCGAGCCTCTCGATTGTCTAGACGGATAGGGGGATCGCACGGCCGGGGAGTACGGGCGCGCGACCCCTCCGGCGGGCCGATCGGGGTCCCTCGAAAAAACCCCGGACACGAAGACCCTCTCAATCGTCCTTCCTATTAGAGGGACTGCGCGTCCGGGGCGTCCCGGCGGCGGTCCAAGGCTGAGGCTCCCTCGCCGCGGCGTGAGGTCCGGCGCGGGCGTGCGGGCGACGGTCCCGTCGGAGCGCGTAGCCGATCGGACCCCGTAGTCGCCGTCCGCGACGACGCCGATCGCCCCGGCGGGAGAGCCGTTTTCGGGGTCCCGAGCCGGACCCCGAGGAGAAGTGTCGTGATCGGCAACGAAAACGGGATCGCGGTGGGAGCGACGGCGCTGGTCGAGGCGCCGCCGCCCGAGACGAAGGCCCCGGCGGTCGAGGCGAAGGCCTCGCCCGACTCCGACGCCGGGCTCGAAACCTGGAAGGTCCCTCTTGCGGGCATCGACGCCGAGGGGAGCCCGTTCCGGTTCCGCAGGACCCTCAAGCCCGACGCCGGCATCCGGGGACTCGCCGCCTCGATCGAGGCGCAGGGGCTCCTCCACCCCCTGACGGTCCGGAAGAAGGC
>JAKEFM010000168.1 GCA_022616055.1 Planctomycetota bacterium
ACCGGGTAGGCCGAGGGGGCGATCCCCTTCGTCCTCGCGAGGAAGGAGAGCGCCGCGTGGCGGCGGAAGCCGCTGACGAGGGTGAAGAGGTCCCCCTTCCTCCGGACCGTCAGGGGGTGGATCAGGCCCTGCGCGTCGATCGAGGCGGCGAGGTCCTTGATCCTCGCGTCGGGCTTGATCGTCCTCCGGAACCGGAAGGGGCTCCCCTCGGCGTCGACCTGCGCGAGGGGGACCGTCCAGGCCTCGAATCCGGAGTCGGTCTCGGGGGAGGGCTTCGGCTCGACCGCCGGAGCCGGACTCGACGTCTCGGGCGCCCTCGCCTCGAGCAGGGCCGTCGCGCCCACCGCGCTGCCGTTCACTTCCACGAGGTTCTCCTCGGGGACCCTCCGGGGCCCCCGGAATCGGCCCCCCGCCGGAGCGAGCCTCGCGGGTACGGGTGCCCGAGGGGATCGCGGCGCCGGGGAGGGACCGGCCAGGTGGAGGCGCCGCCCCGGGTCGCCCCGGGGGAGGCGGCGCCTCTATCTGAACGGAGACGCCTGACGGGCCCTGGATGACGCCGGAAAATTCCGGCGTCATTTCGAGGCGCTCGAGCGTCTCCTATAGATAGAGGGACGATCCTGCGCGGCGAGGTGGAAGCGCTCCCGGAGACGGTCCGAGAAGCCCTCGGCGCGTTCGTCTCGGGAAAGTTCCGAGCCCTGCTCCGGCAGGCGGGGAAGATCCTCGGGCAGGACGAGGATGCGGAGGAGGCCGTCCAGGAGACCGCGCTCAAGGCGGCCCGCTCCGTCGGAACCCTCCGCGACGCCGCGAGCCTCCGTCCCTGGATCCTGCGGACGCTCAAGAACCAGTGCCTGTCCCTCCTCCGGCGTCGCGCCCGCGAGGACGAACGCCGCCTCCCTCTCGTCGACGACCTCGACGAGGAGTCCGACGGGCGCGGACGGGACGTCGCCGGGGAGGATTCCGGCGTCCGGCTCTCGCTCCTCGTGGCGCCCGACCGCTCGAGGTCCGAGGCGGTGGTCCGCGTCGTGCGGAGGGAGGTCGCCCGACTCCCCGAAGAGCTGCGCGTGGCCGTCGAGAGGGTGGACCTCCTCGAGGAGCCCGTCGGGGAGGTAGCGCGGAGCCTGGGAATGCCCCGCACGACGCTCGCGAAGAGGCTGCAGCGAGCCCACGAGGCGCTGCGACCGCGCCTCGCTCCGCTCGCCAGGGGGGACGAGGGATGAAGTGCGTGACGGTGAAGAGGAGGCTCGTCCTGCTCCTCCACGAGGACCTCCCGCCGAAGGCGAAGCTCCGGACGGAGGACCACGTCGCGAAGTGCTCGGGCTGCCGGGCGGAGTTCGACGAGATCCAGCGGGTCCTCCGCCTGCTCCGCTGGGTCGGGCGCGTGGAACGGGAGCGCGCCGCCGCCCGCGCGAGGAGCGAGGCCGCGAAGGCCCG
>JAKEFM010000169.1 GCA_022616055.1 Planctomycetota bacterium
GAGGTTGCGTTCGAGGGGGACGAGCATCGGGATCTCCTTCCTTCTCTGGACTTCTCTGGATGGCCGCCCTGCCGGCGCGCCGCCTCCAGTGGGCGCGCCGGGAAAACCGTCGCGTTACTAATGCAACTTCGAATTGCGTCAAGTCCCCCTCCATCCCCGTTCCCCGCTCGATCGTGCCGGGACCTTCGCCTCGCGTGCGACGCGAGCCCGGTGCTCGCCGCGCGACCGGTCCGGCTCGCCGGCGCGCTATCCGAAGCCCGCGATCGGTCCGTTCCCAGTGGGCGCGAACGCGTGGGCGTACACCGCGCCCGCCTCCTCGAAGCCGATCCGCAGCACTCCGACGCCGACAACCGCGTCGCGCGGTCTCCCTTCCTTGAGCGCCCGTGCCGCTGCCACCGCCTCGAATCCAGGCGGCACCTCGAGGGAAACGAGCAAGATCGCGGTCGGCGCCTTCGCGCGCTTGCCCGCCTCGTGGACGAGGCGACGGAAGGCGGCGGGGGAGGGGGAGATCGGCGCCTTCACCTCGACATCGAGCCAGCCCGTCCCCTCGCGGACCTCGAAGTCGGCCCGGGTGCCGGGACGGACGGCGAGACCCAGGCGGTTCTCGAAAAAATGCAGGGCGGCGAACTCGAGGACCTTCGGGAGGAAGACGAAGACCTGCCCGCGCTTGAGTCTCCGCATCGCGTCGCGCGTGAGGAGGTCGTGGCGGCGGGCCGCCGCGAGCCAGAGGTCGAGCTCGCCGAGCCGGACGCGGCCGACGGGATCGTCGGCGAGGAGCCAGGCCGCGACCCCGGTTCGGCGGTAGGGGTTGCCGTGCTGCCGGCGCAGGCGCTCGAGGTAGGGGAGGCCGAAGACGGCGAGGACGTTCTCGGGCCAGCCGGTCGCGACCGGCACGGCGCGTCAGGGCCCGGGCTTCGTCGAGTAGGGCGCGTCCGCCGCCGCGAAGGCGCGGGAGAGGACCTGCCCGGGCGCGCCGCAGTGGACGATCCGGCCCCCCTCGAGGAATCCCGCCCGGTCGGCGACCTCGCGGGCGAAGCGCATCTCGTGCGTGACGACGACCTGGGTGAGGCCGTCGCGCTTGAGGCTCGCCATGAGCGCGGCGACCTCGCCGATCAGGGAGGGGTCGAGGGCCGAGGTCGGCTCGTCGTAGAGGAGGACCTCCGGGCGCATCGCGAGCGCGCGCGCGATCGCGACGCGCTGCCTCTGGCCGCCCGAGAGGGCCGAGGGGTAGCGCCCCGCGAGCCCGTCGAGGCCGACGCGGTCGAGGAGGGTCCGGGCCCGCGCTTCGGCCGACTTCGGCTCCTCCTCGAGGACGACGCGCGGGGCGAGGGTCACGTTCTCGAGGGCGGTGCGGTGGGGGAAGAGGAAGAGATCCTGGAAGACCATCCCGACGCGGCGGCGAAGGCGGGCGAGTGCCTGCCCGTTCCCCGAGCCCGCGGCGATCTCATCGCCGGCGACGGATATCCGCCCGGCGTCGATCGCCTCGAGACCGCCGAGGCAGCGCAGGAGCGTCGTCTTCCCCGCGCCCGAGCCCCCGACGAGGCAGAAGATCTCGCCGCGGGCGATCTCGAGGTCGAGGCCCGCGAGGACGGGCTTCCCGCCGAGGCTCTTCGCGACCCGCTCCGCGAGGATCACGCCGGCTTCAATCCGATCTCCTCGACGCGCAGCCGCTTCTCGAGCCGCCGCGCGGCGAACGCGACGACGGCGCCCATGCCGAGGTAGAGGGTGGCCGCGACGAGGCCGATCAGGAGGTAGTCGTTCGCGACGGGGGCGAGCTCCTGGTAGGCCTTCGTCAGCTCGACGAGGGCGATCGCGGAGACGAGGGAGGAGTCCTTGAACATCGCGATGAAGTCGTTCGTCACGGAGGGGATCACGATCCGCACCGCCTGCGGGATCACGACGTGGCGGAGCGTCTGGCCGCGCGTGAAGCCGAGCATCGCGGCCGCGTCCCACTGCCCCTTCGGGATCGCCTGCAGTCCCGCGCGGTAGTTCTCCGCCTCCGCGGCGGCGTAGTTGAGGCCGAGGCCGAGGACGCCCGCCGCGAAGGCGGGAAGGAGGACGCCCGCCTGGGCGAGCCCGTAGTAGAGGAGGAGGAGCTGGATCAGGAGCGGGGTCCCGCGGACGACCTCGATGTAGGCGATGGCGAGGGTAGGGATCGGACGCGGCGCGTACAGGCGGGCGAGCGCGAGAGCGAGTCCGAAGACGACCGCGAAGATCATGCCGAGGCAGGTGAGCTCGATCGTCTTCAGGGCCCCCAGGCCGAGAACCTTCGCGTAGGCGATCCAGTTCCTCCCCTGCGTCTCGAAGGCCTCCGAGTGCCCCATCGCGCGGCGCCACTCCTCGAAGGCGGGGGCCTCGGCCTTCCGCTGGGAGAAGTCGCCGAAGAGCGCGGCGGTCTTCCCGTTCCAGAGGTTCCAGCGCTCGAGGGTCGAGCGCAGGCGCCCCTCCCGGACGATGCGGTCGAGCGCCGCGTCGATCCTCTCGAGGAGGACGGGGTTCCCCTTCCGGACGGCGATCCCGTAGCGGACCTCGCCGATCGGCTCGCCGACGACGCGCAGGGCCGGGCGGGGGATCCCGTAGTAGAGCGCGATCATCTCGTCGAGGAGGACGGCGTCCGTCCTGGCGAGCTCGAGGTCGAGGTAGGGGTTCACCTGCTCGTCGTAGGTGCGGACCCGGAACCCTCCCTGCGAGTCGAGGAGCCGGTGCGCGTAGGAGTCGCGGAGCGTCCCGACGCTCCGCCCGCGGAGGTCCGCGAGGGAGGCGATCCCACCCTCCCCCTTCCGCACCATGAGCGCCTCCCCTCCGGCGTAGTAGGGGCGGGAGAAGTCGACCGCCTCGAGCCGGTAGTCGACGATCTCGATCCCGCTGATCGCGACCTCGTAGTCGCCGCGCTGGAGTCCGGGGACGAGCTCGCCCCACTGGTTCTGGACGCGCTGCGCCCGGACCCCCATCGCCTCGGCGAGGGCCTCGGCGATCTCGACCTCGAAGCCGATGACCCGGGTGGGATCGACCGGGTCGTGGAACTGGTAGGGCGCGCCCCCCTCCGCGTCGGAGCCCCAGCGCAGCGCCCCGCTCGCGCGCACGCTCTCCCACGCGTCCTGCCCCGAAGCGGACGCCGCGAGCGCGAGGGCGGCGAGGCAGGGGGCGGCCCGGCGTCGCGCCGGGCTTGGCTCGAAATCTTCCAAAGGCCCGAACCTATTCTTGATCCCTATCGTCGATCGCGCGCCGCGCCTGTCAACGGGGGCGGGCGCGGCGCGATAGGATCGACCCCCCGAGTCGGCCCCTCCCCGATGCGCCGGTCGCGCGCCGTCCTCTTCCTCCTCGCCCTCGCGGCGGGGGCCCTCCTGGCCTTCCCCATCCTCTTCCACGGCACGGATTCGGCCGGAGGGGGACGCCCGGGCGAAACCGCGACGGAGGAGCGGTCCGAAGCCCCTCCCCCTCCCCCGGCACCCTCCGCTCCGGCCGAGGGGAGGACGACGAAAGGCGTCCGGGGATCGGCGGATGCCTCCTCCGTCGCGAATCTCCGCGTGACCGTCCTGGATCCCTGGAACCGGCCGGTCGATTCCGCACGCGTGCGGGCGATCCCCCTCGGGCAACCCAGCCGGGAGAGGTGGAGGAGGAGCGGGCGCGGCGACCGGATCTCCCTCCTCCTCCCCCGCGGCGAGCCCCTGCGGATCGAGGCGGAATCGACCTCCCGCTTCTACCGAGAGGTGAAGGAACCGGTCCTCGCCGAGCAGGGCGAGGTCACGGTCGTCCTGCGGGCGAGGGGCGCTCGGGTGAGCGGCCGGGTCGTCGCCGAGTCGACCGGCAGGTCGATCCCCGGCGCCACGTTCGAGTTCGGCTTCGACGGCACCGATTACCGCCTCCCCGCAAGCCTCTCGCCGGAGGGGGAGTTCGACTTCCTCGTCCGCGCGGGGGAGGTCCACCTCTTCGCCGGGGTGCCGGGCCTCGGGAAGGCGGATTGGAGCGCCTCCCTCCTCGAGGGGGAGTGGAGGTGCGGGATCGTCCTCCCGCTCTCGGGCGGTCCCCTCTGCTCCTTCTCCGGTCGCGTGTCGGACGACGAGGGGGATCCGATCCGCGGGGCGCTCGTCGTCCTGACGACCTTCTCGCCCCGCCAGGAGCCGACCCAGACCTCCGTCTCCTCGGACGTCGAGGGGGACTTCCGCGTCGAGCCGCTCGGCGCCGGGGAGTACCGGCTCACCGTCACCGCCTTCCCGCTCGAGTCGGCGGGGCCCGTCCGGGTCGTCCTCGACGAGGGAGCGAACGTGGCCTCGGTCGTCCTCGCCCGCTCCTCGGGCCTCCGGATCCGCGGCGTCCTCCCCGACGGCTCCTCGGTCGAGGAGGGGCAGATCCTGGTCCGGCGCGGGGCGCGCTTCGTCGCGCGCGCGACGGTGTTCCCCGCACGGGTGGAGCGTCACGGGGGCGCTCGATCGCGGTTCGACACCCGCTCGGCCGGAGGGCGCATCGAGGGGGTGCGCCTCCTCGACGATCCGAGCTTCTGGACCGGGGAGCGCGCGCTCGGTCCGGCGGATCCGGAGGGGTACCACCGGATCGACGGCCTCGCGTGGGGGGAGTACGAGGTGATCGTCGTCGCCCCGCCCCTCGTCGGTCGGGCGGACGTCTTCGTCCGGCCGGGGGAGACGGAGAGGGTGGACGTCTTCGTGACCGAGCGGGGATAGGGCGCGCTTGGGAATCCCTGGAACGATTCGCGGCATCGGGCCGTTCCATCCGGGAGCGGCGGCCGCGGCACCGACCCGTCGTCCGGCCCGCGGGGGCTCCGCCGTAGGAGGCGAACATGAGGCTTCCCAGGAACGCGTCGCTTCTCCTCGCGGCCGGCCTCCTCCAGGGGTGCGTCTCGGTGCCCCTGTTCCGGGATCCGGGTCTGCAGCGGACTCTCTACCCGGGGCTGGCCGAGCTGACGCCGGAGGAGATCGAGGCGGCGTTCGAGAAGGAGGTCGCGATCCGACCGCCCCTCACCGCGGGGATCGCGTGGATCGGAGGTTCCCCTCGGGATCCGCTCTCGGAGTACCACCGGACGGGCGTCCTCGAGGAGGCGGTCGCCGCCCTCCGCCAGGATCCGTTCCGGATGATCACTTCCCTCCCGACGATCCCGGCGCCCCTCTCCGTGGATTCCCGAGGGAGGGAGGGCCCCTCTCCGCCGACCCTCGACGCGCTGCGCGGGGCCTGCGCGCGATTCCAGTGCGACGTCGCCCTCCTGATGCAGACCGGGGTCGCGACGGATTCCGGCCTCAACGTCCTCGCGATCGGCTACTTCCCCCTCGTCACGATCCCCCTCGTTCCCGGAAACGACGTCGCCGTCTCGACGAGCGTCGAGCTGTGCGCGATCGACGTGCGGACGGGCGTTCCCCTCGCCTGCGCGCGCGGCCGGTCCGCGATGACGAAGCGGTTCGTCTTCCCCTGGTCCGAAGCCGCGGCCGAGGGACGGCTCGCCGAGGAATCCCTGCGCGTGGCGGTGGCCGCGGCCGCCGAGGACCTCCGGGCTCAGCTCCGGGAGAGACTCGTCGCTTCGTCGGAGCGCTTCGCGGGACCGAGGGAGGGGAAGTGAGGGGACGGACGCCGAAACAGGGCCCGTGCTACGATTCCCCTCGGGCGTGCCAGGGCCACCATTGGATCGAGCGCGGACCGTTGCGTTCCTGGTCGCGGGGATCGCCGTCGGGGCGATCGGGGCCGCCCTGTGCCTGACGGGGCGTCTCGAGGCCCGGCGCGTCCCCCTCGAAACGGTCGCTTCCTCGGCAGCGCCCGAACCGGCTTCCGGCGATCCCGATCCGGAGCCGCCGGCGACCATGAGGAGCCCGCTCGCACCCTCCCAGCTACCGGCGCCGGAGTCACGCATGGAGGGTTTGGGCTACCGGATGGGGCACAACTGGATTCCGCTCGGTGATCCCCGATCGAGCCTTCGCGTGTCGGTGCTCGACCCTTGGAACCGGCCGGTCGAGGAGGTCAAGGTCGTCGCGTCCTCGATGGACGCTCCTCCGCGGACGCTCGACAGGGCGAGCGGCCGGGGCGACGACATCGTGCTTCACGTCCCCGCCGGAGAGCCGCTCCGCATCGAGGCGAGATCGGACGCGTACTTCTTTCCGGGCTCGCTCGAGCCGGTCCTCCCCGAGCGGAAGGAGGTCACTCTCGCCCTCGCGTTGAAGGGGGGGAGACTCAGCGGACGGGTAGTTGCGTCCGAGACGGGTCGTCCCGACCCCGGCGCGCTGCTCTCTTACGTGACCGGCGACGACGCCTCGAACCTGGCCGGGCGGGTGACGCTCTCCTCGAAGGGGACGTTCGACTTCCTCGTCCCGGACGGCAGTGTCCAGCTCCTCGCGACCGGGCGCCGACGCGGGACTGCGGAGATCTGCGAGGACCTCCGTCCGGGGGAGTGGCGGAGCGGAATTGATATCGCTTTACCCCGACCCACGGTCGCCGCCCTCTCGGGGCGGGTGACTGACGACCTCGGCTCGCCGACCCCGCGTGCGAAGGTCCGGCTCGACGCCGTGGGGGTGACCGAGGGGGAAGCGATCCGCGTGCAGGGCTACTCGGTCGGAGAGGTCGCCACCGACGGGGGTGGGCGGTTCTCCTTCCGGGAGGGCGGGGCGGGCGCGCACAACCTCACGATCTCGGCCTCCGGTCTCGAGCCGACGGGGAACCTGCGGATCACGCTCGAGGAAGGGTCGAACTCCGTCGAGGTCGTCCTCGCGCGCGCGGGTCGGCTGCGAGTCCGGGCGCTGCTCCCGGACGGGAATCGCCTGACGACAGGGGAGATCCTCGTTTCCCGCGGGGGGAAGCCCGTCGCGATCTTTCCCGTCTTCCAATCGTTCAAGAAGCTGAGCGCGATCGAGCAGAGACGTCCGAGTCCGGTCGTCTTCTCGGGGGCGTACCGTATCTCGGGGCTGCAGGTCGAGGAGGCGAAGGTCCCTTCGCGGGGAGAAGCCCCCGCCGGTCCCGACGACGAGGGCTACCACGTCTTCGAGGGGCTCGCGTGGGGGGACTACGACGTGAGCGTCGACTCCGACGCGTCGAGCGGACGGCGATCGGTGCACCTCGATCCCGGGGGGACGACTTCGGTCGAGGTCCGCCTGGCCCCGAAGAGGTAGCCCCGCCGACGACTGGGCTAGGATTCCGAGGCGTCCGATGTCGTCGCGACGGTCGTGGGTCCTCGGCGTCTTCCTCGTCGCGCTCCTCTCGAGCGTCCTCGTCTCGACGTTGGCGCTCCGCGGCGGCGATCGATCGGAACCGCGAGCCCCGGAAGTCGCCGCGGAACGACTTCCGGAGGAGGGCACGCCGCCTCCGATTCCCGCGGCTCGCTCCGCGATCGATCGACCCGAGCCGGTCGCTCCCACGGCGTCGCCGCCTGCCGAGACTCCCCCGGAGCGGGCGGGTTCCCCGTGGCACCTGCCGAAGGGCAAACTGCTGGTCACGGTCCTCGACCCCTGGAGGAGACCGGTCGGGAGCGTCGCCGTCCGGGCCTTCACCGCGGACGCCACCCGCCGGAAGGTCGGCCATGCCACTGGACGCGGTGAACGAGTGCCGATCTTCGTCCCACGAGGCGTGGCTCTCCGGATCGAGGCATCCTGCGAGCCGCTCTTCCATGACGGGGTCGAGGAGCCGGTCCTCGCGGAGGCGGGCCAGGTCGCGATCTCCCTGCAGCTAAAGGGGGCGCGCGTGAGCGGCCGGATCGTCGCGGCGGAGAGCGGGGCGCCCGTCCCTCACGCGGTGTTCGACTACACGAGGGACGGTCCCCACTACGTGCGGTCGCATTCGAGCCGCGTGGCGGCGGATGGGACTTTCGACCTGGTCGTCCCCTCCGGAGGCGCCCACCTCACCGCGGGCGCGCCGGGCCGGGAGACCGTCGACTGGCGCGAGATGCTTCGGGAGGGGGAGTGGAGGGATGGGCTCCTGGTCGCGCTCGTCCGAGGCGTCGCCTGCTCCCTCTCCGGCCGGGTGGTCGACGAGGACGGTCGACTCGTTCCAGGCGCACGCGTCCTCGTGAGAGCCCTCCCCAGGGAGGATCGGATCAGTTGGATCCCCGATCCGTTGGAGGGGCCGCGGGAGTTCCTGGCGGACGGCGAGGGTCGGTTCAAGGTCGAGGATGCCGACGTCGGGAAGCACCGCCTTCTCGTCACCGCGTCCGGCTTCGAGTCGGCCGGGCCCGACACGGTCGTCTTCGCCCGCGGAGAGAACGAGGCGACGATCGTCCTCGCGCGCGCCGGCCGGCTGCGGGTTCGCGGGGTCCTCCCCGACGGCTCCCCCCTGCTCGAAGGCCAAATCGTCCTCCAACGGGCCGGAAGGATCGTGGGGTCCGCGACGCTCCACCGGGCGGGGATCGTGTCACCGGGGTTCTCGGGTCGGTCGATGAGGGCGCGGATCGAAGGGATCCGGGTCCTCGAACGTCAGGAGACCGGCGAAATCGACGGACGGAGACTGTCCGGACCCGACGAGCACGGGTACCACACGATCGAGGGGATCGCCTGGGGCGAGTACGAGGTCCTCGCCCTCGCAGGCCCGCTCGAGGGACGGGCGGGCGTCGCGCTCCGGGCGGGCGAGACGACGAGCGTCGAGATCCCCCTGTTCGCGAAGAAGTAGGCGGCCGGGTCAGCGCTCGTCCCCCTGTCGCCAGGCGAAGCGCCCCTCGCGGCTGTCGAGATCGTGCCGCGCGGTGCGCCACCACAGACGCCAGGCGTCGGGGTCGCGCAGGGCCTCGCCCTCCGGCCGCGGATAGCGCTCGCCATCGCCGTTCGCCATCCACCACTCGCCGCGCCCGGAGTGCTCCGGCCGATCCCGTTCCGGCGGGAGGAGGCTGGCGAGCTCTTCGCCAAGAGAGCCCTCCGGCTCGGCCTCCATCCGCCGGAAGGCCTGGGAGATCATCCGTCGCGCGAACCCGCGAAACTCCGACCAGGTGCCGAGGCGGGCGAGGTCGACGGAGAGGAGGGCACGCGCGGCCTCCAGCGGCTTCCCCGAGAGGTCGTCGCAGGCCGCCGCGAGGAGGCTGGCGCGAAGTGCATTCGGCGCAGCGGCGGCCGCCTCGCGGAACCGCGCGCGCGCTTCCCCGTACCGGCCCGCTCGGAACTCCGCCAGGCCGAGCGCGAGCGCGGAATCGGAGCGGGCGGAGGGCTCGTCCTCGACGCCGGCGAGCACGTGGAAGATGCGCGGGACGTCGCGGGAGAGGAGGTCCCAGGTCGCGTCGAGCGCGGCCCTCTCCATCGGCTCCTCCTCTCGCGCCATCTCGATCGCGAGGGCCCGCCTCCCTTCGGGGGAGTCCCCGTTCGAACCTCCGTCGGCGAACGCGGCGAGGTCCCACATCCCTCGCTCGAGCGCGTCGCGCCGGTGGACGAGATCCATCAGATCCCGGTACGGAGCGAGGTCCCGCTCGTCGCTCTCGGTCCAGGCGGGCATCCACTCGGCCGGCGCATCGCCCCGGAGCGCGACGAGCGGGTCCCAGAGTTCCTCGGAGGGACTCGCCTCGGGATCCGCCCGCGGGCCGAGGTACTCGATCAGGGGGCGATCGTCGGTGTTGAGGGGGCCCTCGCCGAGGAACTCGCGCAGGGAACGGGGCCCGGCGAGAAGAAGCGCGAGCAGGGCCTCGGCGCGATCGACCCCGATCACCTCGAGGCTCGACTTGACCCCGGGATCCTCGAATCTCCGGCGGACGTCCTCGAGCGACACCGCCGCGGGCTCGACGGCTCCGACCGCCACGAGCGTGAAGTCGGCGAGCCAGACCGAGGCGTGGGGGAAGACCGACTGGAACGTCCGGAGGAGGAGCTTCATCTCCTCCGGGTCGTAGTGCTCGGTGATCCACTGGCAGGCGAGCCCGCCAGGATTCAGGCGCGAGCGCACGAGCTCGTAGTACTCGCGGCAGTAGAGGCTCGTCACTCCGGCGTCGTCGGCGTCGAAGGGGTCGCAGGTGATGACGTCGTAGGTCTCGCGCGTCGAGAGGAGGAAGTTGCGCCCGTCGTCGCGGACCAAGCGGAGCCTGGGATCGCGCAGCGCGTCGTGGTTGAACTGCGCGAAGAGGGGGGCGGCCTCGATCACCTCCTTCGAGAGCTCGACCTGGTCGACGCGCTCGA
>JAKEFM010000170.1 GCA_022616055.1 Planctomycetota bacterium
CTCCCCCGCCTTTCGCCCCCTCGCCTTCTCGGGGGAGTCTCCAAAGCACGCCCTCGCCACCAGTGCCTCCACCGCCCGGCAAGAGAGGCGCGAGGCCTCCTCGATCCACTTCGCCTCGGTCTGCGGGGTCGCCACCCGGCAGATCTCCCGGATCGAGGACCAAGGCAGGCTCCCCGAGGCGTAGGCCTGCGCTAGCTGCGGCAGCGACTCGAGAGCCTCGGCGACCCGCAGCAGCTCGCGGGTCTGCCTGCCCGTCAGGTCCGCCGCCTCGCGCGCGTAGTGGCGGATCGAGGCGAAGCCGAAGGACCGAAAAGCCGGCGGTCGTTCACTTCCCTCAAGTAGAAGGCGAGGGCGCGCTCCGCGGTGCGCCGGGAGCGGTGGGCCTGGCGGAGTCGTGCGTCGACCTGTTCGGGGGAGAGGTTGCGTTCGAGGGGGACGAGCATCGGGATCTCCTTCCTTCTCTGGACTTCTCTGGATGGCCGCCCTGCCGGCGGGCCGCCTCCAGTGGGCGCGCCGGAAAAACCGTCGCGTTACTAATGCAACTTCGAATCGCGTCAAGGCCCCCTCCATCCCGGCTTCGCGCGCGCGCGCGCCGGCGATTCGATGGCGCGCCGACGAGCCGTCCGCCAGGCCCCGCAGGGAGGCGCGAACGGCGGCCCTGCGTGTATCCGATCCGTCCCCTGCGGGGTATCCGATCGGATACGACCGCGGCCCGCCCTCCCCCACGGCGGCGCGGCGCGGACTTTGCCCCGGGCTCCGCGCGTTCCACGGAGACCGCCATGCAACTCGCGCCGCTCGCCCTCCTCGCCCTCCTCTCCCCCTCGGACGCGACGCCCGAGGTCCCGCGCATGCTCGTCCAGTGGGAGTCCTCGCTCGAGGCCGCCCAGGCGCGCGCCGCCGCCGAGGGGAAGCCGATCCTCTTCTTCCACCTCCTCGGCCGCCTCGACGAGCCCTTCGCCTGAACGAACGCGCGCCTGGCGAGAACCGTGCTGTTCTCGAATCCCGAGGTCGCCTCGTTCGTCAACGACCGCTTCGTCTGCGCCTGGGAGAGCGTGCGACCCGTGCCGAAGGTCGACATCGACTTCGGGAACGGCCACACCCTCCGTCGGACGCTCAACGGCAACGTGGTCACCTACCTCTGCACCCCCGAGGGAAGGGTCTTCGACGTCCTCCCGGGCCTCCACTCCCCCGAGGGCTACCTCGCCGGCCTCCGCCGCGCCCTCGACCTGCTCGACACGATGCGCGCCTCGGCGCAGCTGCCGTCCCGCCCCCGGCTCCTGCCGGTCGCCTCCGCGCCGGAGCCCGTCCCGCCCGCCGAGCAGGCGGCGGCCTTCGAGCGCGCGATCGCCGCCTACCACTCCCTCAAGGCGAGCGGAGTCGACCACCTCGCCGTCTTCCCGGGAGGCCGCGTCCGCCCCGCGGCGGCGACGTTCGCCTCCAAGATGGCGGTCGAGTCCCCGATCAAGGTCCTCATGTCGGGGCTGCCGATCTCGGCGGAGGAGGCGTTCCGGCTCGAGTCCGCGGGGGCCACCCATCCCCTCATGGCGTCCGATCTCCGGTCGTTCAGCAAGGCCACCGTCGAGGTCCCGATCAAGCGGGCGATCGCCCCCGAGCCCCTCGAGGACCCGCTCGCGGCGGGCCTCGATGCCAAGGCGCTCCTCGAGATGGACACGCGGATCAACGAGCGCCTCCGGAAGGAGAAGGTGCACGCGCTCCTGTCGAGGGTGCCGCTCCCGGCTCCCCGGGAGATCCGCGACGCGGTCTACCGGGAGATCCTCCACCTCGATCTCGAGGACCCCTACGTCGGCCTCGCGCCGATCCTCTTCGGCGGCGCCGAAGGTCCGCGGGGCTGAAGGCCGGACCGTCAGAAGGTGAACGTCACGCCCACGCTCGCGAAGAAGCCCTGGCCGTCCAGATCGTCGTCGATCTCGTCCCCCTCCGCGTCGAAGTACCACGCGAACCGATAGCCGCCCGTCATGTGCACGGCGAACCGCTCCGTCGCGAACAGGGAGAATCCCCCGCCGAAGTTGAACCCCAGGCCGGTGAGGGTCGCGTCCTCGTCGAAGGTGACTCCGCCGTCCTCGCTCAGCGCGTCCTCCAGCTCGAGGATGGGCATCGACATCCCGATGAGGAGGAACGGCTGCACCGGTTCCTCCGTGTAGAAGTACGGCTTCACGTCCAGATCCAGCGCGTAGAGGACCGCGTCGCCGGACTCGACGCCCCCGAACTCCGTGTCGTGCCAGGTCTGGCGAAACGACATCTCGAACGCGACCTTCGGGGTCCTCCATCCCGCGACGACCGCGAACCCGAGGCCCGGATCGATCTCCGGGACGAGGATCACGTCGTTCCCTCCGCTCTCGAAGAGGGCGTCGTCGCCGTCGAAGTCCCCCTCGATCCCCTGGACGAGGAAGGACCCCCCGACGTAGAAGCCCTCCATCGCCCAGTCGCCGACCTCGTCGTAGTCCTGCGGCGACCGGCTCGGTCTCGACCCCCGCTCCCACCCCCGCGCGAGCGACTCGAGCCGGGGCGGGAGGAAGCTCAGGTCGGCGTCCGGGCCGAGGCTCTCTTCCACCAGCCTCCCCCAGTCCAGGTCGAAGCCCGATCGGATCGCTTCGCCCGACCGGATACCGCGGACGGCAAGGCCGGGTTCCCCGCCCCCGGGCATCGCGCCCCACGCCGCCGGAACGAGGGCGAGGGTCGCCCCGATCGCACCGAACCGATTCTGCATGGTCGATCTCCTCTCCTTCGGGGGGGCGGTCCTCCGTCGGCGACGCGAAAGCCGGGCCCCCCCCCTCGAAGAGGGGCGCCAGACCCCGGCGATCCGCGCCGTCGAGGCACCCTTTCTAACGCCCTTTCGACCTCCGCGGGAGCGGGGGACGCGCTCCCTGCCCCGCAGCACCCCCCTGTCCCGCCCCCCGCGCCGGTCCGCCCGGTGCCGCCCCGCCTAGTCCTTCCGGACGAGAGGTGGATCCCGGAATACGACGGTCGTCGCCTTCCCCCCCTCGACGTGGGCGCGCGCTGCGACGTACCGGAATCCCGACGACTGGGATCCCCCGAGGACTCCGGGAAGGAAGGCGATCTCGACGACGTAGTCCCCCGGGCGAACCCCCGGGAAGCGGAAGCGACCCTCCGCATCCGGGGAGACGTGGACCCGGCCTTCGGATTCCTCCGCTCGGCGCAGCGAGACGTTGCTCGCCCTCACTTCCGGGAGGGCCTCGGCCCTCGCGATCCCCTCGATCGCGCCGGACTCGGAATGGCGGATCAGGACTCCCTCGATCGTTTCCCCGGGCCGTCCCGCGAGCGGCCCGCTTTCGCTCCCGGAGAAAAGCCCGTCCCCGGCCGAGAGCCGGAAGGGGCCGGGCCGGATTCCGGTCACCTCGAAGGCCCCATCCCCCTTCGTGGAGCCTAGCGACTGCAGGCTCCGCCCCCCTCCGTCGAAGGCGAGGTGAATCCCTTGCCCCGCCATCGGGAGTCCGGTGAGGCGATGGAGGACCGAGCCTCGCACCGTCACCGCGCGGTGCATCCGGACGACGACCTCACGCGAGCCGGCGGTCCGGATCCCGTCCGTCTCGAGGGTTTCCTCGGCGTAGCCGAATGCACGAAACTGGAGATCGTTCGTGTCCGACTTGAGCCCCACGGCGTCGAAGGAGCCGCTGGAACTCAGGACCTCCATCCGTAGGCTGGCCGGGGCGTTCCCGCACACCCTCCAGCCGAGGTAGCCGACGATCTCGAAGCACGGGATCGGCGCGCCGGTGTCGGCATCCACGACCCTCCCCGCGATCGTCTTCGGCGACCCGACCACGACTTCGAGGTTCCCCGCCGGCACTCCGAGCCTGCGGACGTACCGGTCACTCCAGGTGGGCCACCCCGCCAAGGTGACCCCGAGCGGACCCTCCGCGACCCCCATCGCGACGAACCGACCGTCAAGACCCGAGGAGGACTCCACGGTGGGTCCGCGGGGATTCCCGGATGCATCGGTGTGAGGGTCCGGCCAGACCCAGAAGTGGGCGTTCGGGACCGGGTTCCCATCGACGTCGACGAACCGACCCGCGAGGACTCGCTCGGGTGGCGCCAAGGGCCGACGAACGACCGCGGGTTCGGCCATGCCCGCTGCCTCGGGCATGACCGCGGCTTCGCGAGCCGCCAGGATCCCCGGGGGCCGCGCCACCCCCGATCCAACCGGGAGGGAGGCCTCGATCCCGACGGGCGATTCTCCCCCGGAAGCCGGGACGGCGGCACCGACCGGGAGCACGGGCGCCGGCGCTCGGAGCGAGATCGCGGCCCCGAAGGCGACGACCGTCGCGCCGGACGCCAAGCCCACCCAGAGACGGGCTCGCGTTTTCGTTCCCTCCTGCGGCTTTCCCCTGACTAGCTCGCCCGGGCCTGGAAGTCACCGCGGCGCTTGCCGGCGGAGCCGCGCCGCCCCTACGGTCCCCGCCGCCCCTCCTCGAGGAGGAGACCATGCGCCGGAAGCCGACGAAGCCGAGGATCACCGTCCGCGAGGGCCAGGTCGACGTCACCCTGAAGCGGGAGGAATTCCTCCGCCGCTTCCGCGAGCGCTTCTACGACCCGGCCTTCGACAAGCTCCCCGACGCCCTCGGCGCCGTCGCCGACGCGGCCTGGAAGGCCTACGACGAGTACCGCAAGAGCCCTCGAACCCGGAAGGCCGGGAAAGGGTTCGCCGACCCGCGCTTCGACCTCCCCGTCGAGTGGCTGGAAACCAGGAGGCGGATCCACGAGGCGGAGCGGCGGCAGAAGGACCGCTCCACGCCTTCCCGGGTCCTCCTCGTCTGCGGCTCGCCGAGGAACGACCAGACCTGCCCCGGCGAGATGTCGAAGACCTTCCGGCTCGTGGAGGCCGCGCGGAAGGCGATCGGGAAGGAGAGGGGCTTCGAGGTCGACCTCCTCGACCTGAGCGTCCTCACGGCCGAGTACGGGCGCGTCATCTACCCCTGCAAGGCGTGCGTCTCGACGGCGATGCCGCTGTGCAACTGGCCCTGCTCCTGCTACCCGAACCACGCGATCGGCCAGACCCAGGACTGGATGAACGACCTCTATCCGCGCTGGGTCGCCGCCCACGGCGTGATGATCGTGACGCCCGTCCACTGGTACCAGTCCCCGAGCGTCCTGAAGCTGATGATCGACCGCCTCGTCTGCGCGGACGGGGGGAACCCCGATCCCACCTCGACGGGCGGGAAGGACCCGCTCCGCGCGAAGCAGCTCGAGCTGAAGGGGTGGGACTACCCCAAGCACCTCGCCGGCCGCGCCTTCTCGGTCGTCGTCCACGGCGACGCGGCCGGGGTCGAGAACCTGCGCCGCATCCTCACCGACTGGCTGACCGACATGGAGCTGATCCAGGCGAGCGCGGCCGCGACGGTCGGCGCCTACGTCGGCTACTACCGCCCCTACGCGACGAGCCACGACGACCTCGACGAGGACGCCGACCTCTTCGAGGAGGTGCGGATCGCCTCCCTCAGCCTCTGCGAGATGGTCCGGCAGATCCGGGCCGGCACGTACCGGCCCCCGGACCGGAAACTGCGGGACCCGCGGCAGAAGTAGCGGGAAGCGAGGCCCCGCGGAGCCTGCAGAGGCTCCGCGGGGCGCGTGAACGAGGGGAGGCTACGGTCCGGTCATCCCCCGGCGGTCGTGGGGGACGACGACGACGCAGCTCGCCGTGGCGACGTTGTCCGCGGAGTCGAACGCGGCGACATCGATCGTGTACTGCCGGCCGTCGCCCGAGTTCGCCCGCTCGGCCCGCAGCTCAATCGTCGCGACGAAGGTGCCGGGGAGGAGGCCGGGGA
>JAKEFM010000171.1 GCA_022616055.1 Planctomycetota bacterium
GGAAAGCGCCGACCCCACCCCCATGCGCGGTCCCGTCTTCCTCAACCTGAGCGATTCCGGCCCTCCGGGCGCTGGATCCCGATTCCTTCACGAACTCTGAGGCCTCCGCCCTAGACTCTCCCTTTCGCGGAGGTTCTCCGTGTACGACCTCCTTCTCGAGGGTGGCGGGATGGTCGACGGGAAGGGCTCCCCTTCCCGGCGGGCCGACGTCGCCGTCGCCGGAGACCGGATCGCCGCGGTCGGAGACCTCTCTCGGGCGCAGGCGCGACGGAGGATCGACTGCGCGGGGCGGACGGTCGTCCCCGGCTTCGTCGACCTTCACTCCCACCACGACCTGGTTCTCGCGCTCCCTCCCCCCCTCCAGGCTCGCTACCTCGAGGGAAGACTTCTCCAGGGGATCACGACGGAGATCGTCGGGAACTGCGGGCTCGGGGCCTTCCCCGTCACGCGGGAGTCCACCCCGCTGGTCGCGGCCCTCGACCGGTTCATCTCCCCCCCCGAAGCGGCTTTCGAATGGAGCACGGCCGCCGAGTACCTCGACCGCCTCGAGCGCCAGGGAGTCGCGCTCAACGTCGGGGCTCTCCTCCCCCACGGACCGCTTCGCGTCGCGGCGATGGGGATGACGGGGCGCGCGCCGACGGCGTCGGAAGTTGCGGCGATGCGGCGGGGAGTCCGCGAGGCGTGCGAGGCAGGAGCGTTCGGGATGTCCTTCGGGCTGATCTATCCACCGGGGCAGTACGCCTCGACCGAGGAGGTCGCCGCGCTGTGCGCGGAGCTTCCGCCCGGGGCGTTCGCCGCCTTCCACCAGAGGAGCGGCTCCGCCGAGCTGATCGAGCGCGCCGTCGGGGAGATCCTGGAGGTGGGCCGGAAGACCGGGCGCGCCGTCCACCTCTCCCACGACCACGCGCAAGGGGAGCGAGCCTGGCCGCTCCTGGAGTCGTTGCTCGCGCTCGGGGACCGCGCGCGGGCGGGAGGCCTCGACTACACCGGGGACGTGATCCCCTACACCGGAGTCAACACGACGATGCTGGCTCTGTATCCCGGCTGGGCGCTCGCCGAGGGGGTGGATGGGTTCCTCGAGGCCGCGCGCGACCCGGCGGCGAGGAGGCGGATGAAGGAGGAGATGGCCTCGAAGGTCCCCTCCTGGCCTCCATGGGTCGAGGGGAACTGGTGCACGAACCTCGTCCGCGACTCGGGCTGGGAGAGCGTGCATGTCGCGCATGCCGGGTCCTCGGCCTCGGCCGCAGGCCGGGGCGCCGTCGACCTCGGCCGCGCGGCGGGGAAGGACCCCTTCGACGCGATGACGGATCTCCTCCTCGCGTCGCGCGGGGACGTCACGATGCTCCTCTTCGGCATCTCCGGGGATCGCGAGAACGACGGGCCGCTCCGCACGCTCCTCGCCCACCCGGCGCGCGCGATCGTCTCCGACGCCTGGGAGTGCGGCCAGGCGGCCCCACATCCGGGAGCGTACGGCGCTTTCCCGAGGGTGTTCTCGCGCTACGTCCGCGAGACCCGGACGCTCGCTTTCGAGGAGGCGGTGAGGAAGGCGACCTCCCTCCCGGCCGACCGCCTGGGGTTGCGCGACCGGGGAAGGATCGAGCCCGGAGCCTTCGCCGACCTCGTCGTCCTCGATCGGGACGCCGTGGCCGACGCCTCGACCTACGAGCGTCCCCGCGCGCCCGCCCGCGGGATCGACGCGGTCTTCCTTAATGGAGTCCCCGCCGTCGAGCGGGGACGCTACCTTCCCGGCACCCCCGGACGCGTCCTGCGCCGCGCCTGAAGGGACGAACATTGCGAAACGCCCTCCTGGGTCTCCTCCTCCTCGCCGCGTTCGCGGTGCTCCTCGTCCTCGTGACGACGCGGCGCACGGCCCCGACCGGGCCTGGCGGGGAGGCGGCAGGCCAGGCGCGCACCCTCTCCCTCCCCGCCGACCGGCTCGACGAGATCCTGAGGGATTGCAACCGGGGGGTCGCGCTCGTCGACCGGCACGAGTTCTCGGCGGCGGCCGAAGCATGGAGAAAGGTGGTCGAGGCCGCCCCCCAGTGGCCGACGGGATGGGTGAACCTGGGGATCGCGCTCTTGAACGGGACGAAGGAGCTCGAGGAGTGCGAGCGGGCGCTGCGCCGGGCGATCGAGCTCGAGCCGAGGAACCCCCACGCCCACTACACCCTCTCGCGCCTCTTCGACCACCAGGCCCGCGTCGCGGAGGAGATCGCCGAGCTGCGGGAGGTGGCGCTCCTCGACCCGCAGGACGCCGACACGCACTACGCCCTCGGGATGGCGCTCCGGAAGAAGGCGGCCGTGCAGGATCTCCCCGACATGGAGAAGGAGAGGCTCGAGGAGGAGGGCCGGCGGGAGCTGGAGAAGGCCGTCGCCATCAATCCCTCGCACCACTCCGCCTGGTACGTCCTCTTCCAGGCCCGCCAGCGCTCCGCGGAGCGGGACAAGGCCATGGAGGCGCTCGACCGGTTCAAGGCCCTCGACAACGCGGGCACCGGCGACAGGCGGAGGAGCGTCTACACGGAGATGGGTCGCTACGCCGACGTCGTCCGGTTCTTCGAGACGCCGCCGCCCCGGAGGCCGCTGCTGGAGATCACCCTCGTCGAGGCCGACCCGACGTCCCTCCCCTTCGCGCCGCAGGGGGGGACGGCGGGCCCGCTGCGGATCGACGGGACCTACCCCGACCGGGCCGACTTCCTCGACCGCGGCGCCTCCCGGTTCGGCTCCGGCTGCGTGCTGGCGGACTTCGACGGGGACGGCGACCTCGACGCGGGGCTCGCCGTCTGCGGCCGCGAGGGGGGGATCCGCCTCTACCGGAACGACGGGGGCTCCATGCAGGGGGTGACCGGCGAGTCCGCCGTCGGGGCCCCGTTCCCGGCGATGGGGGTCTACGCCGGGGACTTCGACAACGACGGGAACGTCGACCTCTTCGCGACGGGGGTCGGCGCGCAGAAGCTCCTCCGGAACCGGGGGGCCGGCATCTTCGCCGATGCGACGGAGGCCGGCGCGCTCCTCGGGAGCGGGCGATGGACCCTCGGCGCCTCCCTCGTCGACGTCGACCAGGACGGGGACCTCGACATCTTCGCCGCGGGATACGCCGACCTCTCCGGCCTCGGGGAGGGGGCGATCGACGCCTCCACCCTGCCGGGAGCGGCCGAGGCGCTCTACGTGAACCGCGGCGACGCCACGTTCGAGGAGGTGGCGGCCCAGGTCGGGCTCGACGGAGGGGGCGCGCGGACGCTTTCGGTCCTCGCCTTCGACGTCGACGGCGACACCGACCCGGACCTCCTCGCCCTGAACGACGGGGCCCCGAACCGCCTCTACCTGAACGACCGCGTGCTGCGGTTCCGGGAGCAGACGCCCCCCCTCGTCGCGGGCGCCGGACGCCGGACGACCGGAGCGCTCGCCTGGGATCCGGACCACGACGGCGCGCTGGATCTCCTCCTCCTCCACGGCGTGGGGGCTCCGGTCGAAGCCCTCCGCAACGCCGGACGCGGGAGGCTCGTGGCGGACGCTCTCCTCTCGAAGACGCTCGGACGCGCGACCGCGATCGGCGGGGCGAGCTTCGACGCCGACAACGACGGGGATCCGGACCTCCTCCTCACCGGGGGAGACCGGGCCGGCGGCCTCCTCTTCTTCCGCAACGACGAGGCGGCGGGCTTCCCCGACGCGACCGACCAGGTGGGGCTGCAGCGGCTCGCCGCGCGGGAGCGCCGGGGGCTTTGCGCGGGCGACCTCGACGGGGACGGCGGGATCGACATCCTCCTGTCGAACGCGGGCGCCCCTCCCACCCTCCTCCACAACGACGGGGCCTCCGCGAACCGCTGGATCGGCATCCGGCCCCGCGGCGTCCGGTCGGGGAAGGACCTGCGCTCGCCCGCGCAGGGGATCGGCGCCTCCGTCGAGGCGAAGGCGGGCCGTCTCATCGGGGAGCGCGTCCTCGGCGGAGGCTCGGGCTATCTCGGCTCGGACGCCGACCTCGTCCACTTCGGGCTCGCCGACCGGGAGTCGGCCGACTACGTGCGCATCCTCTGGCCCGACGGGGTCGTCCAGGCGGAGCTCGACCTCCCCGCGGGCCAGGTCCACCGGATCGAGGAGCTCCAGCGGAAGGCCTCCTCCTGTCCCGTCCTCTTCGCGTGGGACGGGGAGCGCTTCGCGTGCGTGACCGACTTCCTCGGCGTCGGGGGCCTCGGCTTCCTCGTCGCGCCGGGGGTCTTCGGGCCCCCCGATCCCGACGAGAACGTGGCGATCCCCTTCCCCCTCGCGCGGAAGGAGGGGATGTTCGAGCTGCGGATCGCCGAGCCGCTCGAGGAGGTGACCTACGCGGACGCCTTCTCCCTCCTCGTCTGGGACCACGCCTCGGATGTGGAGGTCATCCCCGACGAGAGATTCGCCGCCGCGCCGCCGCTCCCCACGGGGGAGCCCCTCGCGATCCGCGAGCGGATCCATCCGGTCGCCGCGCGCGGGGAGGGAGGGGAGGATCTCCTCGCCGCCGTGCTCCGGACCGACCGGGTCTACGCGGGGCCGAAGGCGCTCGCGCCGCGCTTCCTCGGCTACGCGGAGAACCACTCCCTCGAGATGGACTTCGGGGATCGCGCGCGCTCCCTCGCCGCCGGGGGCCGGGTCTTCCTCTTCGCCTGGGGGTGGGTCGAGTACCCCTACTCCCGCATCAACCTCGGCGCCTCGCAGGCGGGGCTCCGGATGGAGCCTCCGACCCTCGAAGTCCCCGACGGGGCCGGCGGATGGAAGGCGGCGATCAAGGAGTTCGGCTATCCGGCCGGCCTCCCTCGCTGGATGGCGGTCGAGGTGACGGAGGTCCTCCGCGAGGGGCACGGCCGGATGCGCCTGCGGACGAACGTCGAGGTCTACTGGGACGAGCTGTTCCTCGGCCGGGTCGACGCCGCCGCGGTCCGGACCACCTCCCTCTCCCCCGCCTCCGCCGACCTGCGCTTCTGCGGCTATCCGAGGGAGTTCTCCCCGGACGGCCGATCCCCGCGCCTCTACGACTACGCGCTGCGCGACCGGGGCTTCCCCTTCTTCCGGAATCTCCCGGGCGACTACACGCGCACGGGCGACGTGCGGGAACTCGTCGCGACCGTCGACGATCGCTTCGCGATCTTCGGCCGGGGCGAGGAGATCGCGCTCCGCTTCGACCCCGACGCCCTCCCTCCCCTGCCTGCCGGATGGCGCAGGTCTTTCGCGCTCCGCGCGGAGGGGTACTGCAAGGACATGGACCCCGCGACCGGCGCCGGCACCGCCGTCGAGCCGCTCCCCTTCCGGGCGATGTCGAACTATCCGTACGGCCCCGACGAGAGGTATCCGGAGGACCCCGCCCACATGGAGTACCGGGCGCAGTGGAACACACGACGGGTGGGGCCCCGCCCGGCGGCGTCGGCGCCGCACGGGGACCGTTGACACATTCCACCGGCGCCAGTCACATACGGGTTCGCCCCCCCGAGCCTATGGCACAGGTCGTCCTCCGGCCGAGCCTCCGTCCCACATCCGGGTATCCCCCCCACCTCCTCCCCGGGGGGGATCCACGGATCGAGGAGGAGTGGCGCGAGGCCGCCGCCGCGTTCGATCGCGGCGGCGCCGGGGTCGGGCGGCTCGACGAGAAGGGGCGCTTCCGGTTCGCCTCGGACGGCTTCGCCACCCTCCTCGGCGCTCCCCTCTCGGAGATCCTCGGCTCCGACTGGCTCCGGCTCGTCGTCCCGGAGGCCCGCGGCGCGCTCCTCGCGAGCCGTCGTTCGATGATCCTCAAGGGGAAGGCGGAGGTCGCGCTCCGGGCGCTGCGCCAGGACGGGACCGCGTTCGATGCCGACCTCCTCCTCGTCCGCGCGCGGGAGACCGAGCCCCGGTTCAGCGGCCACTTCCTCTTCCTCCGGGAGGCGGCCCGTCGCCGGCAGAAGACCGCGGTGCGAAAGCGCCCCGCGCGCGACCGGCTGACCAACCTCCCCGACCGCGAGGGGTTCCTCGACCGCGTCCGGGCGGAGCTCGACCGCCAGACCCCGTTCGCCGTCCTCCTCGTGAACCTCGACAGGTTCCGGACCGTCCACCTCGGGCTCGGCCACGCGGCCGGGGATGCCCTCCTCCGCGCGGTGGCCCGCCGGCTCGAGACCTGCGGCCGGCTCGGCGATCCCCTCGCCCATCTCGGCGGCGACGAGTTCGCCCTCCTCCTCGAGGGCGTCCGCTCCTTCGAGCCCGCCGCGGCCTTCGCCGAGCGGATCCAGCGGGAACTCCGCCCCCCGGTCCTCCTCGACGGCCAGCGGATCTATCCGAACGCCTGCATCGGGATCGCCCTCGGGCCCGGCGCGGCCGCGCGACCCGACGACCTCCTCCGGGAGGCGGCGAGCGCGCTTCGCGGCGCGAAGGCGCGCGGGAGCGGACAGATCGGGCGCTTCGACGAGGGGCTGCGCGCGAGCGTCGCCGCCCAGGCGCGCCTCGAGACCGACCTCGGGAAGGCGCTCGAGCGGCGCGAGTTCCGCCTCGAGTACCAGCCGGTCGTCTCCCTCGCGACGGGAGCGATCGTCGGGTGCGAGGCGCTCATCCGCTGGAGCCATCCGGAGCGGGGCCTCGTCCCCCCTTCCGACTTCATCCCGATCGCCGAGGAGACCGGCGCGATCGACGAGATCGGCGCCTGGACGCTGCGCGAGGCCTGCGGACAGGCTCGCGCCTGGGAACGGGACGGGCTCCCGCGCCTCTCGGTCGCGGTCAACCTCTCTCCGGTCCAGATCCGCTGCGGCGGGCTCGCCGCCCTCGTCGCCTCCACCCTCGCCGAGTCGGGCCTCCCCGCCGACCAGCTCCGGCTCGAGCTGACGGAGGGGGCGGCGACCGACGACTCGGAGGAGACCGTCGGGGCGCTGCGCGACCTCGAGCGGATGGGGGTGGCGGTCGCGATCGACGACTTCGGGACCGGGTACTCCTCCCTCGCTCGACTGCGTCGCCTCCCGATCGCGGGCCTGAAGATCGACCGGTCCTTCGTCCGCGGAAGCGCGGACGATCCGCAGGACGCGGCGATCGTGCGGGCGCTGCTGCGCCTCGCAAGACAGCTCGCCCTCGAGGTGGTGGCCGAGGGGGTCGAGACCGAGGAGCAGCTCCGGTTCCTCGCTGCCCGCCGGTGCGACGCGATCCAGGGCTACTTCTTCAGCCCCCCGCTCCCGCCCGAGGCCTTCGCGCGGCTGCTGCGCGAGGGACGGCGCCTGCCGGCGCGGCCCGCGCGCGCGCGTCGCTCCCCCGCGGCGTAGGGACGCGGCCCCCGCCTCGGAAAACGACCCACGTGGGTCGTCGCCTGGAGCGGCTAGGGCTCCGGCACGACTCGCGCCACACGGAGAAGCGGCCGTCCGATCGCGGCGGCGAGGCTTGCCACGCCCTCTCCCCCGCACGACCATCCGCTCATGGCCCAGCAACCCGACGTCGCCCATATCCTCCAGACCGCGTTCTCGTTCTGGTCCTCGAAGGTGCTCCTGACCGCGGTCGAGTTCGGCCTCTTCACCCGGCTCGGCGAGCGGCGTCTGACGGGCCCGGCGCTCGGGGCCGAGCTCGAGCTACACCCGCGCGGCATCTACGACTTCTTCGACGCGCTCGTGGCGATGGGCTTCCTCGAGCGCGACGGCGACGGGCCGGGCGCGACCTACCGGAACACCGCGACGGGGCGCGTCTTCCTCGATCGCGGGAGCCCGCGCTACGTCGGCGGCATCCTGGAGATGCTCAACGCGCGGCTGTTCCGCTTCTGGCAGGACCTGCCGGCGGCGCTGCGCACGGGGCAGCCCCAGAACGAGGCGAAGCACGGACAGAAGGGGATGTTCGAGGAGCTCTACGCCGAGCTGCCGCGCCTCGAGCAGTTCATGGGCGCGATGACGGGGTTCTCCCGCATCAACTTCGAGGCCTTCGCCGAGAAGTTCGACTTCGCGCCGTACAAGACGCTGTGCGACATCGGCGGCGCGACGGGCCTGCTGAGCGTCGAGGTCGCCCGCCGCCATCCGCACATGCGGTGCACCTCGTTCGACCTGCCGCAGGTCGAGCCGATCGCCAAGAAGGCGATCGGCGCCGCGGGCCTGAGCGAGCGCGTGGGCACGGCCTCCGGCGACTTCTTCAAGGATCCGCTGCCGCGCGCGGACGTGATCACGATGGGGATGATCCTCCACGACTGGAACCTGGAGAAGAAGCGCCACCTGATCCGCTCCGCCCACCAGGCCCTTACGCCCGGCGGGGCGCTGGTGGCGATCGAGGCCCTGATCGACGACGGCCGCCGCTCGAACACCTTCGGCCTGCTCATGTCGCTCAACATGCTGATCGAGTTCGGCGAGGCCTTCGACTTCACCGGCGCCGACTTCCGCGGCTGGTGCGGCGAGGTCGGGTTCAAGCGCTTCGAGGTGATCCACCTGGCGGGCGCGTCGAGCGCGGGGGTGGCGTACAAGTAGGGAACGGCCCCGGCTACTCCCGGAATCCCCCGCCTCGAAAAACGACCCACGTGGGTCGCTGCTCGGTGCCGCGGCGCTCCGCAGCGCCCTACTGCACGACGACGGTGGCGGTGTTCGTGACGCTGCCGATCGCCCCGCCGTTCAAGGTGACCGCGGCGACGTCGATGGTCAGCCCCCCGAGGCCCGGGACCGCCGGGATCGGGAGTCCGAGGAGCGCTGTGCCGACCCCGTCCAGGCTCCCGACGAACCCCTGGAAGGCGGCGGGGTATGCGCCCGAGGCCGAGGCGTCCGTGAAGCCGTCGTGATTCAAGGAGACGATCCGCCCGTCGGGAAGGGGGATGCCGGGACAGGTCCCGCTCAGGGAGACCCCCGCGACGTAGGGGAGCCCCGCGTCGCCAGGCAGGGAGAGCTGGTAGCTGACCGTGGTGCCGGCGGGAGGATCGGGCGGATTCGCGACCAGCGACGCGCGGTGGTAGCGCCAGGTGTCGTTCAGGGGCGACCAGCCGTTCCCGAACGCGCCGTAGACCAGGATCCCCCCGCGCACGGGATCTCCGACCATCCGGTGGAGGTACTGGGGGGGCGGGACGGGACCGACCGTGCCGACCGGGTACCAGTTCGTCCCGTCGTACTCCCACGTGTCGTTCAGCCCGATGGGCCAGCCGAAGGAGCCGGCGAACAGCACGACCCTTTCCGTCCAGGGATCGTAGGCGATCGCGCCCGAACTCCGGGGGGCAGGAGAAGTGGACGGGAGGATCTGGATCCACTGGGTGCCGTCCCATTCCCACGTGTCGCCGAGCTGGGAGCCGTTGTAGCCCCCGAAGAGCACCGTCCGCTGGCGAGCGCTGTCGTAGGCCATGGAGTGCCACGCCCGCGCCACCGGACTCGGGCCGCCGACGGGCGTCACGTTCGCCCACGCGGTCCCGTCCCACTCCCACGTGTCGGCGTAGAAAGCCGTGCCGTAGCCGTTCGTCCCTCCGAAGAGGACCGTTCGCCCTCGAGACGAGTCGTACACGGTGTTCGCGAGCTGGCGGGGAGAGGGGCTCGGGCCGGCTGGCGTCACGTTCGTCCATGCGATGGACTGCGTGTCGAACTCCCAAGTCGAGCCGTCGATGATCGGCACGTACCCCACCGGCGGGGTCGGAATGACGACGACCCCGCCTCCGAACAGGACGACGCGTCCCGGAGAGGGGGACTGCGCGAGGTAGGCGTTGAATCGAGTGCCTGGATTCCCAGCGGGGAAGAGCTGCGTCCACGTGCAGCCGTCGAAGGCCCAGGACTCGTCGAACGGGGAGTAGCCCGTCTCGTCCGGGGTGCCCCCGTAGGCGATCACGAGTCCGCTCACGGGCTCGAATGCCAGCCCCTCCGTCGCGCGGACCGGCGGCGAGGCGGAAGGCTGGACGTCCGTCCACACGCCGGTCTGGGCCGAGGCGAGGGAGGCGAGGACGAGCACCGCAGAAGTCGCCGCGCGGAGGAGAGAGCGCATCCTCATGGTCGGCTCCTTGCGAACCTGGCCGCGAGCCGATCATCGGCCCCGCTTCGGACCCGCGCAACGGAGGGCAACTCGAGGAGGAGGCGGCGTCCGTGGCCGGCCCCTCCCCGCGCCTGTACGATCGCGCGCCGGGACGCGCCCGTAGCTCAGCCGGTAGAGCGGCGGCCTTTTAAGCCGTGGGTCGCAGGTTCGATCCCTGCCGGGCGCACTGCCGACCCTCGCCGGGAGGGCTCCGGCTAGTTGTTCTCCGGCCAGTCGTAGGGGAACGCCGGGCTGCCCGCGCACACCGGCAGGGACGACTGCCGCTGCCCCTGCGGCGTGTGGAGGAGGCGGATGATGTCGCAGTTGGCGGTCCGGAGCCCCTCGACCGAGGCCTGGAGAGCGAGGATGGCCGCCTCGATGTTGCCGATCTGCGTGCCGAGGGCGTCGACCTTCCCGTCGACGGTCTCGAGGTCCGTGTGGAGGTGCTCCGCGCGGTCGTAGCTCCCCTTGATCTCGGCCGAGTCGATGTCCTCGTCGCAGAACTTGAAGTCGTCGAGGACCGCCTTCGCCGCGAAGAGCACGGCGTCCGCCACGATGCACGCGAGCGAGGTGTTCCCTCCAACCCCGGCCACGACCGCCACCTGGTCGCAGGCGCGGCTCGCGGCCGACCAGACCAGCTCGGCCGCTTGGAGGGCGATCTGGGCGGCGAAGACGATCCCGGTGTCGTTGCGGACGCTGCCGCAGGTCGAGGAGTAGGGGGCGCCCGGGAACCCGGAGGACTGCGTGAGTCCCGCTCCTCCCGAGCCGCCGGAGGACGCGAGCACGCTGTTCCGGAGGAGGACGCACTTCTCCCGGAGGAGGGCGAGCTCGGTCAGGCCCGACCGGAAGACGCGGAGGTCGTCGGCCGGGAGGGATCCGGCGAGCGCGAGAGCGCGCGCGGCGAGCGCCTGGGCCTGGGCGTCGGCGCGGGCCGTCGCCGTCTCGAGGAGCATCGTCGCAGTCGTGACCAGGTCGGTCCGGACCTGCTCTTCCTCCACCGCGGTGAGCGGCGGGAGGACGGGCGTCTGCCCCTTCGCCTTCTTGTTCCCCGCCTGCGCGGGGAACGCGCCGCCGAGCAGCACGATCGCGGCGATCGCGCCGCTCGTCACGGTGATGGAGGCCCCGATTCGCCTCGAACTCGCTCGCATGGCTCTCTCCTGCGCCCCTCGGGTCGGCCTCGCCCGGGATGAACCCTCCCCTGGAGGCGCCCCGACCGGCGCCCTCCCATCGTAGCCGACGGCCCCGATTTCAAACATCCTAGCGCGCGCGGCGCGCCCGGCCCGACGTCTTCTCCCGTGAACCCCGGCGGGCCTGTCCCTAGTTCGCGGGGGGATGCGCGGCCGCGAGGGCGATCTTGGCGATCCCGACCGGGCACCAGGCCTCGTGCGTGCCCTTGCGGATCACGGCCGCGCGTCCCGGCTGAGTCCCGGGGTCGGGGGGCACCAGGACGAAGCACCGGCACCGCAGTCCCGCGATCCGCTTCAGGGCCTCTTCGTAGAAGAGGACCCACTTCGCGGAATCCTGCTGCGTCTTCGGCGCCTTCGCGGCGGCGGCCTGCTCCTGCTGGCGCCTGCGGAGGGCGTCCTCCGCGGCGCCGGGGACGGACGGGGGACGCTTCTCCCGGCTCGCTCTCAGGTCCGGGTCGTGCGCGGCGCAGAATCCCGCCCGCGTGACCGCGACCGCCAGGCAAGATCGACCGTAGACCGTCGCCCTGCAGGGAATCACCGTCCCGTTTTCGGCTGCTTCGCCCGTTCCCTTTCGGCTCCTTCCGCGCCTGCGAGGAACGTGCTTGCGTTCCGCGACCGGGAATCCGGGTTCCCATGGAGAGACCGCCTCCGCGGGGCGCTCCCCGTGGAGCTACACCCCCGACCGCGCGCTGGGACGAGGTTCGCCGCCTGCGCGCGACTGGAATCCGCTGCTCTCCGCGTCGAGCGACGCCCCCGTGAAAGTCGGGCGCCGGGGATCGCGTGAGGAACCCCTCCTCCTGACCCCCCCCTCCGGGCGATTCCCCCCCGGGAGGCGAGGTCCGCCGCGTTCCCCCGATCCGACGGGAGCTCGGAAGGACAGCATATGCCCGCCGGCTTGCAATATGCTGGTTCGGGCCTGGACTCTCGGTGCTTCCTATGCTCCTTCCGTGCGAACCACCCTCGACCTTTCCGACGACTTGATGCGGCGCCTCCTCCGGGCGACCCGCGCGAAGACGAAGACCGCCGCCGTGGAGGCGGCGATCGAGGACTACCTGCGGCGCCTGGCGATCGAGGAACTCCTCAAGCTCCCCGGGAAGGTCCACCTCGACCTCGACTGGAGGAAGATGGAGGCGGAGGAACTCCGGGACATGCGGCGGCTCTATGGCCTCTCCCCTCGTCGTCGTCGACACTAGCGTCTGGGTGGCGTTCCTCCGCCGGCCCCTTTCGCCCGAGGGACGCGAGCTCGCCCTCCTGGCGAGGGGAGGACGCGCAGCCCTGGTCGGGGGCGTGGTGGCGGAACTGCTCCAGGCCGTCCGCACGACGGAGGAGGAGGCGATCGTGGAGAAGGAGCTCCAGGCCCTCCCGTCGCTGGAGACGCGCGCGAGCACCTGGCGGATGATCGGACGTCTCGGCAGGGACCTCCGGGCGCGCGGCCGCCCGGTGCCGCTCGCCGACCTCGTCATCGCCGCCACGGTGATCGAGCACGGCGCGGCCCTCTACGCGACGGACGAGCACTTCGAGTCCATCCCCGGTCTGCTCCGCCACCGCACCGGATAGACGGACCCGCCTTCCGTCGGCCCTCCCCCGCCGGCGGGATCCGGCTGCGATCATACCTCGAGGATCTCCTTCGACTTCCTCGAGAGGAGGTCGTCGACCTTCGCCTCGTGCTCCTTGATCAGCTCCTGGATCTCGTCGCGCAGGCCCTTCGCGTCGTCCTCGGTGAGGTCGCCGCCCTTCTCGACGGTGTCGACGCGCTTCAGGCCCTCCCGCCGGACGTTGCGCAGGGAGATTCGCGACTGCTCGGCGATCTCCTTGCACCGCGCGGCGAGCTTCTTCCGCTGCTCCTCGGAGAGGGGGGGCAGCGCAAGTCGAATCAGTTTGCCGTCGTTCGCCGGGTTGACGCCGAGGTCGCTCTTCAGGATCGCCTTCTCGATGTCCTTCAGGGCCCCCGGGTCGTAGGGCTTGATCACGATGAGGCGCGGCTCGGGGATCGAGACCGCGGCGATCTGGTTGAGGGGGGTCGGCGCGCCGTAGTAGTCGACGCGGATCCCCTCGACGAGGGCCGGGGAGGCGCGCCCGGTCCGGATCCCGCGGAATTCCCCGGCGAGGATCTCGACGGCCTTGTCCATCCGGTCGGCGGTCTCCAGGTAGATCTCTTCGCGCGCGTTCTCCACGGTGGGCTCCCGGCGCCGCGGCCTAGGGTCCGATCGTCGTGCCGACGGGCTGGCCCTTCACGACCTTGGCGAGGTTCCCGTCCACGGCGAGGTCGAAGACGACGATCGGGAGGCGGTGCTCCATGCAGAGCGTCACCGCCGTCGCGTCCATCACCTTGAGGTTGCGGTTGAGGACGTCGAGGTAGGTGAGGCGCTCGAAGCGCTGCGCGCCGGGGTCGAGCCGGGGGTCGGCGGCGTAGACGCCGTCGACCTGGGTCGCCTTGAGGAGGACCCCGACCTCGAGCTCGGCGCCCCGCAGCGCGGCGGCCGTGTCGGTGGTGAAGAAGGGGCTCCCGGTCCCTCCGGCGAGGATGACGATCCTCCCCTTCTCGAGGTGGCGCAGGGCGCGGCGGCGGATGTAGGGCTCGGCGACCGTCCGCATCTCGACGGCGGTGAGGACGCGCGTCTCCCGGCCGAGCCGCTCGAGGGCGTCCTGGAAGGCGAGGGCGTTCACCGCCGTGGCGAGCATCCCCATCGTGTCGGCGGTCGCCCGGCCCACGCCGCGGGTCTCCAGCTCGCGGCCCCGGATCAGGTTCCCCCCCCCGACGACGACCCCGACCTCGACGCCGAGGTCGGCCACCCCCTTCACCTCCCGGGAGATCCGCTCGATCGCCGCGATGTCGAGCCCTCCTCCGGCGCGACCCCCGAAGGCCTCGCCGCTCAGCTTGAGGAGGATCCGGTTGGTCGGCAGGGGGGACGCCCCTCCTACCGCCCGATCTCGAAGTGCGCGAACCGCCGCACGACGACGTTCTCTCCGAGGGCCGCGATCGTCTCCGCCAGGATCTCCCCGATCGTCTTCGTCTCGTCCTTCACGAAGGGCTGGTCGAGGAGGACCGTCTCCGCGAAGAACTTCTTCATCCGGCCGTCGAGGATCCTCTCGGCGACGTCGGAGGGCTTGCCCGCCACCGCCTCGCGCTGGATGTCGCGCTCCTTCGCGAGGAGGTCGGGGGGAACCTCGTCCCGGTTCGTGTACTGCGGGCGCGCCGCCGCGATGTGGAGGGAGACGTCCTTGAGGAACTTGCCGAAGCGCTCGGACTTCGCGACGAAGTCGGTCTCGCAGGCGACCTCGACGAGGACCCCCTTCTTCCCGTCGTGGTGGATGTAGCAGCCGATGCGCCCTTCCTTCGTCGCCCGCCCCGACTTGCGGTCGGCGCTCGCCCTCCCCCAGCGGCGCAGCAGGTCGACGGCCCGGTCGGCGTCCCCCGCCGCCTCGAGGAGGGCCTTCTTGCAGTCCATCAGCCCGGCGCCGGTCGTCTCCCGGAGGGTCCGGACCGACTCGGCCGAGATCTCCGCCGGAGGACGTCCGCTCACCGGCGGGCGTCCTCCGCGCTCCCGTCGGCGACCTTCGCGGGTTCGGGCCGCGGAGCGCTCGGCGCCGGGGAGCGCGGCCCGCGCGGGCGGCGCTCGGGACCCTCCCCTCGCGTGGGACGGACTTCCTCGCCGCTGTCCGCCGCCCTCTCCTCCATCGCCCCGGTCGTCTCGTAGGCGCTCTTCCCCTCGAGGACCGCCTCGGAGAGGCGGGTGAGGACGAGGCCGACGGACTTGATCGCGTCGTCGTTGCCCGGGATCGGGATGTCGGCGAGGTCGGGGTCGCAGTCCGTGTCGAGGAGGCAGATCGAGGGGATCCCGGTGCGGCGGGTCTCCAGGGCGGCGATCTCCTCCCGCCGGGGGTCGACCATGATGACCGCCCCGGGGAGGGTCGTCATCGTCCGCATCCCCTCGAGGTTGCGGGAGATCTTCTCCTTCTCCCGGCGCAGCGCGGACATCATCTTCTTCGACTGGCGCGCGGCGGAGCCGTCCTCCTCCATCCGCTCGAGCTCCTCGAGCCGGGCGAGCCGGCGGCGGATCACGCCGAAGTTCGTCAGGGTCCCCCCGATCCAGCGCTCGGAGACGTAGGGGGAGTTGCAGCGCTTGGCGTTCTCCTCGACCACCGTCCGGATCGGGCGCTTCGTCCCCACGAAGAGGATCGGGGCCCCCCCCGAGGCGATCTTGGCGAGGAAGTTCTCCGCCCGCAGCAGGCCCCGCACCGTCTGGCGCAGGTCGATCAGGTGGATGAGGTGGCGCTTGCCGAGGATGAAGGGCTTCATCTTCGGGTTCCAGCGGTTCGCGCGGCACCCGAAGTGGACTCCCGCCTCGATCAGGCGGTCGATCGTCAGAGGCTCAGGCAAGGGGAGGGGCGGCCGGAGCGTCACCCGGCCGAAAAGGAGGCGCGATTCTAGTCAGGGGACACCCGGCGTCAAGGCGAGGGCGAAGGCGACGGTGTATATTCCTCGCGGCGGTGCTTCCTTCCGCGGGGGCGGTCGAGGCGGGACCCGCACCGCGCGCCTCCCTCGGGGAGAGGAGCCGACCTGCCGCCCGTGGACCGCCCGCCCCCCCTCATCCTCCTCGCCAATCACGCCGGCGACGACTGGAGCGCGCTCGAGCTCGTCCTGCGGGCGAGGGGATTCCGGGTGACTTCCTCGACGTCGCTCCGGTCCACCCTGGCCACGATCGGGAAGGAGCGGCCGACGGTCCTCGTCCTCGCCCCCCTCCTCGACCCGGAGCGCGAGTCGCAGGAGGCCCGGAGGATCGGGGTGAGCCGTCTGCCTCTCCCGGAGGCGGGGGCCTCCCGGATCCCCCTCCTCCTCGTCCTCGAGCCCGACGCCCCCTTCGCGTCCCTCTCCGCGTTCGAGGCGGGGCTCGGGCCCCTCGACGGCCTCGCCCGCCGGCCCCTCACCGTCGAGCAGGCGGTCTTCGAGATCGAGCGGATCCTGCGCCAGTCGGACGACGTGCGCCGGCTGCGGGACCAGTCGATCCGGGACTACGGGACGGGGCTGTTCAACCACCGCCACCTGATCGACGAGCGCCTCCCCGAGGAGTTCCAGCGCGCCCGGCGGCGGGGCCACCCCCTCTCCCTCCTCCTGATCGACCTCGACAACTTCAAGCGCCTGAACACGGAGACCTCCTACCCCTTCGCGAACGAGGTCCTCGCGACCTTCGCGGAGACCCTGAACCGCGAGAAGCGGCGGGAGGACATCGCCTTCCGCTACGGCGGGGACGAGTTCATCCTCCTCCTCCCCGAGACCGACCAGACGAACGCGCAGGCGGCGGCGGAGCGGCTGCGCGACGCCCTGCGCCGCACGATCGACGTCGGGGGAGGGGAGAAATGGCAGGTGACGTCGAGCATCGGAGGGTCGACCTACTACCCGCCGATTCGCGAGGGGGGTCGCGAGGGGGCTCGCGAGGGGGCTCGCGACACGACCCCTCCGGTCCGCCTCATCGAGCGGGCCAACGAGGCGCTCAAGGAGGCGAAGAAGAAGAAGGACTGCGTCCGCTTCTACCGCGAGGAGGTCCGCGAGGAGCCCCCCGCCCCGGAGCCTCCCACCCGCAGGGAAGGCCGCGGCGAGCGCCGCTGAAGGGACGTCGGGATCCGGCGCGCCCCCTCGCCGAGGGCGAGGGCGAGCGCCGCCGCCGCGAGCAGGAGCCCGGAGCCCCGGGAGCGAGGAGGAGCGGGCGCGGCCGCAGAAGTCCCGCCAGCCGCTCCCTCCGGGGTCGCGGGACGCGAGGCCCCCTCCGGGTCGACGCGCCGGAGGCTCGAGCGGAGCCTCCCGCCGAGGTCGGGGCCGGCGAAGCCCCGGAGGGGCGGATCGAGGAGGACGAGACCGGTCGCCGCGTCGATCGGTCGCGCGCTGGAGAGGAGGTCGGGCGGCGCCTCCCCCCCACCGAGGGAACGGGTGAGGATCCCCTTCTCCCCGAAGGCCTCCAGGCTCCACGCGACCTCGCCCCCCTCCGCGCGCCGGAGGAACTCCGCGAGGGAGGCGGCGAGCCGGGGGAGATGTCCGGAGGCGACCCAGGCGGCGAAGGCCCCCTCCCCCCCATCGCCGCACCACGCCGCGACCCAGCCCGAATCGAGGGGGCGAAGCGAGAGGAGCGGATCCCCCGTCGGCTCGACGCGCAGGAGGAC
>JAKEFM010000172.1 GCA_022616055.1 Planctomycetota bacterium
CCCCATGAGCATGGACATCCCGGACTGCCGGGTCTGCCACTGCTTTCCGGTCGCGAGCTTCTTCTGGAACGCCGCGAGCCATTTCGGAAGGCCGGCGGCCGTCATCTGCGCGAGGTCCCCGCCGCCGCCGCCGCCGCCCCCCCCGCCGCCCTGGCGGGCTCGGCGGGCCTTGCGACACTCGGGGCAGCGCTTCGGGGGGGCGAACCCCCGCTCCTGGAAAAACGCCTGCTCCTGTTCGGTGAACGCGAAGGTCTTCTGGCAATCGGAGCAGGTCAGGGACTGTTCGGGCATGGGGGTGTGATTCGTCCTTCCCGGTGGATCGTGGAGGATTCCGATCGGATCCCGCCGGCGCAAGGCGGGCGATCCTCGCTGGGGCGTCGGATGGCCGTCAAGGAAACGACGTTCGCCGTGGGGTCGACTCTCCTAGCGAGAGGGGTAGGGTTCAAGGCCGCCGGCGCTAGGGCGACGGGCCGCCGCGCGCCCGGCGGATCATTTGGGAAGGTCGGCAGAGAGAAGGACGCCGGATAGTCTTCCCGGCCTCGGACCGGGTGTCAACCCGACGCCCCGGAACCCGACCAGCGATGGTGGCCGGCTCTACCCTCCAAGGGACCGTCGAGCGGGTCGTCTTCCGCAACCCCGAGACCCTCTACACCGTCCTGCGGGTGCGGACGTCCGGCCGTGAGGAGGCGACGGTCGTCGGCCCGCTTCCCGAGGTGACCGGGGGGGAGTCGATCCGGGTCGGAGGGGAGTGGGTCCGGGATCGCCGGTTCGGCGACCAGTTCCGCGCCCAGACCTGCGAGATCCTCCCCCCCTCCTCCGCCGACGGGATCCGCCGCTACCTCGGGTCGGGGCTCGTCCAGGGGATCGGCCCGGTGCTCGCCCGCCGGCTGGTGGCGAAGTTCGGTCCGGAGACGCTGCGGGTCATCTCGGAGGAGCCGGGACGGCTGAGGGAGGTCGAGGGGATCGGGGAGAAGCGGGCCCGCGAGATCGAGAGGGCCCTCGCCTCCCAGAGGTCGGTGGCCGAGATCCTCGCCTTCCTCCAGGGTCACGGCGTGGGGGCCGCGCAGGCGCTGCGGATCCACCGTCGCTACGGCGAAGAGGCCGTCCGGATCCTCAAGGAGAACCCCTACCGCCTGGCGACCGAGGTCCACGGGATCGGCTTCAAGACGGCCGACGCCCTCGCCGCGCGCCTCGGCCTGGCGACGGACTCCCCGGAGCGCGCGGTCGCCGGCGTGCTCCACGTCCTGCGCGAGGCCGCCGCCGACGGCCACACCTGCCTCCCTCTCCCGGAGCTCCTTCGCCTGGCGGCGACCCTCCTCGGCACCGGGACGGAGGGAATCCGCGAGGCGATCCGCTCGCGGATCGAGGCCAACGACCTGGTCGTCGAGGACCTTCCGGGCCCGCCGGGTCGCCCACCGGCGGGGGAGGAGGACCGGCGGACCTACCTCCCCGCGCTCCACACCTCGGAACTCGGAACTGCGCTCGCCCTGCGCCGCTTGCTCGAGGCGCCCCCGACCCCCCCGCTCGCCGACGCGGCCGCCGTCGAGCGGGCCGCGCGAGGCGTGGGGATCTCCCTCACTCCCGCGCAGCGGGCGGCGGTCGTGCAGGCGCTCCGCGAGCCGGTCTCCGTCCTGACCGGTGGGCCCGGAGTCGGGAAGACGACCGTCGTCCGGCTCCTCGTCGAGGTGGCCCGCCGGGAGGGGCTGCGGATCCTCCTCGCGAGCCCGACCGGCCGCGCGGCCAAGCGTCTGAACGAGGTCTCCGGGGCGCCCGCCTCGACCCTCCATCGCCTCCTCGGGTTCGACCCCCGGTCGGGCCGGTTCGCGCGCAACAACCGCGACCCCCTCGCCGCGGATCTCCTCGTCGTCGACGAGACGTCGATGCTCGACATCGTCCTCGCCTACCACCTCCTGCGCGCGACGCGCCCCCCGACCCGGGTCCTCTTCGCCGGGGACGCCGACCAGCTCCCCTCCGTCGGGCCGGGCAACTTCCTTCGCGACCTCGTCTCGAGCGGGCGCGTCCCCGTCGCCCGCCTCGTCGAGATCTTCCGCCAGCGCTCCGGCTCCTCGATCGTCGCCAACGCCCACCGCATCCTGCGGGGGGAGATGCCCCGGTTCCCCCCGCGGGGTGCGGGGCTCTCCGACTTCTACTTCGTCGAGCGCGACGAGCCGGGCGAGGCCCTCGAGGCGGTGCGCCGGATCCTCCTCGAGAGGATCCCGGAGGCCTTCCGGCTCGACCCGCGCAGCGACGTCCAGGTGATCGCCCCGATGTACCGGGGGGAGGTCGGCGTCGACAACCTGAACCGCGTCCTGCGCGACGCCCTCAACCCCTCGGGGCCGGTCCTCGAGGCGGGTGGGCGCGTCTTCCGGGCGGGGGACCGGGTGATCGCGCTCCGCAACGACTACGAGAAGGAGGTCTTCAACGGCGACACGGGGCGGATCGCCGCCCTCGAGCCCGGGCAGGGCCGGCTCTTCGTCCGGTTCTCGGACCGCACGGTGGCGTACGAGCGGGGCGACCTCGAGGACCTCTCCCTCGCCTACGCCGTCTCCGTCCATCGCGCCCAGGGGAGCGAGTACCCCGCCGTGGTGATCCCGCTCGTGACGGCCCACTACCTGCTCCTGCGCCGCTCCGTCCTCTACACGGCGGTCACCCGCGCGAAGGTCCTCGTCGTCCTCGTCGGATCGCGCCGCGCCCTCGCGCTCGCCGTGCGCAACGACGGGGAAGTCCGCCGGCACTCCTGCCTCGGCGAGCGCCTCCGGTTCCCCCCGGCCTCGCCTCCGGCCTGAGCCCCTCGGCGGAGGCGGGGGGTCCCCAGACGGCGATTCGTGTGGTATCACGGCACACCTCGCCCCCTCCCCCGGACGACCCATGAGCCCGACCCGCCTCGCCCTTCCCGCCGCCGCTCTGGCCCTCGCCGGCGCCCTCGCCCTCCCCAGGACGACGCCCGCCTTCGTTCTGAACGGGGTCAACCTCCCCCTCGCGCAGCGCGATTTCCGGATCTTCAACAACTTCGTCGACGCGACGGCGAATGACAACGCGACGCCCGAGCCGAACTACCCCGGCGCGCTCGGCGCGACCCTCGCGATGTGGAAGGCCGCGGTCGAGTGGGACTCGCTCCCGCACGGCGACGGCACCGGCGACGGCACGCAGCCGGTCATCGGCAGCGGGGGGGCGAACTTCGACTACACCTACCAGGGGACCGCGGCGAGCGCCGGCGTCCCCGGCGACAACATCGCCTCGGCGACGGGGCCCGGGTGCGGGACGGCCTGCGGCGGGGTCACGGAGTACGCGGCGGGGGGCGGCGCGAACGGCTGGCGCATCCGGATCAACGATTCGCAGCTCGCCTGGGACGACGCCCCCGGCGCGATCAGCCCGGCCCTCTACGACATCCAGAGCACGACCGCCCACGAGTTCGGCCACACCACCGGCCTCGGCCACTCGACCGGATCGGGCTGCACCCGCCCGACCATGGTGGGGGGCCCGATCGCGGGGGACGCCTGCCGGCGCTCGATCGAGGCCGACGACATCGCCGGGATCCAGGCCAACTACGGGGTCGCCGCGGCGACGAAGCCCGTGGTCACCGGGATCTCGGGGTCGACGTTCGCCGGATCCCCCCTCACGATCCTGGGGACGAACTTCGCCGCGACGGGGAACGAGGTCTGGTTCACGAAGGTCGCCTCGGACGGCATTCCCGTCGTCGTCTCGGGCCTCGCCTCGACGGGCGGGGGGACCTCCCTCGTCGTGACGGTCCCGGTGAACGCGGCCGACGGCGACCTCCTCGTCAAGATCACCGCGGTCGCGGGGGGCTCCTCGCTCTCCAATCCCTGGCCGGTGGACATCGGCTCGGGGCCCCCTCCGGTCCCGAGCCTCGCGTCCGTCACCCCCCCCTCGGTCCAGCTCCTCGCCACCCCGATGCCGACGATCACCCTCGCGGGGACGGATCTCGGAGCGGTCTCGACCGTGACCGTCGGAGGGACCGTCCTCTCCGGGGGCTCGATCACGACGAGCCCGACGCAGGTGGCCTTCGCGCTCCCGCTCCTCCCCCTCCTCGGCTCCACGCCGGTCTCGGTCACCGCGCCGGGCGGCACCAGCAACGCGCTCACGCTCCAGGTCGACCCCGTCGATCCCCCCCTCCTCGAGGTCGTCTCGATCGCGGCGGCCGGGTTCCTCCTCGACGTGACGAACTGGACCGTTCCGGGCCGCGTCGTCCTCCCGGTCGTCAGCCCCTCGAACCTCCCCTCGTCCCTCCCCGGCATCGTCGACCTCGGCCTCGGGAACAACTTCACGAACTACGCCACCTTCCCTCCCCTGGTCGCGAACGCGGCCCAGGGGAAGGCGCTCCTCTCCTTCGTCGTCCCCGCGGGGCTCGCCGGACTCACCTTCTACTTTCAGTCGGTGACGATTCCCGCCTCGCTCGCGACCCCGTTCCCGGCGACGAACCTGGGGCAGACGTTCGTGCTGTTCTAAGGACGGGAGTCCGGCTCCCCGCCGGGGGGCTTCGCCGGCGGCCCTACCCCGCGAGCACCATCGCGAAGTACCCCCCGACCGTCAGCAGGATCCCCGAGAGCGCGTAGGCGACGGGGAATCCGATCCAGGGGACGGAGCTGTCGATCTCCTTCGCGGCCTCGCGGCACGGCCCCGAGTGGGACCGGGCCCCGGCGACGCCGCCCATCAGGACGGCCGGGTTGAGCTTGAAGACGTGGAAGCCGATGGCCCAGACCACGAAGGGGGGGACGCTGCAGGCGACGAAGCCGACGAGGAAGATCTTGGCCGCGATCGCCCCCGTGAGCTGCGCGAGGAGCGAGTTCCCGGCGTTGATCCCCACGATGCACACGAACACGACGAGCCCCAGGTCCTCGAGGATGTTGCGGGCCGCGTTCGGCGTGTTCCCGAAGAAGCGCAGGCGCGACTGGAGCGAGGAGACGATCACGCCCGAGACGAGGAGGCCCCCGGCGTTCCCCAGCCCGACCTTCGATCCGAAGGCGGGGAACTGGATGAGCCCGATCAGGAACCCGAGGATCATCCCGACGGCCAGCGTCAGGAGATCGGTGGCCGTGCTCGGACGGGCGACCCGGCCCAGCAGCCCGGCCAGCTTCGCGACCGCGTCCTTCAGGCCCGCGACGTAGAGGACGTCCATTCGCTCGAGCTTCGTGTCGAGCCCGACCGGGAAGGGGTTCCCGCTTCGCTCCATCCGCGTGAGCTGGACCTGCCCCGAGATCTCGGAGCCGCGGAATTCCTTGAGGGGCTTGCCCACGTACTCCTTGCTGGTGACGAGGATCTCGGCCTGGTCGAGCGGCACGTTGAGCGCGCGCGGATCGTTCACCTCGGCCCCGATCAGCCCCATCTTCTTCGTGAGGGCGTCCACGGTCCCGCCGAGGGCGATGACGTCCCCCTTGGCTAGGCGCAGGTCGGGCGCCGCCCCGAGGGGTTCCTCGCCGCGCAGCACGTTGACCACGCGGTACTCGGGGTTGTCCCTGCGCAGGTCGGCGATCGTCTTGCCCACCCACTGCGCGTTCTCGAGCCGGTAGGCGCGCACGCCGAAGGGCCGGTAGGCCGTCAGTCCCGCGTCCTCCCCGCGCACGCCGTGCTCCTTCTCGTACTCCTTCGCGGCGGCGCGCGCGTCGACTCCCCACCAGCGCGGCAGGTACTTCGTGATGAGGATGATCCCGACGGTGCCCCAGACGTAGGTGATCCCGTAGGAGAGGGCGATCATCGCCGAGGCCTGCTCGGCCGTCGCCCCCTCGGGGAGCTTGACCGCGCCCTGCGTCATGGCCTGCTCGGCGGAGCCGATCGCGGCCGACATCGTCTGCGATCCGGCGAGCATGCCGCCGGCCGCCCCGACCGGCAGGTCGCACAGGGCGTCTCCCAGGATCACGAGGAGCATGCCCACCGCGCACGACACGACGGCGAGGAAGGAGAACTTCAGCCCGTCTCCCTTGAGGCTGTTGACGAACGAGGGGCCCACTCGCAGCCCCACGCCGTACATGAAGAGGTAGTAGAAGAGGCTCTTGGCGAAGTTGTCGAGCGCGAGCTTCACGCCGTAGGTCGAGGCCCAGACCGAGAGGCCGCAGCCGACCACGATCGCCGCCGCGACCATCCCCAGGCCGTACCCCTTGACCGAGAACTTGCCCACCCACACGGCCATCCCGACCGTGAAGAAGAGCAGGACGTACGGGTTGGCGGCGAGGAACTCGAAGAAGCCCTTCACCTCGTCGCCCTCCTCGGCGTGTTGCCCCCCACGACGGCCCGCGCCTTCGCCGTCCCGCCTCCGTCCAGCACGGACGGGCGGATGAGCTTCAGCCCCAGGCTGGCGTCGTACCCGTGGATCTCCTTCACGTCGAGCTTCCGCATGAACTCGATCGTGTCGGCGGCGATCACCTGGCCGGGCACCATGATCGGGAAGCCGGGCGGGTAGGGGATGACGAAGTGCGCCGAGACCAGCGGCGGGCCGGACTTGAGGCGCTTGTCGATCTCGGGGCTCATCAGCTTGATGTGCTCGCAGCGCTCGGAGTCGTAGGCCATGTAGAAGGCCGACCGCATGTCTCCCTCGGGGGTCTTCCCCTTCGGCTCGTCCCGGAAGCGGTCGTGGAAGCGGCTGAAGTTGGGCAGGTCGGGGACGTCCTCCATCAGGGACTTCACGCGCGCCACGAAGGCCGCGCGCGCGGCCCCGCCGTCGCTCTTCAGGCGCTCCTCGATCCCCTTGGAGATCTCGACCAGCACCTTGAGGAGGTTGGCGACGTCGCTTCGCGTGTTGTTGATGTTCGTCTGCAGCAGGACCGAGTTGCGCGACGTCTTGTTCAGCTGGATCTCGTACTCGGAGGCGAGGAGGTTCTTGAACTGCGTGCCGTCGAACCCGGCCGTCCCGCA
>JAKEFM010000173.1 GCA_022616055.1 Planctomycetota bacterium
CCGCGGGGCCGCTCGAGGGGCGCGACTGGAGGAGGAGGAGCGCGGCCGCCCCGATCACGGTCCCGAGGAGAAGTAGGCCTCGAGGAGGAGCGCCGCCTCCTCCGGACGGAGGGTGGCGAGGCGGCCCTCCTCGGCCGCCCTCCGAAGCGCGTCCGCGAAGGGCGGCGGCGCGCTCCCCGCGGAGAAGTGGCCGCGCGCGGCGAAGGCGGCCTCGAGCGGGCCGGCGAGGAAGTCGGGTTCGCCGGGCGCGCCGGCGGGCGTGACGCCCGTTCCGAAGGCGAGCAGTCCGGCGGCCCATTCCTCCCGGGCGCCGGCGCGGACGAGAGAGGCGAACCTCTCCGCGGTTCCCGGAAGGGGCTCCACGGGGATCTCGACCTCGTCGGCGTCTCGCAGCAACCGCAGGGCGAGGGCGGCCTCCAGACCCGCCCGAGGCGGCCTCATCTCCCGGAATCCCTGGAGGGCCCGAGGCGGCCTCATCTCATGGAATCCCTGGGGGGGCGGTTGCGCGGGTACGGCGCCGGCGAGGAAGCCCTCCCAAAGGGCATAGAGCGCCGGGATCTCCCCGGCCTTGGCGTGAGGAGCGAGGCGAGCGTAGAGGTCGGCGAGTCGGGCGCCGTCCGGGCCCTCTCCCGGCTGGGAGCGGGACTCGAGGAGCGCCAGGTAGACGAAGGCGATCCGGGCGGGATCCTCGAAGGCGTCCGAATCGAGACGCAGCCGGGCGAGGGCGCGGGAGAGATGCTCCTCCACCCAGTCCGCGCCCCCGCGGCGGGAGAGGAGGGCGGACCGGCCCGCGTCGTCGAGATTGCGGCGGTCGATCAGCCTTCTCGCCCTCTCGGGGAGTCTCAGGGGGGCTCCCGGGTCGAGATCCTCCTCCCACCCCGGCAGGGAGAGGGGGCGGGAGGGCTCGGGCGTCGAGCCGGGGATGGGCTCCCCCGGCCGCTCGATCCCGATCCGAGGGGGGACGGGCTTTTCTTCCCGCAGGACGAGGAGGGCGGCGAGGACCGGGAAGGCCACCCCCTGCAGGACGAGGAGCGCGGCCGCGAACCGGGCGAGCCCCGACCTCGAGAGGAGATCCATCAGGGGCGGGAGGATCCGGCCCCGGGCCTGGGACTCCGAGAGGCGAGCGAGGACCCGCGCCTGGAAGCCCGGGGAGGGACCATCGACGGCGATCCCGCGGAGGCGCCCGAGGAACGCCCGGACGCGGGCGGCATCCTCCCGACAGGCCTCGCAGGTGCCGAGGTGCCCCTCGACCTCCCCCGCCTCCTCTCCGAGCGCCCGGTGGAGGATCGCCTCCCGCGCGTCCGCGCAGTTCACGTCCGCTCCTCCAGTTCCTTCCGCAGCCGGCGGATCGCGGAGAACATCCGCGACTTCACCGTCCCCACCGGGATGTCGAGGACGGAGGCGACTTCCGCGTAGGGGAGGCCCTGGAAGAGCCCGAGCTCCACGACGAGACGCTCCCCCTCGGGGATGCGGGAGAGCCCGGCGAGGAGGAGCCGGGCCTCCTCGCGGCGCCCGGCGGACTCGGCCGGCCCCGCCCGCCCGTCGGGAACGGGGAGCGGCTCGCCCGCCCCCTCCCGGTCGAGGGAGCCCGCGCGCGGCCGCGCGTCGACCGCCCGGACGTGGTCGATCCAGGCGTTCCTCGCCACGCGGAACACGAAGGCGTCGAACCGGCCGCGGGCCTGGTACTCGACGGCTCCCCGGACCATCTTCAGGAAGACCTCCTGGGTCAGATCCTCGCAGGTCCCGCCGTCCGCGCCGAGGCGGCGGAAGAACTTCACGAGCCGGTCCGCGTAGGTCCGCACGATCTCTTCGAAGGCGCGCTCGTCCCCGCGCCGGAACCGGCGGAGGGGATCGTCCGGAGCGGGCCCGCCGGACATCGGCTCCCCCCCGGAACGGGAGGCCCCCCCCTGCGGTTCAGGCGCGGGGGAGGCGAGGGCCCGGAGGAGGCGGCCGGAGCCGGGGCCGAGCGCCTCGATCGTGATCCGCCTCTCCGACTCGCCGAGGATCTCGAACCGGACGAGGAGCCGGTCCTCCGGGAGGTCCTCCGGGATCCGGTCGGCCCACTCGACGAGGGAGGCCCCCTCCCCGTGGAAGTACTCGAGCCCTCCGGAGGAGAGGAACCTCCTCTCCTTGTCCGCGAGGTAGGCGTCGAAGTGGTAGAGGGGAAGTCGCCCGGCGTACTCCGCCATGAGAGTGTAGGTGGGGCTCGCCACCCGGTCTCCCGACCCGGCTCCCCGGGCGACCCCGCGGACGAAGGCGGTCTTCCCTCCGCCGAGCGGGCCGACGAGCGCCACGACGTCGCCGGGCCCGAGGTGGGCCCCGAGGGCGCCTCCGAGAGCCTCGGTCTCCTCGGGCCTCCCCGTCACCCGGACGAGCGGGCTCATCGCGCTCCCCTCGAGCCGTGCTCCCACCCGGAAGCGGGGAGAGGGCGCTCGCGGCCTCGCTCGTCGCGGATGCGGACGCCCCTTCCCCCGAAGCGACCGATGATGCTCACGGGCACGCCCACCCCGGCGTGCAGGCGCTCGAGGCGCGACCGGCCCGAGGGGCGCATGGCGAGGAGGAGCTCGTGATCCTCCCCGTCCCCGAGCGCGTGGGAGAGGGGGGAGCGCCCGGTCCGGCGCGCGAGGATCCTCGCCGCCCTGGAGACCGGGATGGCCCCGGCCTCGAGGACCGCCCCGACGCGGCTGGCAGCGCAGATCCGGTGGAGGTCGAGGGCGAGCCCATCCGACACGTCGATCGCCGCCGTGATCGGCAGGCGCCGAGCGAGCGCGATCGCCTCCCGGACCCGCGGCGCGAAGCGAAGGTGGCGGCCGAGGATGGAGCCTCCGAAGCTCCCCGTGGCGAGGATCAGGTCTCCCGGGCGGGCCCCGCTCCGCAGGAGGGGTCGACGCGCGCCGGGCTCGCCCAGGAGCGCCGCCGCCGCCACGAACCGACCCGGGGCGCATGCGGCGTCCCCGCCGACGAGGGACGCTCCGTGCCGGCGCAGCCTCTCCTCGAATTCCTCGACGAACCGCCGGACGGCTCGAGCGGTCCAGGAGGGAGGGACGACGAGCGAGAGGAGGCCGAAGCGCGGCGTGGCCGCCATCGCGGCCATGTCCGACAGGACCCGTCCGGCGGCCTTCCCGCCGGCGAGGCGGGGCGCGGTGCCCGCCGCGAAGTGCACCCCCTCGACGAGTGAGTCCGTGGTCGCGAGGAGGTTTTTATCCGCCAACCGCAGGACGGCCGCGTCGTCTCCGATCCCGACCGCCACCCCCCGCCCAGGCCGGAGCGACCGGCGCAGCCAGGCGTGGAACGCCCGCTCGCGGAATCCCCCCCGCGCCGGCACTCCTCCCTCCCGGATCAGGACCGCGGGGCCCCGAGCCCCTGGCTGGAGGTCGGTCGCGCCGGGGGGCGCGCGTGCCCCGTCTTCAGGATCTCCTCGAGGAGGGTCGTCGCGTAGCACCCCTTCGGGAGGAAGAAGGTGAGGACGATGCACCCCTCCCACCACTCCGCATGCGGCTCGCGCACGGGCACGCGCAGCGGCCGGCGGATCCCCCTCTGGTTGAGCCCGAGCCGGATCTCGCGGAACTGCTCGGGGCTCACCCCCTCCTCCTCGAAGATCCCGTCCTCCAGCGCGCGTGCCCGGCCGGAGCCCTGGAGGAGCCGCCAGCCGACGATCGGCCCGGAGGGGCTCAGCTCGAAGGCGTCCGCCCGGGGCTGCTCGACCGAGGCCTCCCCCACGACGAAGCTCGCGCCGTTGGCGTGGAGGTAGGCGACGTCGCCGTCCCAGAGCCTCCCGAGGTCGGGCAGCCGCGCCGAGACGACGCGGTTGAAGACATGGGACTGGAAGGAGGACACGAAGAGCTGCCTCATCCGCCGCGCGACGGCCCCCGTCGCCGCGGCCGCGTCCCCTCCGGCGGCGAGAGCGCGCAACGCGCGCAGCACGTCCCCGTTGCGCCGCGGGACGCACTCGGCGGCGCCGGCGTAGTCGCCGTCGCGGTACTTCGCCCGCGCCGTGCGGAGGATCGGGGGATCCCCCGGCTCGTCGCGGCCGACGAGGATGTCGAGGAACCCCTTCCAGTCCCGCCCCACGAGCGCCCGTCCGAGGAACACCCCCGAGCCGCCGATCCCGAAACGCTGGGGTCCGTAGAAGTTCGGCAGCCCGACCCGGTCGAGGCGCTCGAGGATCCGGCGCACGCGGGGGAGGTCGCGCTCGGAGGCGTGGCGGATCCGGATCGTGAAGCGGTTCCCCTTCAGGTGGCCGACCCGGAGCTTGTGGGGGTGGCGCTCGACCCAGCGGATCCACAGGTTGGGGAGGCGCAGCTCGAGGAGACGCTCGGGGGGCACATGCTCGAGCGAGACGACCTGTCGCGTCAGGGCCCGCGCGTCCTTCAACCCGGCGTAGCCGAAGTCCTCCTCGGGTCGCTCGAGGGCCCGCGCGAGGCGGCGGATCGCCTCGAAGGTCGCGATCCCCCTCTTCTCGAGGAGGAAGAAGATGTGGGTCCCGACGCCGGTCGGGACGTAGAGGGGGACCTCCTCGACGAGGAAGTCCTCGGGCTCCGCCTTGATCTCCCCGCGGACCGGAGGTTCCTCCGCCGTGACGTAGCCGAGGGGCGTCTCCAGTCGCATCGGACCGGCTCACTATACTCCGTCGCGCATGCGAGGGGACGGACGCCTGCGCGCCCTGGAGGGGATCTTCTTCGTCTCCGGGGCGTGCGCGCTCGTCTACGAGACGGTCTGGGCGCGGTGGCTCGGCCTCGCCCTCGGCGCGGACGCCTGGGGGATCGCCGCGGTCCTGGCGGGCTTCATGGCGGGCTTCGGGATCGGGAGCGCGGCGGCGGGCGCCCTCGCCAGCCGCGTGAGCCGCCCGGGGCTCGCCTACGGCCTCGCCGAGGTCGGGATCGCGCTCTGCGGCTTCCTCTCCCCCCTCCTCCTCCCCGCCCTCGCCTCCCTCACCCCGGCGCTCCACGGGCTGACGGAGACCCGCCCTGCCCTCCATCACGCCCTGCGGTTCGCCTTAGCCGTGGCGGTCCTCCTGGCGCCGGCGACCCTCCTCGGGGCGACCTTCCCGCTCATGGCCCGGCTGCGCGCCCGGCCCGAGCGGGAGGGGGAAGGCGTGGCGAGGCTCTACGCGTGGAACACCCTCGGAGCGGCGAGCGGCGCCGCGCTCTCCGCCTTCGTCCTCGTCCCGGGCCTTGGGCTCGCGGGCTCGACGTTCCTCGCCGCGGCGATGAACCTCCTCGCCGGGGCGGCGGCCATCGCCCTCTACCCCGGCGCGAGCGCCCCGCCCCGCGAGTCCGTTCCGCCCCGGGACCTCCCCGCCGACCGCGATGCCCGGGTGATCCTCGCCGCCGCCTTCCTCTCCGGCTTCGCCTCCCTCGCGCAGGAGACCCTCCTCACGCGGGCGCTGGTCGGCGCCCTCGGGGCGTCGACCTACGCCTTCGCCTGCGTCCTCACCGCCTTCCTCGCGGGGATCGGGATCGGCCCCCACCTCCTCCCCCCCGGGGAGGACCCCCGTCGAGCTCGCCGGCGCCTCGCGGGCTGCCAGGTCGGCGCCGTCTGGGGTCTCCTCCTCGGGATCCTCGCGATCTCCCACCTCCTCGGGATCGACGGCTTCCTCGGCGCGCCCCGCAACCGCACGCCCGAGGTAGGGGGGATCGGGGCCCTGTTCGCCTACCAGTTCCTCGTCTGCTGCGCGGCGCTCCTCCCCTCCGCCGTCTTCCTCGGGGCGGCCTTCCCCGCGGCGATCCGCGCCGCGCACGCCGGAGCCGGCGACGTCGCGCGGACGGCGGGCCGGATCTACGCGGCGAACACGGCGGGGGCGATCCTCGGCACGCTCCTCGCCGCCTTCGTCGCCCTCCCCTTCCTCGGGCTGCGCGCCTCCCTCGCCGCCTCGGCGGGAGCGAGCCTCCTCGCCGCCGTCCTCCTCTTCTTGCGCGGTTCCTCGACCGGGCCCCTCCTCCTCCTCGGCGCCCTCTCCCTTCCCGCGGGCGGGCTTCTCCTCCTCCGCTTCCCTCCCGATCCTCCGGGAACCCGCACGATCTTCCACGAGGAGGGGAGCGCGGCGACGGTCTCCGTGGAGGAGACGACGGGCGTCCTCGGCGAGCAGGTCCGGGGCCTGCGCGTGGAAGGGAAGATCGTCGCGACCTCGGGGTTCCTCGACATGCGGCTGCAGCGACTCCTCGGCGTCCTCCCGGTCCTCGCGTCCGCGGATCCCTCTTCCCTCCTCACCGTCGGGCTCGGGACCGGGATGACGGGCGGGTCGAGCGCGCTCGCCTCGCCCGGAGGCGCCTCGACGGTCGTCGAGATCGCGCCCCCCGTCGCGCGCGGGGCGGCGTACTTCGACCGCGAGAACCACGGCGTGCTCCGCCGCAGCCGCCTCCGGTTCGAGGACGGGAGGAACTTCCTCCTCGGGACGCGGGAGCGGTTCGGCGTGATCACGACCGATCCGATCCACCCCTGGACGGCGGGATCGGGGAGCCTCTACACGGTCGAGTACTTCCGCCTCGTCGCGAGCCGCCTCGCCGCCGGAGGCGCCGTCGCGCAGTGGGTGCCCCTCTACGAGGTCTCCGAGTCTGACGTCCGGTCGATCGCGGCGAGCTTCGCGGCGGCCTTCCCGAGGGTCGCCCTCTTCCTCACGGGCTACGACCTCGTCCTCCTCGGCCGTACGGAGGAGATCGCGTTCGACGCCGCCCGGGTGGAGGCGCTCTTCCGGAGCCCGGAGGTGGCCGAGAGCCTGCGCGAGATCGGGATCCTTTCCGCCGCGGACCTCCTTGCCACCTACGTCGCCGGCGACGAGGCGGTCCGCGCCTACGTGGAGGGGGCGCCGGTCAACCTCGACGACCGGCCGGAGATCGAGTACTCGGCCCCTCGCAGCCTCCTCTCCGGCTACGCCGCCGGAGCCCTGCGCTGGGTCCTCGCGAGGGAGACCCGCCCTACGGGGATCCCCGTCCGTCCCTCCTTCCCGATCGCCCCTCTGCGCGAGGCCCTCGACCGGCGCGACCGGGCGCTGCGGATCTTCCTCGAGACCTACGAGAAGGGGGCGCCCCGCTCGTCCATGAAGGAGGCGGTCGCCCGCTACGTGGAGGCCCTGCGGAGCAGAACGTAGGCGTGCCCCGAGAAGCGGGAGAGGAGGTGGACCGCGACCACCTCGAACCCCGCCCCCGCCGCCTCCGACCGGAGGTCCCGCGACCTCATCGTCCGCAGGGGTGAGCGCCCGCGGAGCGCCCCGAGGCCCCGCAGCGCCCGCCGCGGCGAGAGGGCTCCGTGGTACGAGACCAGGGCCGAGCGCCGCGCCACCCTCAGGCATTCGCGCAGGTGGCGGAGTCGATCCTCCCGCCGGTCGAAGTGGTAGTTGAGGTGCGCGGAGAGGACGAGATCGAAGCACCGGTCGGGGAACGGGAGGGAGAGGGCGTCGGCCCGAAGGACCGGACCGAGGCGGCCGAACCCGAGCGCGCGGAAGAGGCCGAGGCGCTCGGCCGACCGATCCGCGAAGACCGTCGCGCGCCCCTCTCCGGCCAGGGCGAAGGCGAGCCTCCCCCACCCGCACGGGCAGTCGAGGACGCTCCGGGGCCTCTCGGCGGCGAGGACCTCCCCGACGATCGCGACTTCACGGGCGTGCTTGCGGATCCGGCGCGGGGCGATCCCGTAGGAGCGGAGATAGGCGGAGACGACCTCGGAGGGGGGCGAGCCGGCGCTCGCCGCGCGCCGCGCGAGGAGGAGCTCGTCGGGGACGGCCGGCTCGGACCGCCGGACCACTCACTCCTCGAGCGTCGAGGTGTCCCCCTCCGGGAGGCCGAGCTCCCGGGCCTTGAGGAGCCGGCGCATGATCTTCCCCGAGCGCGTCTTCGGGAGGCCCGGCAGGAACTCGATCTCCCGGGGGTAGGCGTGCGCGGCGAGGCGGTTGCGGACGAAGTTCGCGATCTCGGCCTTGAGCGCATCCGACGGCACGCAGCCCGCGCGCAGGGAGACGAACGCCTTGATGATCTCGTAGCGCTCGGGGTCGGGCTTCCCGATGACGGCGGCCTCGGCGACCGCCGGATGCTCGACGAGGGCGCTCTCGACCTCGAAGGGGCCGACGAGGTGGCCCGCCGTCTTGATCACGTCGTCGGCGCGCCCGACGAACCAGAAGTACCCGTCCTCGTCCTTCCAGGCGCGGTCCCCGGTGATGTACCACCCGTTCTTGAACCGCGAATCGTAGAGCTCCTTTTTCTTCCAGTAGGTCCGGTACATCGAGGGCCACCCCGGCTTCAGCGCGAGGTCCCCCTCCTGCCCCGCCGGCACCTCCTTTCCCGAGGCGTCGATCACCGCCGCCTCGGTCCCGGGGATCGGCCGCCCCATCGAGCCCGGCCGCACGTCCATCGCGGCGTAGTTCGAGATCTGGATGCAGCCCGTCTCCGTCTGCCACCAGTTGTCGTGGAAGGTCTTCCCGAGCGCGTCCTGGGCCCAGACGATCGCCTCGGGGTTGAGCGGCTCCCCGACGGAGGCGCAGAACCGCACCCGGCTCAGGTCGGACTTCGAGGCGGCCTCCTTCCCCGCCTTCATGAGCATCCGGATGGCGGTCGGGGCCGAGTACCAGACCGTGACGCCGTGGCGCTCGAGCACCGAGTACCACCGCTCCGCGTCGAACGGCCCCTCGTAGACGACCTGCGTCACGCCGAGCGACCAGGGGCCGAACATCCCGTAGGAGGTCCCCGTCACCCAGCCCGGGTCGGCCGTGCACCAGTAGACGTCCTCGGGATGGAGGTCGAGGCAGACCCGGGCCGTGTGGCGCTGGCCGAGGATCGCGCGGTGCCAGTGGACGGCTCCCTTCGGCTTCCCCGTCGTCCCCGAGGTGTAGTGCATGATCGAGAAGTCCTCGGGGCGGGTCGGCTCGATCTCGAAGGCCGCGGAGGCCCTCCCGTACGCCTCCTCGAACGAGGACTCCCCGGCCTGCGGGAAGAACGGGACGCGGGCCCGGTTCGTGACGAGGACGTGCTGCAGCGCCGGCAGCTCGTTGCGGATCTCCCGCACCCGATCGATGAGGGTCGTCGACGTGACGAGCACCTTCGCCTCGCTGTCGGCGACGCGGTCGCGGATCGCCTCGGGGCCGAAGGCGGAGAAGAGGGGCCCGGCGACGCCGCCGGCCTTGAGCGTCCCGAAGACCGTCCAGTAGAGCTCGGGGACCCGCTCGAGGAAGACGAAGATCCGGTCGCCGCGCGCGACCCCGAGCCCCCGCAGGAGGTTCCCGATCCGGTCGGTCGCCTCCTTCGCCTGGGCGAAGGTGAAGGTCTCGATCGTCCCCTCCTTCGATTCCCAGCGCAGCGCCGTCTTGCCGCCCCGCCCCTCGAGGACGTGGCGGTCGATGCACTCGAAGCCCTTGTTCAGCCCTCCGCCCGGCAGGCCGCGGCACTCCTTCGCGATCGCGTCCCAGGAGAAGGTCTTCCGTTCGGCCGCCCAGTCGCGGAGGTTCGGCGCGACCGGGAACTCGGAGAGGGAGGGCTTTCGGATCGTCTCGTGGCGCACGCGGTCACCCCGTCTGGTGCGATCGGCAGCCCCTTCATGGTAGAGGCGCCCGGCACGGGATCGAGGGGTCGCCCCGGTCGCGCTACCGGCCCCGGATCCCGGAATCCGCCGCCGACGGCCCTTTCCCCGCCCGGAGGAGCGTGGCGAAGTACGAGAAGGCGCTCGGGCCGAACTCGATCTCCACCAGCCCGCCGTCGGGAGGCGGGAGCCCGACGTAGTGGAGGGGCGACATCTCCATGTCGAGGTTCACCATCAGCATGTACCAGAGCGGAACCGGGGCGCGGCCGGCCAGGCACGGGGCGGCGAGGACGTCCTTCAGCGGGACCTTCCCTCCGGGACCGACCCGAACGCGGAGTTCCGCGCTGCCATAGCCCGTGAGGAAGAGGACCCCGACCTCCTCCCCCGGCCGCCCCGGCGCCGGGAATCCGGGCGAGACCTCCCCCCGCGCGATCGCCTCCAGGAGGTCCGCCGTGATCGGTCCGGCGAGGTCCGGCGTCCTCCGGGGGACGGGGGGCGCAGCCTCGCCGACCACGGAGGCGATCGTCGCGAGGGGCCCTTCCCCGCTTCCGACCCGCAGTCCCTGGAGGATCGGCCACGCCCCGGAGTCGACGACGCGCCCCCTGGGGTGGAGAGGAGAGGAGAGGAGGATCCGCCGGAAGGAGGGCGCGAAGGGTGGCGCGTGCATCCGGTCGACTCCCCAGAAGAGCCGGTAGGGAACGAGGACCTCCTCGCGGGGGAGGTCGATCAGGAGGGGCGATCCTTCGGGCGTCCGGCGCCCGAGGTCGAGGACGGCGCCGTGGACCTCGCGGTTGAACCGCTCGCTCGCGCGCATCGCCGGAACCGGGCCGTAGGCGAGGAGCATCGGGAGGCCGACCAGGCCGAGGGCCACGATGGACCGGGCCCCGGCGGCGAGGATCCCGACCGAAGCGGGGACGAGGAGGTAGAGGGGCCTGCAGTTGACGAGGTCTCCCTCGGGAGAGAAGAGCGGGAGGAGGGGACCGATCGCCCCGGCCGACGCGCACAGGAGCGCGAGCGAGGCGCGGAGGGAGGCCCCGCGCACGAGCCGGATGGCGGCGAGAAGGAGGCCGAGGGCGGCGACGACGGCCGACGGCGTCTCGCCGCCTCCCCAGAAGAGGAACGTGGAGACCCGCCTCATCCCCTCCAGGAGGAGGCGGAGGCCGCGACCGGACGCCAGGGCCCCGAAGAACCCGTACCCGCCGGTCGGGGTCCCGAGCGCGGCGACTCGGACGCAGAAGAAGGCGGCGAGGAGGAGGAGGTAGGGAAGATAGGCCCGCGGCGCCCGCCGCCGCCCGGCCGCGACGTCGACGGCGAAGGCGAAGAGGAGGAAGCCGCATGCCGGCTCCTTCGTGGCGAGGCCGAGCGCGAAGAGCGGCGTCGCCCGCCAGGTCGGAGCCCCCTCCGGCGTCCGCAGATGGACGAGGAGGCCCGCGAGCATCCAGGAGAGCGCGAGGGGGTCCGCGCGCGCCGTCCCCCAGTAGGCGGAGAGTTGCGCGATCGGGTGCGCGAGGAAGATCGCCGCGGCGAGGGCGCAGAGGGGGATCGTCCCGCCGATCCTCCGGAGGAGGAGGTAGAAGGCGAAGGCCGCGACGAGGTGGAAGAGCCCCGGCGCCAGGAGGTTGCCCCACGGATTGGCGCCGAAAAAGTACGCGTCGAAGCCCGACGAGATCGTGACGAGGGGCCGCCAGACGCGGTTGACGTAGTCGACGCCGCAGTGAGGCCCCCCGAAGTCGCGCAGGAGGTTGCCCGGATGGGAGGCGTACTCGAGGACCGCGAAGTCGTCGGCCATGAAGAAGGGCCCCGACCCGGGATCCGCCGCGACCCACCGGCCGACGGCGAGGAGGGCGAGGAGGGAGAGGACCGCGAGCGCCTCGGCTCGTCCCACGGGGGAGGGGGGCTCGCGCGACTCCATCCGCGGGGAGGGATCCCTCCGGCCGTCAGGCCCGCCGCAGCTCTCCCCCGAGCCCCTTCGCGGCCGCCTCGACGCGATCGAGGAAGCGGGCGGAGTCCTCTTCCGTGAGGGTCCGCTCGTCGGAGACGAGGGTCACGTGGAAGGCGAGGCTCTTTCGACCCGCGCCGAGGGACCCGCCCCGGAAGAGGTCGAAGAGCTCGATCTCCCCCGACAAGCCCGCGGCGGCGCCGCGGACCGCCTCCTCCACCCGGGCGGCGGGGACCCTCTCCGGGAGGGCGAGGGCGACGTCGACCTTCACCGCCGGGAACCGGGGGATCGGCCGGAACCTCCGGACCGGGGCGCGGACCCCGAGGATCGCGCGGAGGTCGAGGGAGACGAGGGCGACAGGGACCGGCAGCCCGAGAGCCCGGCGCGCCCTCGGGTCGAGCTCCGCGGCGAAGCCGATCGCCGCGGCTCCGGCGCCGAGCCGGACCCCCCGCACCGGATGGGCGAAGGGCCGGGCCGGCTTTCCGTCGAACGGGCGTTCCTCGACCCTCTCGACCCGGAGCCGCTCGAGGAGGGCGGAGGCGATCCCTCTCGCCCTTCCGAACGCCCCCTCCCGCGCCTCCGTCCGGCTCGCCCAGACGGCGGCGATCTCGTGGACCTCGAGGGGCTCGCCCGGCGCGCTCGAGGTCTCGGGCCGGTATCCCTTCCCGATCTCGAAGAGGCGGACCTCCTCGAAGAGGAGCAGGTTCTTCGGGAGGAAGCCGAGGAGGGAAGGGAGGAGGTCCCGGCGGATCCGGGAGAGGTTCTCCGCGATCGGGTTCCTCACGCGGACGAAGGGCTCCCCCCCGAGCGCCAGCGCCTCGACCGCCTCGTCCGCGAGGAAGGTGTAGCCGTAGGCCTCCCGGAAGCCGAGCGGGCCGGCGAGCGCGTCGGCGGCCGCCCTCGCGAGCATGCGCTCCTCGTCGGGCGCGGGAGGCCTCGCGGGGAAGGAGGGGATCGAGGGGGGGATGTTCCCGTAGCGGAGCATCCTCCCGATCTCCTCGACGAGGTCGTCCTCGATCGTGACGTCCTTCGTCGCGCGGAAGGAGGGGACGCCGACGCGGAGGTCGGCGCCGGCGGGCTCGACCGAGAACTGCAGCCGCCGGAGGAACTCCGCCATCTTCTCCGTCGGCAGGGCCACTCCGAGACGTCCCCGTGTCCGCTCCGCTCGGAGCGGGATCGTCCGGGGGGAGAACTTCCAGTGCCCCGCCCGCGTCGCGGGTCCCGTGACGCGGGCCCCGGGACAGACCTGCGGGAGAAGCTCGACGAAGCGCGACGCGGCCCAGTCGACGAGGGTCGGGTCGAGGCTCTTCTCGAACCGTGCGGAGGCCTCCGTGCGGAGGCCGAGGCGCTGCGCGGTCCGGCGGACCGAGACGGGGTGGAAGGCCGCGCACTCGAGGACGAAGGCGCCCGTGTCGGCGCGCACCTCGCTCGCCTCCCCCCCCATCACTCCGGCGACGGCGACCGGCCCCTCCCCGTCCGCGATGAGGAGTTCCTCCCGCGTGAAGGCGCGCTCGACGCCGTCGAGCGTCTTCATCCGCTCCCCCTCCTTCGCCCGCCGCACCTCGATCCGGCCGCCCCGCAGCCGCTTCCGGTCGAAGGCGTGCGTCGGCTCTCCGAGATCGAGCATGACGAAGTTCGTCAGGTCGACGACCGCTCCGAGCGGGCGCTGCCCGACGGCGAGGAGCAGGCGCTTGAGCCAGAGGGGAGAGGCGGAGTTCCGCGCCCCCTCGAAGGGGAGGGCGAGGTAGAGGGGACAGAGATCCTCGTCGGCGACCTTCACGGGGAAGGGCTCCCCGGGGCCCGACCGAAGCGCAGCGGGGGGAGGAGCGAGAGGCCGTCCGTAGATCGCCGCCAGTTCGCGCGCGAAGCCGTAGTGCCCCCAGAGGTCGGGGCGGTGCGTGATCGACTTGTTGTCGATCTCGAGGACGTCGTCGCGGAGGTCGAGCGCGTCGGCGAGGGCCGTCCCGACCTTCGCTCCGGCGGGGAGGACGAGGATCCCGTCGTGCTCCTCCCCGATCCCCATCTCCCGCTCCGAGAGGATCATCCCGTGCGACTCCACGCCGCGGATCTTCGCCTTCTCGACGCGGACCTCCCCGGGGAGGGACGTCCCCGGCGGAGCGACGGCGACCTTCTGGCCCCGCGCGACGTTGCTCGCCCCGCACACGATGTCGAGGGTTCCCTGCCCGACCGCGACCTTCGTCACGGACAGGCGCTCCGCGTTGGGGTGGCGGCCGCACTCGAGGACCTCCCCCACCACGACCCCGGAGAGGGAGGCGGGCCAGGCCTCGACCCTCTCGATCTCGGCCGTCGTGAGGCCGAGGTCCTCGGCGATCCGGCCCGCTTCCAGGCCGGCGAGGTCGAGATGGCGGGAGAGCCAGCGCCGCGAGATCTTCACGGTCCTAGAACTGCCGCAGGAAGCGGAGGTCCCCCGACATGAACCAGCGGATGTCGTCGATCCCGTAGCGGAGCATGACGAGCCGGGAGAG
>JAKEFM010000174.1 GCA_022616055.1 Planctomycetota bacterium
GCCGAAGTTCACCGTCCCGACCGCCGGGTAGCTCGCGAGGATCGCCCCCGTGTTCGCGTCGATCTCGACGACGTCGGTGTCCGGGAGCGTGTAGGGGATCAGGGCGGCGTACGCCGGGTCGGTGGCCGAGACGATCCGGGAGACCTGCGGGGGGGAGGGGAGGGCCGGGTTCGTCGGAGGATCCTGCGGAGGGGAATCGCTGGTGAGGAGGACGGTCGTCCCGTTCCCCGACTCGGTGACGACGGCCCAGACCTTCGAGCCGTCCGCGCTGACGGCGAGGGCGCGGGGATCCTTCCCGAAGATCGGGACGGTCTGGAGGAGGGCGTGGGTGGCGACGTCGAAGACGCGCACCTCGTTCGACGCGGAGACGGCGACGAAGGCGCGCGGCGGGGATCCGGCGAAGACGACGTCGGCGGGCTCGTCCGCGCACGGGATCGTGTCGAGGACGGTCCGCTGCGAGACCGAGACGACGCTCACCGAGTCGCCGAGGTGGTTGACGACCCACACCTCGTCGGCCGTGAGGGGGGCGACCGCGACCGGCTCGAGCCCGACGGGGATCTCCCCGAGGAGGAGGGGGACGGAGGGGTTCGCGAGGGAGAAGACGGCGAGGCGCCCGTCCGGCGTGTTCACCGCGTAGAGCCGCGAGCCGTCCGCGGAGAGCCGCACCGGGTGGACGGGGGGGCTCTCGTAGTTCGAGTAGGAGGGCTGGGCTCCCGCGGTCGCGGCCGTCGCGAGGGCGCAGGAGAGCGCGAGGAGGAACCTCATCGGAAACCCATCTCGGACCACGATCACCCCGAGGCTGCTGGGCGCCCGAGGGTAGCACCCCCCCCGAAGGGGCCGCAAGTTCCCCGGGGACCCGGGCCGGGCCCGGAGCGGACCGGCCTCAGAAGCCGACGGCCTTCTCGATCCCGGCGAGGACGCGCCGGGCGTCGGGGAGGTAGAGGTTCTCGAGCGTGTACGGGAAGGGGGTGTCGAAGCCGGCGACGCGCACGATCGGCGCCTCGAGAACCTCGATCGCCTTCTCGGCCAGGATCGCGGAGATCTCCGCGCCGAAGCCGGCGGTCTTCGGGGCCTCGTAGACGACGACGGCGCGGCCGGTCTTCCTCACCGACTCGAGGAGCGCCGCCTCGTCGAGGGGGACGAGGGTGCGCAGGTCGAGGATCTCGCAGTCGATCCCCTTCGCCGCCGCCTCGGCGGCCGCCTTCTCGCAGACCGGGACCATCGCCCCCCAGGCGATCAGCGTCACCTGGCTCCCCTCGCGGACGAGGCGCGCCTTGCCGAGCGGGACGGGATGGTCCCCCTCGGGGACCTCCCCCTTCACCGTCCGGTAGATCCGCTTCGGCTCGAGGAAGATCACCGGGTCCTCGTCGCGGATCGAGGAGAGGAGGAGCCCCTTCGTGTCGGCGGGCGTGCTCGGGATCACGACCTTCAGGCCCGGCGTGTGGCAGAAGTAGGCCTCCGAGGACTGGGAGTGGTAGAGCCCGCCGCGTATCCCGCCGCCGTAGGGGGCGCGGATCACCATCGGGCAGGTGAACTCCCCTCCCGAGCGGTACCGCATCTTCGCCGCCTCCGAGACGATCTGGTCGAAGGCGGGGTAGATGAAGTCGAGGAACTGGATCTCGGCGACGGGGCGAATCCCGTAGAGGGCCATCCCGACCGCCGTGCCGACGATCCCGCACTCGGAGAGGGGGGTGTCGAAGCAGCGCTCCTCGCCGAACTCCTTCTGGAGGCCCTCCGTCGCGCGGAAGACCCCGCCGTTCTTCCCGACGTCCTCGCCGAAGACGACGACGCGGTCGTCGCGCCGCATCTCCGTGCGCAGGGCGTCCGTCACCGCCTGGAGGACCGTCAGCTCGGCCATCGTTCCTAGAGGGGGAATTCCCCCTTCTCTTCCTCGCCCCTCCCCGCGGCCTCGGCGCGGCGCAGCTCCTCGAGCTGCTCGCGCAGGTGCGGGGGCATCTCCGCATAGACGTCGGTGAAGATCGTCTCGATCGCCGGGACCGGGGTCCCCTCGGCCTCCTCGATCGCCGCCTGGACCTCCGCCGAGGCCCCCGCGACGACCTCGTGCTCGAAGTCCTCGCTCCACGCGCGGCGCCGGGCGAGGTAGCGGCGGAAGCGGTCGATCGGGTCCTTCGCCTTCCACGCCTCCCACTCCTCCGAGGGCCGGTAGCGCGCGGCGTCGTCGGAGGAGGAGTGGGATCCCATCCGGTAGGTGAGGGCCTCGATCAGCGTCGGCCCCTCGCCGCGGCGCGCGCGGTCGGCCGCCTCCTTCGTCGCGCGGTAGACGGCGAGGACGTCGTTCCCGTCGACGCGCACGCCGGGCATCCCGTAGGCGACCGCCTTCGCCGCGTAGGTCTCCGAGGCGGTCTGCTTCGCGGAGGGGCAGGAGATCGCCCACTGGTTGTTCACGCAGAGGAAGACGACCGGGGCCTTCCAGACCCCCGCGAAGTTCAGCCCCGCGTGGAAGTCGTTGCTCGAGGTCGCCCCGTCGCCGCAGTAGGCGGCGACGACGACCGGATCCCGCCGGATCCGCGCGGCGTGGGCGACCCCGACCGCCTGGGTGAGCTGGGTCCCGATCGGGGAGGAGATCGAGACGAACCGGATCTCGCGGAAGGCGTAGTGGACCGGCATCTGCCGGCCCCGCACGCGGTCCCGGGCGTTCCCGAAGCACTGGCGGAGGAGCTCGACGACCGGGATGCCGCGGTGGAGGGCGATCGCCGGGTCGCGGTAGGTCGGGAAGATCCAGTCCCGCTCCTCGAAGGCCTGCGCGGATCCGACCTGCGCCGCCTCCTGGCCGAGGCAGGAGACGTAGAACCCGATCCGGCCCGCCCGCTGGAGCTTGAGGGCCCGCTCGTCGAGGGTCCGGATGAGGACCATCGTCCGGTACATCCGCTGGAGATCCTCGACGGGGAGCTCGGGCTCGACCGTCTTCGCGGCCGCGCCGTCGGCCCCGATCACCTGGAGGAGGCCGAGTTCGGCGCGGCCGTCGGGGCCCGGCTCGGAGGCCTGCTTCGTGCGGGCCGGTCGCAGCGTCCCGGCCACTAGCGCGCCTCCGCGAGGAGCCGCTCGACGAAGAGCTCCCCGGCCCGGTAGGAGGAGCGCACGAGCGGGCCCGAGGCGACGGACCGGAACCCGAGCCCCTCCGCCTCGCGCCGCCACGCCTCGAAGCGCGCGGGCTCGACGTACTCGAGGACGGGGAGGTGCCAGGGGGTGGGGCGGAGGTACTGGCCGATCGTGAGGAACTCGACCCCGACGTCGCGCAGGTCGCGCATCGTCGCGCGCACCTCCTCGTCCCGTTCGCCGAGGCCGAGCATGATCGAGGACTTCGTGAACGACCGCGGGGCGAGGCGCTTGCCCGCGGCGAGGACGCCGAGGGACTTCCGGTAGGAGTTCCGGTTCCGGTCCCTCACCTCCGGCGTCAGCCGCTCGACCGTCTCGACGTTGTGGGCGAGGACCTCGGGGGAGGCCGCGGCGAGCGTCGCCAGCGCCTCCCCCTCGTAGTCGGGGATCAGCGTCTCGACGAGGATCGCGCGGTCGAGGGCCCGGATCGCGCGGACCGTCTCGGCGAAGTGGCCGGCGCCCCCGTCGGGGAGGTCGTCGCGGTTGACGGACGTGAGGACGATGTAGCGCAGGCCGAGCCGCGCGACGGCCGCGGCGACGCGGGCGGGCTCGCCCCGGTCGACGGCGCCCCGGGGGTTGCCCGTCTTCACGTTGCAGAACCGGCAGCCCCGCGTGCAGGTGTCGCCGAGGAGCATGACCGTCGCCGTCCCTCCCCCCCAGCACTCCGCGACGTTCGGGCAGCGCGCCTCCACGCAGACCGTGTTCAGCTCGAGCCCCCCGAGGATCCCGCGGACGCGCTCGTACCCTTCCCCGGAGGGAAGGCGGACCTTCAGCCACGCGGGCTTCGGCGAGGGACGGGGGGGAGCGGGGACGGGGATCAAGGCGCTCCCCGTCGGGAAGACGGGAGCGCGGACACTCTATCCGCGCTCCTGCGGGCGATCCACGCGGGCGCGGCGCCGGCGCCTCCCGGCCCTACAATCGGGACCCTTTTCCGCCGATCTTCGGTTGCCGGCACCCTCGCCCCAGGTAAGGAACCCCGATGTTCCACGGAATCCGGAACGCGAGCCTTCCCCTCCTCCTCCTCGCCCCCGCCGCGGCCGCCCCCTCCCGCCAGGAGGCGCAGGACGCGGAGAAGGCGAAGGAGCCTCCCCGCTTCGCGCTCCGGCTCGGCTACGGCAAGGACTTCGGCTGGACCTCCACGACGAAGTCGGTCCGCGAGCAGGAGGCGCACCTGAAGCAGAAGTTCGAGTTCGTGGTCGGAGGGGAGACGCAGAAGCACGAGAACGAGGTCGACTTCTCCGAGCACGAGGACCTCGATTCCCGGGTGAAGATGGAGTTCCTCGACGCCGAGAAGGGGGAGGTCCGCCGCGCCCGCTACACGCTCGAGGAGCAGCGCACCAAGCGGCGCCGCGAGCGCGACGGCGAGGTCGTCGAGAAGGACGACGCCCCCAAGTCCGCCGAGATCGAGGGGTGCGAGATCGCGTTCCGCTGGGGGGAGGAGGACAACGAGGTCGAGGTGAAGGGGGGCTCGCTCGAGAAGGACGAGCGCGAGGGGTTCACGGAGAGCCTGAAGCACCGCGACCTCAACCCCTTCGTCGCCTACCTCCTCCCGAAGGACCCCGTCGCCGTCGGCGAGACCTGGACCCTCGAGGGGCGCGCCCTCCGCCAGATCCTGAACCACGCCCTCGGCGACAGCGAGGACGAGGAGCGAGCGCGGAAGGCCCTCCCGAAGGACGTCCGCTACCAGGCCGACCTCTCCGGGGAGCTGCGCGCCAAGCTCGAGGAGGTCCTCGAGAAGGACGGCCGCAAGGTCGCCGTCGTGTCGATCGCGGGCAAGCCGAAGGAGGAGGGCTCCACGGAGTCGGACGGGACCGAGTCGAGCTGGAAGGCGACCTACGAGGTGAGCGGGACGCTGCGCTTCTCCCTCGACCTCGGGATCCCCGAGGAGGTCGAGTTCTCCGCCTCGGCGAAGAAGTCGGAGACCCACACCGGGGAGCAGGAGGCCGAGGCGGGGGAGGGGGAAGGCGCGGCCGAGGCGGACCGGACTTTCTCCTTCTCGGGGAGCAGCACCCTCACCCTCAAGCGCGAGTTCCGCACCGTCAGCGTCCCCCTCCGCGAGCCGGAGGCGGATGCCGGGAAGAAGTAGGCGGGACCCCTACCCGCCGCCGTCCGAGGTGAGCCCCTCGAGGCGCTTCTCGAGGCTCTCGATCATCGGCTTCCAGCGCTCGTCCGCCCCGTAGTCCTTCCGGAGCCGGACGAGGAGGTCGGCGAGGAGCGCCCGGTCCTTCGAGTCGATGGCCTGCGAGGCGAGACCGGACCAGAAGCCGCGCGCGACCCCTCCCGTGGGCACGCGCCCGGCCTTCCAGAGCTCGACGAGCTTCGGCCCCGCACCCTCGCGGGTCATCAGGATCCCCCGGACCTCGAGGGAGAGGAAGGCGGGCTCGAGCTTCGCGGACTCCTCGGGGGAGAGCGCGCCGAGCGCCGCCGCCTCCGCCTTCGCCGCCTCCAGCGTGATCGGCTGGAGCTCGGCGCGCGCCGCCAGGAGGTCGATCTTCGCGGCGCGGTCGCCCTGCGCCGCCTTCTTCCGCAGCTCGAGGAACGCCTCGGCCCGCGACCTCGTCGCCTGGAACCTTTCGACCGTCCGCTCCGCCTCGTGGCGCGCGATCACGTTCCCCTCGGCGTCGAGGAAGACGAGGTAGGGGAAGCCGCGTCCCCCCTTCTCCTGGAGGAGGTCCGGATAGGGCTCCTCCTTCAGGCTGGAGGTGTTGTGGAGGAAGAGGACCACCTGTTTCCCGAACTCGGGAAACGCGGCGTCGGAGAGGGCACCCTTCTCCAGCGCCGAGCAGGGCCCTCAAGGGGCGTAGGAGCGCGTGAAGTAGGCGAAGAGGATCTTGCCGGTCTTCTTCGCCTCGGCGCGGGCCTTGTCGAAGTCGAGGATCCACTCGGCCTTCTTCAGGAACTCCGAGGCGAGCTTCTTGTCGCGGCCCTCGCGCAGGGCCGCCTCGTCGGGCTCCTGCGCCGGGAGGCCGGGAGCGACGAGCGCGGCGAGGAGGGAGGGGAGAAGGAGGGCTCGGTCGATTCTCATGGGAGTCTCCTGGCCGGGCGGAGCCGATCCGCTCATCGCGCGGCGAATCCGTCCCGAGGGCCAACGTACCGGGCCTCCTCCCGGCCCGCAACGCGACGGGGAGGACGCTCGCCCTCGGGGAGACGGCGAGGCTTGGAGACCCGGGCAACCTGTGCGATCCTCTCCGTCCTCGGTCGGGCGTCGCGACCGTCCTCTCCCCCGACGAACCGCCCCCTCCCCCAATGAAGACCTATCCCATCGTCGAGCTGCTGGGCGACGGCATCTCCGCCGAGCTCTCCTCCAGCGTCCACCGGACCGCGAAGGCCCTCCCCTTCCGGCTCGAGTTCGAGTCGATCGACCTCTCCGAGGAGAACCGGCGCCGGAGCGGGCCCGCGCTCTTCGACGAGGTCGAGCGGCGCATGCGCCAGCACCGCGTCGGGATCAAGTACCCGACGGCGACGGTCGGGGAGAGCCCGAACCGGATCCTGCGGGAGCGCTGCCGCTTCACCGTGATCCACCGGCCCGTCTGCACGATCCCCGGGATCCCGACGAACTTCACGAAGCCGATCGACCTCGACGTCGTGCGGATCGGGACCGGGGGGACGTACGAGGACGCGGGGCGGCGGATCGGCGCCGACACGGCGGTGTCGCTGCGCGTGATGGAGCGCCGTCCGGCGCGCGACGCCGCGCGCTTCGCCTTCAAGCTCGCCCTCCTCCGCAAGAGCGGGGTCGTCTCGACGAGCAAGTACACGATCCAGCGCGCGGCCGACGGGCTCTTCGAGGAGGTCGTCGGCGCGGTCGCCGAGGACTATCCCGGCGTCCCGTACCGCCGCGAGCTCTTCGACGCGCTCCTCGCCCAGCTCGCGATGCGGCCCGAGCGCTACCAGGTGATCGTCTGCCCCAACGAGTACGGCGACTTCCTCTCCGACATGGCCTGCGGCCTGATCGGATCGGTCGGACTCGGGGACAGCGCCTCCTACTCCTTCGACGACACCGGGACCGTCGAGCTGGCGCTCTTCGATCCCTCCGGCGGGACCGCGCCCGAGATCGCGGGGAAGGACCTCTGCAATCCCACCGCGGCCCTCTTCGCCCTCGCCTCGCTCCTCCGCCATCTGAAGGAGGTCGAGGCCTCCCAGGCTCTTCGCTCGGCGGTTCTTGAGACGATCGCGTCGGGCCGGCGCACGACCGACATCGGGGGCACGCTTGGGACCCGCGAGTTCTCCGAGGCGGTGGCCGAGTCCTTCCAGCAGCGGCTCGCGGCGGTGTAACGGGCCCCTATCCTCTCCCGGCGTTCCGAAAGGGGAACGTCCGGAGACGGGTCGTCGGGGACGCGGATCCTCGACGCCACGAGGGGGCGATGGCACGAGCCTTGCCCGTGGGAGGGCTGCTTCCTCCTCCCCATGTTGCGCCTCCTCTCATTCGGGAAGTCCCGAACTCGCCTCATTCCCGTGGCCGCGTTCCTCGCGTTCGGGACCGCCGGCACCGCCTTCGGCCAGGCCTACACGACCGAGTCCTTCCTCGGCCCCGCGGGGAGTTACTTCGGCTGGTCGGTCGCGGGCCTGGGAGACCTCACCGGGAACGGGTCGCCGGAGGTCGCGGTCGGGGCTCCCTTCGCGGCGCCCGTGGCCGGGTATCCCGCGGCGGGCGCAGGTCAGGTCCGGGTCATCGCCGGCGGGACGGGCGCGCTCCTCTACCTGATCAACGGGACGACCTTGAACGACCGATTCGGCGCGTCGGTCGCGAGCATCGGAGACGTCAACGCCGACGGCGTCCCCGACTTCGTCGTCGGGGCCACGCAGAACGCCACCGTGATGCCCTGCTACTGCGCGCCGGGCCCCCCGATGCAAGGGATCTTCGGGCCCGGGTACGCCCGGGTCTTCTCCGGCGCGACGGGGGTCGCGATCTACACCGTCACGGGGACCGCCCCGGGGGACTTCTTCGGGGAGTCGGTCGCCGGCACGGGCGACCTCGACGGCGACGCGATCCCCGACTTCGTCGTCGGCGCTCCCCAGAAGACGACCTGGAACGCCGGCATCGGCTACGTCCGGACCGTCTCGGGCCTGACCGGCACGACGCTCCTGACGATCCCCGGGGCACCGCCTTGCCTGCAGTTCGGCGCGTCCGTGGCGGGGACCGGCGACGTCGACGGGGATGGATTCGGCGACCTGATCGTCGGGACGTCCGTCGTCGGCAGCGGCTGCGCGAGAGTCCTGTCGGGGGCGAGCGGGGTCCCGCTCGCCACGTTCACGCCTGCCTCTCCGAACGACGGCCTCGGCGCCTCCGTGGCGGGCCCGGGCGACCTCGACGGTGACGGCGCGCCCGACTTCTTCGTCGGGGCGCCCAACTGGTCTCCGCCGGGTCTGGACTACGCCGGCCGCGCCCGGGCGATCTCCGGCGCGAGCGGGAACGTCCTCTTCGACCTCGTCGGTTCGGCCCCCTACCGCCACATCGGGAGGAGGGTCGCCTCGGCGGGCGACATGGACGGGGACGCGATCCCCGACATCGGGGCGAGCGGAGACGGCGAGATCGCGGCGGCGAGCGGGTCCGACGGCGCGTCGATCTTCGTCCTCGCCGAGGTCGCGTTTTCCCTCGCGGGCGCGGGGGATCGGGACGGCGACGGCCTCGACGACGTCGTCTCCGGATTCCCCACGCCGTACGGGGGGGGCTATGCCACCTGGGGGGGGACCGCCCGGATCATCTCGATGACCGGCGTCCCGGGCGGTTCCTACCTGTTCGGCGCCGGCTGCACGGGCTCCTCCGGGCTCGTGCCCGGGATCGGGGCGATGGGAGGCGCGCCGGACGTCGGGAACGGGAACGCCGCGTTCGGGATCCGTCTCTTCCGGGCGCGCGCGATCGCCCCGGCGATCCTGATCGCGGGGGCCTCCTCCCAGGCCTGGGGAGGCCTCCCGCTCCCCTTCGACCTCGGCCCTGCAGGGATCCCGGGCTGCTCGCTCCTCGTCGCCCCCGAGGCGCTCATATCGACTGCGACCTCCGCTACGGGACTGGCGGAGATCCAGATCCCGGTCCCGCCGAGCCCGGCCCTCACGGGCGGTGCGGTCTTCCTGCAGTGGTACGTCGCCGATCCGGGTCCCCTCCTCCTGCCCGGCGCGATGTCTCGGGGCCTGCAGCTCCTCCTGCTCTGAACGCGGCCGACCCCTCCCGGACGAGCGACTCGATCTCGTCGGGGTCCCTCGGCAGCCGTGCCGAGAGGTTCTCGTACCCGCTCCCTGTCACGACGACGTCGTCCTCGATCCGGACGCCGATCCCCCACCACTTCGGATCGACCCCTTCCATCCCCTCGGGGATGTAGATCCCGGGCTCGACGGTGAAGACCATCCCCGGCACGAGCCCCCGCCGGCCCCCGCGGGTTCCGCTCGCGTCGTGGACGTCGAGGCCGAGCCAGTGGCTCGTCCCGTGGGGAAAGAAGCGGCCGTAGGCCCTGTCCCCGGCCAGCTCCACGGGATCCCCCTCGAGGAGGCCGAGGCGGACGAGGCCCCGCGTGATCTCGAGGGCGGAGGCCTCCTGGACCTGGAGGAAGGATCCGCCGGGGCGCACCTTCTCGAGGGCCGCCTCCTGCGCGCGGAGGACCACCTCGTAGATCGCGCGCTGCTCGGGGGTGAACGTCCCCGAGAGGGGCCAGGTCCGCGTGACGTCCGCCGTGTAGGAGCCGACCTCCGCCCCCGCGTCCATCAGGAGGAGGTCGTTCGGCCCGGTGAACTCCCGGTTCGAGTCGTAGTGGAGGACGCAGGCCCGGGCCCCCCCGCCGCAGATCGAGGGATAGCCGAGGCGCGGCGATCCGAGCGCGCGGAAGGCGAACTCGGTGGCGGCCTCGACCTCCCCCTCGTTCATCCCCGGATGCGAGGCCCGCATCGCGGCGAGGTGCCCCTCGATCGTCACCTCGACCGCCTTGCGCAGCATCTCGATCTCCGCCGGCGACTTGACCATGCGCCGGGTCCAGATCCAGGGCCGCCCGTCGACGACCTCGGGCGCGCCCTCCTTCGAGGCCCGGCGCTCCTGGACGATCCGGTCGACCATCTCGCCGAACTCCCGATCGAGATGGTTGACGAGGACGAGCGTCTTCGCACGGGAGATCGCCTCGCGGACGAGCTCCTCGGTCTTCCTCGTCGTCTCGCCCCGGTCCGCCCCGAACTCCTTCATCGCCCGGTCGGGCCCGATCCTCTCTCCCTCCCACATCTCCCGCCGGCGGTCCTTCGCCCGGACGATCAGCGTGTAGACGGGGCGCTCCCCGGAGGGGCTTCCGGCTCCTTCGACCTCCGGGAACCCCGGCTCGAAGATCGCGGTGGCCTCGGGCTCGGGGAAACCGGTCAGCCAGGTGAAGTCGCTGTCCTGCCGGTACTCGTGCTCGACGTCGCCGTTGCGCATGGCCATCGGCGCCGACCGGGCGATCGCGACCGTTCCGGGCCCGTGCCTCGAGATCTCCTCGAGGAAGGCCGCACGGCGCTCCGCGAACTCCGAGGCCGGGAGCGCGGCGCCGTGCACTCCCTCTGGCCCGTACGGCCAACCCTCCGAGGGGACGAACCGGTAGACGGGAGCCCCCTGGGGAAGGAGGAGATCCTTCGACTGGGCGCAGGCGGGGGCGGCGAGGAGGAGGAGAGCGAGGCGATCCTTCATCGGGGTCTCGCGGCGCCCGCGACGATACCCGTTCGCAGGGGGGGAGCGGACCGTCCCCCCGCCTGGGTGCCGCGCGCGAGGAGAAGGTCGTCGGCCCCGCCGAGGGCCGGCTTCAGGCTCCCGTCCGCGCGCAGCAATGCTTGAACTTGCGCCCGCTTCCGCAGGGACAGGGGTCGTTGCGGCCGGTCTTCGCGGCGCGGTGCACGAAGGGCTTCTGCGGCGCAGCGTGCGTGTGCTCCCCGCTCGCCACCGCCTTCTCGAATTCCGCCAGCGTCCCCTCCAGCGCGCGACGCAGCTCGAACATCTGCGAGACCACGGCGCGCTCCCCGAGGAAGTCCAGGTAGGCGCGCAGCACGACCGGGACGTGCGCGGCGAGCGGGTCCTTTCGTCCCAATCGAGCCGGCAGGAGGTGCCCGACGATCGAGTGCAGGTCCTCCCCGTCCAGGTGGCGCGGCGCCTTGCCGACCTGCTCGTAGCAGCAGGCGAGGAAGCGGTCGGCGATCGCGTGGACTTCCGCGCGCTTCGCTCCGGCGATCCCTTGCGCCTGCGGCGAATCGAGGAAGGCCGCCGTGTCGAGGGTGATCTCTCGCTCGGCCATCGACGCCGGATTCTTCTATGGAGGGGCGCGCCCCGCCAAAGTTTCCCGTCCTGATTGTCCTGTTGTTTCCTCCCTCCCCACCCTCCCCCTTCGACCGGGGGAGGAGGCCGACACCTTGCCAGCAGATTCGCCCTCAGATTGCAGGCGACCCTTCGTGGGAGCCTTCCCCTCCCTGACCGTTCCCTACTTCCTGCCCTCGGGAGACCGGGGAGCCGGCCTGGGAGAGACTGGAGGAGGTCCTCCCAGAACTCAGTCTCGCGAGGCGCTGGCCGCGAGCTGGCCGCAGGCGGCCCCGACGTCGGACCCGCCGCTGTAGCGGCGTTTCGTGAAGACGCCGGCCGCGCGCAACGCGTCCCGGAAGGCGGTCTCGCGCTCGGGACTCGAACGGCGGAACGGGTCGCGCCCCGGCTCGTCGATCGCGTTGTAGGCGAGGAGGCTGATCCGCGGCGGGATCCCGGCGCTCGCGGCGAAGGAGACGGCCAGGTCGGCGAGCGCGCGGGCGTCCTCCTCCCCGTCGTTCACCCCCTCGAGGAGGGTGTAGGCCCACATCGGCCGGTATCCCGTCGTCCGCGCGTGCTCCACGCAGGCTTCGAGGACCTCCTCGAGCGAGTGGGCGCGCTCGACCGGCATGAGTCGGAGTCGCTTCTCGCGGTCGGCGCTCCCGATCGACAGGGCGAGGCGCACCTTCCGCGCCTCGCGGCCGAGGCGGCGGATCCCGTCGGGGAGGCCGGCCGTGCTGACGGTGATCGCGCGAGCGTCGACGGCGAGCGCGCAGGGATGCGCGAGGACCGCGATCGCCTCGAGGACGGCGTCGAGGTTGTCGAGGGGCTCTCCCATCCCCTGGAAGACGACGCCGCGGAGTCGCTCTCCTTTCGAGCGGTCGAGACCGAGCCGGACGGCGCGAGCCTGCTCGACGATCTCCCAGGCCTCGAGGTTGCGGCCGAGACCGAGCCGTCCCGTCGCGCAGAAGGCGCAGGCGAGGGCGCAGCCGACCTGGGAGGAGACGCAGGCGCTGAAGCGACCGGGAACCTCGAGCGGGATGCGGACCGCCTCGACGAGGCGCCCGTCGGAGGTCCGGAAGAGGAACTTCACGAACGGGTCGATCGCGCTCGCCCGGGCCTCGAGGAGCGTGAAGGGAGGGAAGCCCGCTCGGGCACGGAGCGCATCGAGGCTCCCCCGCCGCAGGTCGCGGATGGGACCGTCGAAGTTCCACCCGCGGTGGACGGCGCTCACGACGCGGCGCGCCTCGGGGAGGGAGAGGGCGGGGATGGAGGCGGCGAGGCGCTCCGGCGTGAGACCTTGGAGCGCGATCACGGCGCCGGGATCCGGAGCGCGACGATCGTCCCCTGCCAGGGGTCGACGCTCTCGACGAAGATGGGGAAGGCGCCCCCCGCCGCGACCCGCCGGCGCCAGGAGATCCCTCCGGTCACGATCGCGAACTCGCCGCCGGCGGACCGGCAGAACTCCGAGACGAAAGGCAGGCCCGTCGCCGAGGAGGACGGGAGGGGCTCGGGAGTGATGGCTCGCTGGAGAGCGAGGGCGACCGCACCCGCGGTGTCCGTGACGCGACCGGCGAAGTCGGGATTCGCCCGCACGCTTCGCTCGATCCCGATCCCGCAGTCGGAGACGAGGAGGAGGAGGTCCGAGCTGTCGCGGGTGAGGGAGGCGAAGCCGGTCGCTCCGGCCCGCGCGTGGTCCGTGACGTTGGCGGCCAGCTCGCGCGCCGCTGCGACAAGCCCGTCGAGAATGCGGGAGGGCGAGGAGGGATGGAGCCCGCGGGCCCGGTCGCCGATCCGGCGGGAGATCGCGTCGGCGTCCGAGGCGGCCGCGATCGGACCCTCGGCGCCGTCGAGGGCGTGGACGCGCTCGCCGCGCGAGGCGAGGAGGGCGGCGAGGGAGCGGACCGGGGCGCTCGCCGTCGCGGCGGACGTCCAGGCCCGGCCGGGAACGGGGGTCCAGGCCCCGTGGGCGGAGACCTGGCCCAGGAATCCGGGGAGTTCGGCGAGGGAGCCGAGGGGGGGGAGAGCGAGCGGGCCCGCCATCGCCGCGGATTGTAGGATGCGCGCCATGGCGTTCCGGTTCGCGACGGGGATCTCCACCGCGGAAAGCCCGCTGCGCGCGGCCGAGGAGGCGGCCGGGATCGCGGCCGGGGCGATCCCGGACGCCAAGACCGACCTCGCCTTCCTCTTCGTCTCCCCCTCCCACGCGGCGTCGATCGGGAAGATCGCCGCCCGCGTGCGCGCGCGCCTGGAGCCGGCGACGCTCCTCGGCTGCACGGCGAACGGCGTGATCGCGGACGGCCGGGAGATCGAGGAGGGCCCGGCTGTGGCGGTCTGGGCGGCCGCCATGCCGGGCGTGACCGTTCGCGGATTCGCGGCGCGGGTCCGGGGCGAGGGGGAGGAGGCCCACGTCGAGGGGTTCCCCGAGTTCGTCCCGGACGAGAAGGAATCTCCGGCCCTCCTCCTCGTCGTCGACCCGTTTTCGTTCCCGGCCGACGGTTTTCTCCGCGCGCTAGCGGACCGCTGCCCGACGCTTCCCGTGCTCGGCGGGATGGCGAGCGGGGCGGGCGCCCCCGGCCAGAACCGCCTCCTCCTCGACGAGGAGATCCTCGAGGACGGCGCCATCGGGGCGCTCCTCGCCGGCCCGATCGAGGTCCGCACCGTCGTCTCCCAGGGATGCCGCCCGATCGGGCGGCCGCTCGTCGTCACGAAGGGGGAGGGAAACCTCGTCCAGGAGCTCGGCGGGAAGCCGGCCCTCGAGCGGGTGAAGGAGGTCCTCGACTCCCTCGGCGAGAAGGAGCGCCGCCTCGCGCGCAACGCGCTCCACGTCGGCCTCGTGATCGACGAGTACCGCAGCGCCTTCGAGCGGGGCGACTTCCTCGTGAGGAACCTCGTCGGCCTGGATCCGAAGAGCGGCGCCCTCGTGATCGGGGACCGGGTGCGCCGCGGCCAGACGATCCAGTTCCACGTCCGCGACGCGGCGAGCGCCGACGAGGACCTGCGGGCCCTCCTCGAGCGGGAGGCGAAGGGCCGGGAGGCTTCCCCGCCCGCCGGCGCCCTCCTCTTCACCTGCAACGGCCGCGGCACGAACCTCTTCGCCGCCCCCGACCACGACGCCTCGATGGTGCGGAGGATCGCGGGCGCCATCCCCCTGGCGGGGTTCTTCGCCGCGGGGGAGATCGGCCCGATCGGGGCGAAAAACTTCCTCCACGGCTACACGGCGAGCCTGGCGCTCTTCTACGACCGCGCCCGCGGGCGGGGGTGAGGGGCCCCTCCCCCGGCGGAGCGGGGCGGGGGTGCCCTGGACGCTCGACCCGCGGTGCCCTAGAAAGAACATCGCCCGCCCTTCCGGCGCGGCTCGACGCTTGCGGGAGGGCTCCCGGACAAGCCGTCCGACCGCGAGAGAGCGTAGCCCTCCATGAGCAATCAAGCCGACCTGGTCTGGATGATCGGGGGTCCCCAGGGTTCGGGGATCAACCTCGCCGCGGAGACGCTGACGCGATGCTGCATGCGCGGGGGTCTGCACGTCTTCGCGAACATCGAGTACCACTCGAACATCAAGGGGGAGCACTCCTACTACCGCCTCCGGATCGCGAAGGAGCGCCGCCGCTCCCACCTCGAGCGGGTCGACCTCCTCGTCGCCCTCGACCGCGAGACGCTCGTCGGCGACGTCCACAAGAGCGAGGTGACCCACCGCGGCCACCTCCACGAGATGGCGCCGGGCGGAGCGATCCTCTTCGACAGCGGCAACGGCCCGGCGCCGGGCGATCCCTCGCGGGAGGACGTGCGGATGTTCCCGGTCCCCTTCCGCGACATCCTCCTCGAGGCGCTGCGGATGTACGGCCGCGAGGGGGAGGTCGGGAAGCTCCAGATCATGTACAACGTGATCGGGCTCGGGGCCTCGATCGGGCTCCTCGGCTACGACCAGGACCTGGTCACGCGCGTGATCGCGGAGGGGTTCAAGGGACGGAAGGCCGCCCTCGCGGACCTGAACGTCGCCGTCTTCCGCCGCGCCGCGGAGTATGCGATGGAGCGCTTCGCCACCTCCTACCCCCACCGCCTCTCCGTCCTCGGCGGGTCGGGCGGCCGCGTGATGATGCGGGGGATCCAGGCGGTCGGGATGGCGAAGATCCTCGCCGGCTGCGGCCTCCAGACCTACTACCCGATCACGCCGGCGACGGACGAGTCGGACTACCTCGAGTCGCGCCAGGGGCAGTTCCCGACGGCCGTCGTCCAGTGCGAGGACGAGATCTCCGCGGTCCTGATGGCGATCGGCGCCGCCCACGCCGGGGTGCGCGCCTCGACCTCGACCTCGGGGCCGGGCTTCTCCCTGATGGCGGAGGGGCTCGGCTGGGCCGGGATCACGGAGGCGCCCGGGCCGGTCGTGATCCTCTACCAGCGGGGCGGCCCGGCGACGGGGCTCCCGACCCGCCACGAGCAGGCCGACGTCCGCTTCGCCCTCCACGCCGCCCACGGGGAGTTCCCCCGGATCGTGGTGGCGCCCGGCGACGCGGAGGAGTGCTTCCGGACGACCTTCGAGGCCTTCAACTGGGCCGAGCGCTACCAGTGCCCGGTGACCGTCATCACGGACAAGTACACCGCCTCCTCCTACTCGACGATCCCGCCGTTCGAGACCTCGGGCCTGAAGATCGACCGGGGGGTCGTCTTCACCCCCCCGAAGTCGGGGAAGGACGGCTTCCTCCGCTACAAGTTCACGAAGAACGGGATCTCGCCGCGATCGCGGCTCGGGGACCGGGGCGGGATCTTCTGGACGAGCGGGGACGAGCACAACGAGAGGGGGCACATCGTCGAGTCGGCCGAGAACCGCGTGAAGATGCAGACGAAGCGGATGACGAAGCTCGTCACGGCCGCGAAGGAGATCCCCGAGGGGATGATGTGGACCCTCCACGGCCCCGCCGACGCCGAGGTGATGGTCGTCGGCTGGGGCTCGACGAAGGGGCCGATCCTCGACGCCATCGAGGAGCTGGAGACGCAGGGGGTGGCGGCCTCCTTCCTCCAGCTGCGGCTCCTCCTCCCCTTCCCCGGCGACGCGGTCCGCAAGGTCCTGCGGAAGGCGAAGACCCACGTGATGGTCGAGGGGAACTACGGCGGACAGGTCCGCGGGCTGATCCGCGAGATGACCGGCGTCCACGTCCGCCGCCTCGTCCACAAGTTCGACGGCCGCCCCTTCTCCCAGGACGAGGTCCGGGAGGGGATCCTCCAGCAGCTGAAGAGCGCCCGGCGCCCGGCGGTGATGAGCCATGCTTAAGCTCGAAGAGGTCAAGACCGACGTCTTCAACGACTGGTGCCCGGGGTGCGGGGACTTCGGCATCCTCTCCGCCCTCCAGCAGGCGATCGCCGAGCTCGAGGTCCCGCGCGAGAAGATCGCCGTCTTCTCCGGGATCGGCTGCTCGGGGAAGACCCCCCACTTCCTGAACGTCTACGGCATCCACACGCTCCACGGCCGCTCCCTCCCGATCGCGGCCGGGGCGAAGCTCGCGAACAAGGACCTGACCGTGATCGCCGTCGGCGGGGACGGGGACGGCTACGGCATCGGCGCGGGCCACTTCGTGGCGACCGGCCGCCGCAACCTCGACCTCACCTACGTCGTCTTCAACAACGGGGTCTACGGCCTCACGAAGGGGCAGTCCGCGCCGACGCTGGCGAAGGGGCTGCGGACGAAGTCGATGCCCGCCCCCGCGATCGTCGAGGCGGTGAACCCGATCGCGCTCGCGATCTGCGCGGGCTTCACGTTCGTCGCTCGCTCCTACTCCCTCAGCGTGAAGCACCTGAAGGCCACGATCCTCGCCGCGATCCGCCACCCGGGGACCGCCCTCGTCGACGTCCTCCAGCCCTGCCCGACCTACAACGACCTCCACACGAAGGAGTTCTGGGCCGGGGCCGACACGCCGGACAAGAAGCCGCGCTGGTACGACCTCCAGCAGGAGGGCTTCGACGCGGTCGTCCGCGACCCGGAGGACGGCGGGGAGGTCGTGCGGAAGAAGACGGCGGGCGTGATGAAGTCGCTCGAGGGGGGCGAGCGCGAGCCGGTCGGCGTCTTCTTCGAGTGGAAGACGGCGACCTACGGCGAGCAGCTCGCCGCGCGCATGCCCCTCCTCGCCGAGAAGCCCCTCGCCGAGGCCGACTTCAGCGGGCGAGACCTGACGCCGCTGCTCGCCGAGCTCGCGTAGATCGGGCCCGCAGGTCCCGCGATCGATCCCTCGCCCATCCGGGACGAGCCGGAATCCGCGTAGAGGCGCACGGCGCGCCCGGAGGCGTCCGGCCTCTCCTCGCCGGGAGGCTCCCGTCCTCCGGAGGTCCGCGGATCCCGGGGGCTCCCGGAGGGAAGGCGGCCGGCGCGGAACGGACAGCCTTGAAAATTCATAAGTGTCACTTTAGATTTGATGCTTATCCATTCAGCTCAGGAGCCGTCAATTCCTTGTAGGTCGGACCCCTGATGTGGCTGCCGATGCCCAGCACGGTCTGGAAGGCCGCCCTGCCC
>JAKEFM010000175.1 GCA_022616055.1 Planctomycetota bacterium
CCTCCTCGGGACCTCCCTCGGCCCCTCCTGGCGCTCGACGGTCGACCTCCTCGCCCGCGAGCGGAGGCCCGCCGCCATCGTCCCCTTCGCGTGGGACCGCCTGCGGGATGCCTTCGCGGCGATCGAGGGGCTCGCCCCCGAGTCGGTCCTCGTCTTCACCGATCCCCGCGACCTCGACGCGAACCGCCACTTCGACTTCCTCGAGCGCGCCGCGCGCCTCGACGCGGACCCGTTCGTCGACTTCGCCTTCGGCTACGTGACCGCCGCGACCCCCGAGGAGGCGCGCGCCTTCGTCGCCAACCTCCTGCGGGCCGACGCCCGGGGCGGGCCCCGGCGCATCCTCGAGTTCGCCCCCGGCGAGGCGAACGACTTCGAGGGGTTCTCCCGCGACCCGGTCGCGCGGGGCTTCGACCGCGCCCGCCTTTCCTACGCCTCCGTCCCCTGGCTCCTCGGGAGGGAGGGATCCCGATTCGCCGGCTGCTCCGTCCTCCAGATCTTCGGCCACGGGAGTCCCGAGGGGATCTCGGGGGGTCCGACCGGCAGGGACCTCCGCGCCTCCGGGATCGACCTCTATCCCGCCGTCGCCTTCTGCGGCCCCTGCTACTGCGGCGTGACCCACCGCTGGTTCGATCCCACGGGCGGACGCGTCCGCGCCCGGACCGTCGAGCCTCTCGACGCCTTCTCCCTCGCTCTGATCGCCCGCGGGGCGACCGCGGCCTTCGCCGGCCTCGATCCGGATCGGGGGGAGAGCGCGCGCCAGGAGCTCGAGACCCTTCTCTCCTCGGGGGGCACGCTCGGCGAGGCCGCCAAGTCGACCTGGGACGACGTCGTCCTCGGCTACCGGCGCGAGCCCTTCTCCCTCGTCCGGTACGAGGAAGGTCGCCCGCCTCCTCAGGAGGACGATCTCGACACGATGCTGACGGGGGGCGCCTGTCGGGTCCTCCTCGGCGACCCGACGGTCCGGCCGTTCGAGAAGGCGATCGAGGCCCCGTGGAAGACCCGCCTCGAGATCGGCCGGGGCACCCTCGCCGTCCTCGCGGAGGCTGGCGAGCGGGCCGGTACCCGCTGGCCGGCCGTGAACGTCTACCACGCCGGCGGGGCCTGGACCCACCAGGTGCGCCTCACCGTCGAGCTCGACGACTGCCAGTCCCTCGGCCTCGGAGATCTCCGGGAGGTCTCCTTCGAGAACGACGGCCGACCCGGCCACGTCGCCTTCGCGACGGCGGGGATCGAGCGCCACCTCGGCCGCACCCTCCTCCACCTCCTCGCCGTCCTCCCGGAGGACGGGCCGACTCGGGCCCTCTCGGAGGGGAAGCGCTTCCGGGCGCGGTTCGTCCTCGAGCGTTCCGAACGGTGAGGGAAGTACGCCGAGGGGATCGGGATCAGCGCCCCGGACGCGTCTCGAGCGGCAGGTACCCGAGGATCCCCCCCTTCACGGCCCGGATCCCGAGGTCCGACTCGGCCTCCCGGACCCGGCGGTTCGCCTCCGCCAGGGCGAAGATCTCCCGGGCGAAGTCCTCCGGGACCTCCGCCTCGAGGACGAGGGGCAGGTCCCCCACGCCCTTCGCCTCGAGCGGACGCGACGCCTTCCTCCGCTCCCCCATCGACCCGAAGAACGCGTTCATCCTCGGCCGGAGGTACTGAGTGACCCCGGGAGGGAGCCCCAGGTCGACCGGGCTCCCCATCCACTCCGGGGAGGCGTCCATGCCCCAGACGACATTGCACACCACCCCCGGGTCGGGGAAGTAGAGCTCGTCGATCCACTCTCCCTCGTCGTGAGCGAGAGCGAGCGTTCCCTCGAAGACCTCGACGCGGTAGCGCAGCGCGCGGACGGTCCCCCCGCCCGATCCGGCCTTCGGAGGGCCGGCGCAGGCGGCGAGCCAGACCGCCGCGACCGCGAGAGTCCAGGATGCCGCACGCCGGTTCATGTCGACCCCCTCGTCAAGGCCAGGTCCCTCCGCCTTGTGCGGAGACAAGATAGGGCCCGGCCCCGGCGTGGTTTCATCCCTGCGCCGCTTCCCCTACGATCGAGCCCATCCGACCTTGGTCGAACTCCGACCCCTCCGCGGCCTGCGCTACGACCTCGCCCGAGTCGGCGACGCAGGCCGCGTCCTCGCGCCTCCGTTCGACGTTCTCTCCCCGAAGGAACAGGAGGCCCTCTACTCCGCCAGCCCGTTCAACGTCGTGCGGCTCGAGAAGCCGATCGCGGAGCCGGGGGACGGCGAGACCCGGAACGCCTACACCCGGGCCGCGGAGACGCTCCGGGACTGGCTCCGGGAGGGCATCCTCGTCCGCGACGCGGGCGAGCGGTTCTTCCTCCACGAGCAGGACTTCGAGCACGGCGGACGCCGGTACTCCCGCCGGTCCCTCCTCGCCCGGGTCCGCCTCGCTCCCGCCGAGAAGGGAGGTGTCCGCCCCCACGAGACGACGCTGGCGGCGCCGAAGGAGGATCGCCTCCGCCTCCTGCGCGCGCTCCACGTCCAGGTGAGCCCGATCTTCTCCCTCTACTCCGATCCGGACGGCGCGGTCGCAGGGGTCCTCGACGCCTCGGCCGGGCCTCCCCTGCTCGAGGCGAAGGATCTCGCGGGTCACCTCCATCGCCTCCGCCCCATCGACGGCGCGAGGGCGCACCACTCCGTCCTGGAGCTGTTCGGCGGGAAGACGCTCACGATCGCCGACGGGCACCACCGCTACGAGACGGCGCGCGCCTATCGCGCCGAGAGGGAGGCGGTCGCGCCGACCGGGACGAAGGAGGCTCCCGAGAGTTTCGTCCTGATGGGACTCACCGCCGCGGAGGACGCCGGGCTCGTCGTCCTCCCCTTCCACCGGCTCGTGAGGAGGCCCGCCCCGGCGGACCTCCTCGCACGGCTCGCGCCGCGCTGGCGGGTCGCGCGGGAGAGCGCCCGGATCCCCGCTTCCGAGCTCCTCCCCGCCCTCGCCCCCCCCCGCGCGCGGAGCGGATCGATCGGGCTCTATGACGGGCGAGCGCTCCGGATCCTGGAGCCGGCCGAGGTCGCGCCGCGCCTGGACGTCGATCGGCTCCACGCCGACCTCCTCGAGCCCCTCCTCGGGATCACGCCGGAGGAGGTCGCCCGCCGGGAGGCGATCGACTTCACGATGGACGCCGAGGCGGCGCTCCGCGCCGTCGAGGAGGGCCGCGCGACCCTCGCCTTCCTCCTCCACCCCACACCGGCCGGCGCGGTGCTCCAGGCCGCCGAGGCGGGGAGGACGATGCCGCCGAAGTCGACCGCCTTCTTCCCGAAGCTGCCGACGGGTCTCGTCCTCCACCCCCTCGTCGCGTGAGGGGGCGGCCGTCCCCGGCGATTCCAGGGAACCTCCCTCGATTCCGCGACGTCCCAGTCCCGCGCTCGATCCGCCCCCAGCCCCAAGGAGGATCCGCCGTGCGTCTGCTCCCCTTCTTCGCCGCCCTCGCCGCGCTCGCTTCGCCCTCGACCTCGCAGACCACAGGGGTCTGCGGGGCGAACGATCTCCTGGTGAACGGGGCGGTCCCGGGAAGCACCTCCTGCGTCCCCTCGGGGCCGTGGGGCTCCACGCCGATCACGCTCAGCGTGGATGGCTCTCCCGCGGCCGTCGCCACGATCTTCGTGATCAGCACCTGCCCCTGCTTCGCCGGTGCGTTGTGTCGCCTCGCGTCCCCCACGACTTGCCCGGGTGTCATCCCGTTCACCGCCTGCGGCGCCACGACGAACCAGTCCCTCGACGTCATCTGCGGGGCGGGGTGCGTGTGCCTCTTCCTGATCGCGCCGAACCTCGCCGCGCCGGCCTGTCCCACGGGCGTGGGCCGGACGACGGCCACCCTCCCCCTGGGGCCGATCCCTCCCTCGGTCCCCCCGGGATTCGTCGTCTCGGTGCAGGCGGCGGTCTTCGAGGTGCCCCCCCTCTGCGCCTCCCCGACCTGGGGCGTGGTGAAGACCCAGGCCTACGACATCTTCAAGTAGGGACCCCTCTCCCCTCCGGGGCCGGGGCCTACAGCCGCACGAGCCGCGCCGCGTTGATCCCCGGGATCCCCTGGACCTGGCGCAGCTGGTCCGGAGTGAGCGCCTCGTCGAGGACGAGGACCATGAGGGCCTGGCCGCGGGGAGCGTGACGGCCGACGTTCATGAACGAGACGTTGACGTCGAAGGAGCCGAGGAGCGTGCCGACCGCGCCGATCCGGCCGGGGCGGTCCGTGTTCTCGCAGAGGAGGAGGGAGCCCGACTCGAGCGGGACGTCGAAGGAGTACTCCCCCACCGAGACGAGGCGGGGGCCGTCGGGGGCGAGCGTCCCGGCGGCGGAGACCGAGCCCGAGGCGCTCCGGAGGCGGACGGTGACGAGGTTGTGGTAGGGCTCGGGGGCGGGGCCGCGCTCCTCGGAGATGCGCATCCCCCGCCGGCGGGCGACGAGGTCGGCGTTGACGATGTTGACACGCTCCTCGGTGACGCGCTCGAGGAGCCCGCGGATCACCCCGGCGCGGAGCACGCTCGTGTCGTGGGCCGCGATGTCCCCGGCGTAGCCGATCGAGACCTCCCCGAGCTGGCCCGCGCGCAGCTGGCCCGCCACGAGGGCGACCTTGCGCGCGACCTCGACGTAGGGGCCGAGGACGGCGAGGCTCTCCGCGGGGAGGAGGGGCGCGTTCACGGCGTACCGGGCCGGGCGCCCCTCGAGCACGGCGAGGACCTCCCGGGCGACCTCGACCGCGACCCGCTCCTGCGCCTCGGCGGTCGAGGCGCCGAGGTGCGGGGTGAGGATGATCCGGTCGTGCCGGAAGGGGGAGGGGTCGCGCAGCGGCTCCTCCTGGAAGACGTCGAGCGCGGCGCCCGCGAGCCGGCCCTCGCTTACCGCCCGGACGAGGGCCGCCTCGTCGACGAGCCCTCCGCGGGCCGTGTTGACGAGGCGGGCGCCCGGCTTCATCCGGCGCAGGCGCGCCTCGTCGAGGAGGTCGCGGGTCCCGTCGGCGAGGGGGACGTGCAGCGTCACGAAGTCGGCGCGGGCGAGGAGATCGTCGAGGGGGAGGATCTCGACGCCGAGGACGCGGGCGCGCTCCTCGGAGACGTAGGGGTCGTGGGCGAGGACCTGGAGGCCGAGGGCGCGGGCGAGGCGCGCGACCTCCGCTCCCACCTGGCCGAGGCCGACGAGGCCGAGGGTCTTGCCGGCGAGCTCGACCCCCTGGAGGCGCTTGCGGTCCCAGATCCCCTGCTTGAGGGAGGCGTCCGCCTGCGGGACGTTGCGCGCGAGGGCGAAGAGGAGCGCGATCGTGTGCTCGGCCGCCGAGACGGAGTTCCCGGCCGGGGCGTTGACGACGACGATCCCCCGCTCGGTCGCCGCCTCGACGTCGATGTTGTCGACGCCGGTCCCGGCGCGTCCGATCACCCGCAGGCGCGGGGCGGCGAGCAGCACGTCGGCCCCGATCCGGGTCTCGCTGCGGACGACGACCCCCTCGACCTCGGCGAGGGCGCGGGAGAGGGCGTCGGGGGCGAGCCCGGTCCGGACGTCGACTTCCGCTCCCTGCCGCAGGGCCTCGAGGCCCGGGGCCGCGATCGGATCGCAGACGAGCACGCGGGGAGGCACGCCTACCCCTTCCGGGGGCCGAGGGAGGCGAGGACGGCGCGGAGGGCCTGGAGGACCTCGTCGATCTCCCTCTCCTCGACCCACCCGAGGTGGGCGATCCGGAAGACCTTCCCCTTGAGGGAGCCCTGGCCGCCGGCGAGGACGACACCCTGCTCGGCGCGCAGGCGGCGGCGAAGATCGGAGACCTCGATGCCGTCGGGGGCTCGGACCGCGGTGACGGAGTCGGAGGCGTGGGGCCCCTCCGCGAGGAGGCGCAGGCCGAGCGACCGGACGCCGTCGCGGGTGCGGGCGCCGATCCGGCGGTGGCGATCGAGGACCGCGTCGAGTCCCTCCCGCTCGATCCGATCGAGGGCGGTGGACAGGGAGAAGAGGACGGAGATCGCCGGGGTCCAGGGGGTCTGCCCCTTCGAGGCGAACTCGCGGGCGCGACCGAAGTCGAAGTAGAAGCGCGGCATCCGCGCCCGGGCGTGCGCCTCCCAGGCACGGGGGCCGACGGAGACCATCGCGACGCCGGGGGGCGTCATCCACGCCTTCTGGGACGCGGTCGCGACGACATCGAGGCCCCAGCCGTCCGTCTCGAGCGGCAGGGCGGCGAGCCCGCTCACCGAGTCGACGAGGAGGAGGGGTCCGCGCGCGCGGACGATCCTGGAGATCGAGCGGACGTCGTTCGTGACTCCGGTCGCGGTCTCGTTGTGGGTGAGGAGGACGGCCCGGATCGAGGGATCGGCGGCGAGCGCGCGGTCGACCGAAGCAGGGTCGGCCGGGAGCCCCGGCTCGAAGGGGAGGCGGGTGAGCGCCGCCCCGTGGGCCTCGGCGATCTCGGCGAACCGGTCCCCGAACGGGCCGACCGTGACGGCGAGGACGCGGTCCCCCGGGGAGAGCGTGTTCACGACGGCCGCCTCGAGCGCCCCGGTCCCGGACGAGGTGAGGAGGAGGACCTCGTTCCGGGTCCGGAAGACCGCCTGCAGACGGGAGACGATCCGCCGGTGGAGGGAGACGAAGTCCTCCCCCCGGTGGTCGATCATCGGGGAGGCCCCCGCCGCGCGGACCTCCGGCGGGCAGGGGGTGGGGCCCGGGATCCGGAGGTTCACGGCGAGGGAGGCGCGGGCGGCCCTTCCCCGTTCCCGGGGAGCGGGCGGGCGAGGCGCCAGATACCGTAGACGGCGGCGGCGAAGAGGAGGAGGTAGAGGGCGACGCCGATCCAGTTCCGCGCGGTCCAGTGCGCGGGGCCGATCGGACCGGGCGCCTGCGCCGGGAGGAGCAACCCTAGGAGGCCGCGGCCGCCGCCTTCTTCTCGGTCTTCTTCGCGGCGGCCTTCTCCTTGGCCCCCTTCTTCTCCGCCGCCCCCTTCTTCCCCTCGGGGGCCGGCTTCTCCTTCGGCGTGCGCTCGACGAGCTCGAAGATGGCGAGGCGGCCGTCGTCCCCGAGCCGCCGCTCCGGGAGGCGCACGATCCGGGTGTAGCCCCCCGGGCGAGCCTTGAACCGGGGCCCGAGCACGTCGAAGAGCTTGCGCACGGCGTCCAGGTCGCCGAGGAGGGAGATCGCCCGCCGGTAGCGCGGGAGGTCCTTCTCCTTGGCGAGGGTGATCATCCGCTCCGCGAAGGGGCGGAAGGCCTTCGCCTTCGGGACGGTCGTCACGATCCGCTCGTGCCGGAAGAGCGCCGCGACGAGGTTGCGGCGCGTCGCCTTCCGGTGCGCGGCGTTGCGCCCGAGCTTCCAGGTCCGCTTGCGGTGCCGCATGGGAGGTCCCTAGCGCGCCGCCGCGCCGAGCGCGAGGCCCTTCTCCTTGAGCTTCGCCTCGACCTCGCGGATGACCGTGGGCTGGAGGCCGGCGGCGGCGAGCTCCTCCTCGGTCTTCGAGGCGAGGTCGCGGACGGAGGCGAGCTTCGCCTCCTCGAGGGCCTTCTTCGCCCGCGCGGAGAACTCGAGCACGTCGACCGACCCGTCGAGGAAGGTCTCCATCTGCCGGGCCTGCTCCCCCGCCCGGGCCGCGAGGGACTCGAGCCCCTCGGCGAGGAGGGTCTGCTCGCGCGCCTCCGCGGTCTGGACGAAGGGGTTCAAGTGCTTGCGGTAGATCTTCGCCGCCTCGACGAGGGCCATCTCCGGGGTGACCGTCCCGTCCGTCCAGATCTCGAGGAGGAGGCGGTCGTAGTCCGTGCGCTTGGCGACGCGGGTCGCCTCGACGGCGTACTTCACCCGGTAGACGGGGGAGAAGATCGAGTCGACCGGGATGAGGCCGATCTCCTGCTCCTCGGGGGAGTTCTCCTCGGCCGTCACGTAGCCCCGCCCGCGCCGCGCGGAGAAGGTCGCCTTGAAGGCGACGTCCTCCGTCAGGGTCGCGATCGAGAGGTCGCGGTTGACGATCTCCGTCCCGGCCGGGCACTGCACGTCGGCGGCCGTCACGATCCCCTTCCCCTTCTTGTCGACGGTCAGGGTCGCGGGCCCCTCCCCCTGCATCCGGATGCGCAGCCGCTTCACGGCGAGGAGGATGTCCGTGACGTCCTCGAGGACGCCCGGCAGGGTCGAGAACTCGTGGGAGACCCCCTCGATCCGGGCGCCGGTCACGGCCGTCCCCTCGATCGAGGAGAGGAGCACGCGGCGCAGGCCGTTGCCGATCGTCGTCCCGAAGCCGCGCTCGAACGGCTCGACGACGAACTTCCCGTAGTCGGGGCGGGCGCTCTCGCGGTCCTGACTGACGCGCGTGGGGAGCTCGAAGTCCTTCCAGCGAATCCGCATCGGTTTCCTCTCTCCCGGGGCCCTGGCGCCCCGCGGAGTCTCAGGGGCCTAGCGCGAACAGATCTCGACGATCAACTGTTCCTGGATCGGGTGCGGCACGTCCTCGCGCCGCGGGAGCGCGACGACGCTCCCCTTGAGGCCCTCCCGGTCGACCTGGAGCCAGGCCGGCACGGGCTGGGCCTTGTTGACCTCGACGGCCTCCCGCACGACCTTCTGGATCGCCTCGCGCGCGCCGGGGGCGATCGAGTCCCCGACGCGGACGACGGCGCTCGGGGAGCGCATCCGCGAGCCGTTCACCGTGAAGTGGCCGTGGACGATCATCTGGCGGGCGTGGTTGCGGGAGAGGGCGAAGCCGCAGGCGAGCACGACGTTGTCGACCCGCCGCTCGAGGAGGGCGAGGAGGTGCTCCCCCGTGTTCCCGGGGAGCCGCTCCGCCTCGGCGAAGACCCTCCGGAAGGGGGCCTCGAGCATCCCGTAGATGCGCTTCAGCTTCTGCTTCTCGCGCAGCTGGATCCCGTACTCCGAGATCTTGCCGCGCCGGTAGGAGTGCGCGCCGGGCGGGTAGTCGCGGCGGGAGATCGCGCACTTGTCCGAGAAGCAGCGCTGCCCCTTGAGGAAGAGCTTCATCCCCTCGCGGCGGCAGAGCTTGCAGACCGCTCCGTGCGTTCGGGCCACGTCTCACACCCTCCGCCGCTTGCGCGGCCGGCAGCCGTTGTGCGGCAGGGGCGTCACGTCCTCGATCGAGAGGACGCGCAGTCCCGAGGCCTGGAGCGCCCGGATCGCCGACTCGCGACCCGAGCCGGGGCCCTTCACGAGGACCTCGATCTCCCGCACCCCGTACTTCAGGGCGGAGGCCGCGCACTTCTCCGCCGCGCGCTGCGCGGCGAAGGGGGTCGACTTGCGCGAGCCCTTGTAGCCGATCGTCCCGGCCGAGTCCCAGCAGAGCGTGTGCCCCTCCGGATCCGTCACCGTGATGATCGTGTTGTTGAACGTCGACTGGATGTGGGCGATCGCCCTCGCGACGCTGCGCTTGACCTTCTTCTTCCCTGCCACGTCGGCTCCTTCCTACTTCACGGCCTTCACCGACTTCTTGCCGGCGACGGTCTTGCGGGGGCCCTTGCGGGTCCGGGCGTTCGTCCGGGTGCGCTGTCCCCGGACGGGCAGCGAGCGGCGGTGGCGCGAGCCCCGGTAGCAACCGATGTCGCGGAGGCGGGTGACGTTCTGCGCGATCTGGCGGCGCAGCGACCCCTCGACGACGAAGTTCTTCTCGATGTACGAGCCGATCCGGGCGAGGTCGTCCTCCGACAGGCTCTTCGCCCGCGCGGAGGGGGCGACCCCCGTCGCCTCGAGGACCCTGTCCGCCAGGGCCGCGCCCACCCCGTAGAGGTAGCGCAGCGACACGTCGATGCGCTTCTCGCCCGGGATGTCGACGCCGCAGACTCGGGGCATGCCTACCTCCCCTGCCGCTGCTTGTGCCGCGGCTCCTTGCAGATCACGCGCACGACGCCGGCGCGGCGCACGATCTTGCAGTGCTCGCAGATCCGACGAACGGAGGTCCGCACCTTCATGGTTCGAAACCCGGGGCCTAGCCCCGGTACACGATGCGCCCCTTCGTCAGATCGTAGGGGCTCATCTCCACCGTGATCCGGTCCCCCGGGAGGATCCGGATGTAGTGCATCCGCATCCGCCCGGACACATGCGCGAGGATCTCGTGGCCGTTCTCGAGCGTGCACTTGAACCTCGCGTTCGGCAGCTTCTCCTTCACCGTGGCCTCGACGACGATCGGCTCTTCCTTCGCCATCGGCTCACGCCCCCTCGAGGAGGAGTTCCACCCGGCCGGCGACCTCCTCGACCGACCCGCTCGCCTCGACCTCCCGCAGGACGGAGCGGCGCCGGTAGAACTCGACGAGGCCCGCCTCGTCGCGGCGGTGGACGGCGAGGCGCTCGCGGACGACCTCCGGGGCGTCGTCGGGGCGGCGGAGGAGCTCCCCCCCGCAGCGGTCGCAGCGCCCCTCGACCTTCGGGGGCCGGAAGGAGACGTGGAAGGGGGTCCCGCAACCCTTGCAGGAGCGGCGCCCCGACATCCGCTCGAGGACCGCCTCGTCCGCGAGGAGGAAGCGCAGCGCCCGGTCGAGCGCCGCGCGCTCCCCCCGGCCGAGCCTCCCCTCGAGCGCCCCCGCCTGCGCCTCCGTCCGGGGGAACCCGTCGAGGAGGAAGCCCGCCCCGCAGTCGGCGGCGGCGAGCCGGTCGAAGAGGAGCTCGAGGACGAGGGCGTCCGGGACGAGCTCGCCCCGGTCCATGAACCCCTTCGCCCGGAGACCGATCGCCGAGCCGGAGCGCGCCGCCGCGCGCAGGAGGTCCCCGCTCGAGACGTGGGGGAGGGTCCGACGCGCGGAGAGGCGAGCGGCCTGGGTCCCCTTCCCCGAGCCGGGAGGTCCGAAGAAGAGCGCCCTCATCGGCGGCTCCGGGTCCAGCCTCCCCCGCCGCGGAGGAACCCCTCGTAGTTGCGCATGAGGAGCTGGGCGTTCAACTTGTCGACGAGGTCGAGGGCGACGCCGACCACGATGAGGACGCTCGTCCCCCCGAGGAAGGCGGTCACGTCGTAGCCGATGTTCATCCCGTCCGTGACGAAGTTCGGGAGGACCGCGACGACGGAGAGGAAGGCGGCCCCCGCGAGCGTCACCCGCACGAGGACCCCCTCGAGGTACTCCGCCGTCCGGCGGCCGGGGCGGATCCCCGGGATGAAGGATCCGTACTCCTTCAGGTTGTTCGCGATCTCGTTCGGCTGGAAGAAGAGGGTGTTCCAGAAGTACGAGAAGAAGAAGATCATCCCGACGTAGAGGGTGAGGTAGATGAACCCCGTCGAGCGGTTGAAGAGGTCCTGCAGCCAGGTGAAGCCCGTCAGGGTCGCGAAGAGGTTCGGGACGAGGAAGAGGGCGGAGGCGAAGATGATCGGCATCACCCCCGCCAGGTTCACCTTGATCGGGAGGTAGTGGCGCTGGCCCCCGTAGACGCGCGTCCCGCGCGTCAGCTTCGCCTGCTGGATCGGGACCCGGCGCTGCCCCTTCGTGATGAGGACGATCACGAGGACGGTGAGGACCCAGATCGCGCCGAGGAGGAGGAAGGTCTGGTAGACGGCGTCCTTCTCGGGGGAGGTGCGCCAGTAGCGCAGGAGCGCGGAGGGGAGCCGGTCGACGATCCCCGCCATGATGACCATCGAGACGCCGTTGCCGACCCCGTGCTCGGAGATCTGCTCTCCGATCCAGAGGAGGAAGATCGTCCCGGCCGTGAGCGCGAAGATGACCGTGAGCATCAGCCCGAAGCTCGGGACGGACTGGAGGATCCCCTTCTCGGGGTCCGCGATGACCCCCCTCCAGACGAAGAAGGCCTGGAAGATGCAGACCGGGACCGTCGCGTAGCGGGTCCAGCGGTTGATCTTCTTCTGCCCGCTCGCCCCCTCCTTCGACAGCGCCTCGAGGGAGGGGACGGTCTTGACGAGGAGGGAGAACATGATGGAGGCCGAGATGTAGGGCATCACCCCGAGCGAGAAGAGGGTGCAGTCCTCGATCGAGGCCCCCGAGAACATGTTCATGATCCCGAAGAGGGTCGCCGCCCCCCGCCCCCCCCACTTCTCCGCCATCTCCTGGATCCTCGAGAGCTCGAGGCCGGGGAGGGGGATGTGGTTGCCGAGGCGGTAGACGAACAGCAGCGCAAGGGTGATCCAGATCTTGCGCCGCAGCTCGGGGACGCGCAGGAGCGTGGCGACCGCGTTGGGCACGCTTGGCCTACCCTCCCCTCGCCCCTGCGGCGGTCCGCCGCGCGAGCCGCCTGCGCAGGATGCGCACGGAGCCCCCGGCGGCCGCGATCTTCGCGCGCGCGCTCTTCGAGAAGCGGTGCGCCTCGATCCGGAGCCGGCGCTCGAGGCGGCCGTCCCCGAGGATCTTCAGGAAGGGGGTCTCCGCGGAGACGAGCCCCCTCTCGAGGATCCGCTCGAGGTTCACCGTCTCCCCGTCGGCGAAGAGGTTGAGCGACCCGAGGTTGATGATCGTGTAGCGGGTCTTGAACTTCGCGTTCGTGAAGCCCCGCTTCGGCAGGCGCCGGAAGAGGGGCATCCGGCCCCCCTCGAACCCCGGGCGGGTGAGCCCGCTCGAGCGCGCCTTCTGCCCCTTGTTGCCCCGGGTCGACTGGCGGCCGAGGCCCGAGCCGTAGCCGCGGCCGACCCGCTTGGGGGCGACGCGCTGGCTCCCGGCGAGGCGCTTGACGTCGGCGAGGTTCATAGCGCCACCCCCCTCGTCTCCGCGACCTCCTCCTTCGTGCGCAGGTCGAGGAGCGCCCGCAGCGCCGCCCGGGCGAGGTTGACCGGGTTGCGCGAGCCGTAGGCCTTCGTGAGGACGTCGCGGACCCCGGCGAGCTCGACGACCCGGCGGACCGTCATCCCCGCCTTGATCCCCGTCCCCGGCGCGGCCGGGACGAGCCGCACCCGGGAGGCCTCCCACCGCCCCTCGGTCAGGTGCGGGAGCGTCGTCCCGACGCGCGGGATCTTCACGAGGCGCTTCTTCGCGTCCTTCACCGCCTTCTCGACCGCCGAGGGGACCTCGCGAGCCTTGCCGTACCCGAGGCCGACGACCCCGAGCTCGCGGTTCCCGACGGCGACGAGGGCGGAGAAGGAGAAGCGGCGCCCCCCCTTGACGACGGCCGCGCTCCGGTTGATCCGGACGACGGCGTCCTCGAGGTTCAGCTCCGCCACTTCGCTAGGGGAGAGGTAGTCGGGTTCGTGGCTGCGCATGCCGTCCTCTAGAAATCGAGACCGGCCGCCCGCGCGGCCTCGGCGAGCGCCTTCACGCGCCCGTGGTAGGCGAAGCGCCCCCGGTCGAAGGCGACCTTCTTGATCCCCTTCTCGAGGGCGCGGCGCGCGACCGCGTCCCCCACCTTCTTCGCCTCCTCGATCTTCTTCACCCCGTCGCCGGCCTTGCCCCGCATCGTCTCCTCGAGCGTGGAGGCGCAGGCGAGCGTGCGCCCGCTGGCGTCGTCGATCACCTGGGCCCCGATGTGGAGGTGGGACCGGCTCACGGAGAGGCGCGGGCGACCCGCCAGCCGCAGCAGCCGGGCGCGCACGCGCCGCTCGCGGCGCAGGCGCTTCGTCCAGAGATCCTTCATCGTGTCGGCCATCGGTGCCTAGCCTCCTGCCCCGGCGGCGCCCGCCGCGAAGGCCTTGCCCGCCTTGCGGCGGATGACCTCTCCGTCGTACTTGATCCCCTTGCCGTTGTACGGCTCGGGGGGCCGGACGCTCCGGATCTTCGCCGCGAGCGAACCGACCGCCTGGCGGTCGGCGCCTCGCACGACGATCACGGTCGGCTGCGGGCACTCGACGGAGAGGCCCTCGCCGACCGGGAGGACGACCGGGTGGGCGAAGCCGACCGTGAGCGCCAGGTCCTTCCCCTGGAGCTTCGCGTTCCAGCCGACTCCGACGATCTCGAGACGGCGCTCGTAGCCCGCCGTCACGCCGCGGATCGCGTTCGCGAGGAGAGCGCGCGAGAGCCCGTGGGCGGCGCGCGCCCGCCGGTCGGCCGGGGACCCGTTCTCCAGGCGCACGGTCCCCCCCTCGAGGGTGGCGCCGATCGGGGCGCGGAGCGGGATCTCGAGCCTCCCCTTCGGCCCCTCGACGAGGAGGGAGCCTTCG
>JAKEFM010000176.1 GCA_022616055.1 Planctomycetota bacterium
CTCCCTCCTCGGAGGCCGCGCCTCGCGCGGCAAGGCCCGCCTCGTCGTCGGGGCCCGCCAGACCGGGAAGTCCACCCTCTTCCGCATGCTCCGGGGGCCGGACGACCTGCTCGTCGACCTCCAGGACCGTTCCGAGCGCGTCCGCCTGGCGCGGGACCCCGAGGCCCTCCTCCGGGCCCTCCTGCCGCCCGGGCGCCGCTCGCGGCACGTCTTCGTCGACGAGATCCAGCGGGTGCCCGAGCTCCTCGACGAGATCCAGGGGATCCTCGACCGGCACCCGGGTCGCTTCACCTTCACCCTCACCGGGAGCTCCGCCCGGAGACTGCGGGGGAAGAGGGCGAACCTCCTCCCGGGGAGGATCCACCGGTTCCGACTCTCCCCGGTCTGTCTCTGGGAGCAGTCCGCCCCCTCCGCCGGCTCGGTCCTTCCCGCCCCGCGTCCGCTCGCCGGCCCTCCCTTCCCGCTGCGCGGCCTCGAGGAGACGCTCGTCCTCGGAAGCCTCCCGGCGGCCTTCGTCGAGCGGCAGGCGTTCCGCAAGACGCTCGAGTCGTACGCCGAGGTCTACGTGGAGGAGGAGGTCCTGCGCGAGTCGGCGGCCCGGAGCCTCGGGGACTACGGACGATTCCTCGCGCTCGCGGCGGTCGAATCGGGCAAGCCGATCAACCTCACGAGGATCTCCCAGGAGTCTGGCGTCGCCGTCTCCACCATCCGGGGGTTCTATTCCGTGCTGGAGGACACCCTCCTCGGCTTCACCCTGCCGCCGTTCTCCCGCTCCGGCCGCGTCCGGGTCCTCAAGACCCCCAAGTTCTACCTCTTCGACGTCGGCGTCCGAAACGCCCTCGCGGGGCTTCCCCTGGAGAAGGGGATCCTGGCGACCGAGGGAGGACCCCTCCTGGAGCACTGGGTCGCGTGCGAGCTGGCGGCGAGGATCGGCTACCTCGGGCGGAGCTGCCGGCTGAGCCACTGGCGGACGGTCGACGGCGTGGAGGTGGACTTCGTCCTGGAGCTCCCGCGCGAGGCGATCCCGATCGAGGTCAAGTCCACGGAACGCCCGCGTCCGGAGGACGCCCGCGGCGTGGAGCGGTTCCTCGACCGATACCCCGGGCTCTCGCGGCGCGGGATCGTCGTCTGCCGGTGCTCGAGGCCCGAGCAGATGACCCGCCGCGTGCGCGCGATTCCGTGGCAGTCGCTCTGACCGGGAAGCGCTCGCGGGGCGATGCGCGGCCGATCGGCCATCACGACCGCGTCGACGTTGACGACCGTCCAGCCGGTGGCCTGCACCCTCGCCGCCGCCTCCTCGAAGAGCCGGGCCCGTGGTGATCGGGCCCCCCGGTACGAGCGGCGCGATCCACCCTCGGCCGGATCCGTTCCTCATCGAGGGGCCCGGAGCGATCCCGGGAACGAGGCGACCGCCCGCGCGGCGCCCTCGGCATCGCCCCTCTCCGCGGCCGCGTCGAAGGAGCGGGCCGCGGCCTCGATCGAGGCCCGCAGCGCGGACGGCAGCGTCTTCTCCACGGAGGGATGGGCCAGCGCGTCCAGGATCCTCGCCCCCTGCCCGCGGAGCAGGCCGAGCGCCTCGGCGCCCGGGTTGTGGCGGAGGAGGAGCGCCGTCTTCTGGAGCGCGTCGTAGCCGGCCTCGAGGTCGCGGAGCGTCGCTTCCGGATCGGTCGGAGCCGCGGGGAGGGGGAGGTCGGCCGGAGAGGCCCCGGCGCCGAGGGCGGCGCGGACGGCTTCCGCGACGAGCGAGGCCTCGAGGGCGTAGCCGCGCGCGTTGGGGTGGAAGTCGGGCAGGTAGATGGACGGGAAGCCTCCGGCCCGGACCCTCCGCCGGGCCTCCGCGGTCGGATCCACGAACGTGGCGCCCGCTTCCGCCGCGGCGTCCCGCAGAGCCTCGTTCACGACGGCGTAGTAGTGGGCGTCGAGGGAATAGGCGAGGACGAGAGGGACCGCCCCCGACTCGCGCGCCCCGGCCAGGACGGCGCGAAGGTTCCTCTCGAGGTCCGCCCGCACGCGGACGACCTCCCCGAGACGGCCGAGGGTGGTCTCCATCGGCGCCGTCGGCAGCCGGCGGTCCGCGGGCTCTCCCCCCTCGGACGCGCCGGCGCGGGAGCGGAGGAGACGGAAGAGGCGCACGATCCGGAGCGAGGCGAGGAGGGAGTCGTCCGGGCGCGCGACATTCCAGAAGTCGTTCAACCCGACGCGGACGACGAGGCACTTCGGGCCCACGCGCGCCGTCCATGTCCGCGCGTGGGGAACGAGGAGCGTCGAGTTGATCGCCGGCCTCCCCGCGTTGACGACGAGGACTCCCGAATCGTCGAGGAGGCGCTCGAGCCGCGCCGGGTAGGACTCCGACGCCTCGACGAAGAGCCCGAACGTGTGGGAGTCTCCGACGCACAGGACCGTCGCGGACCCCGCGCGCGGCACGATCGAGCGCTCCTCCGGCGCGGCGACCGCGAGGGCGCGGAGGGCGGCCTCGAGGACTCCGGCCGCGAGGACGAGGCCGACGCCGATGGCGAGGACGACCCTCAGGGGCCTCGCCCTCACGCGAGACGGCCCCGGATGCGCGTCGACGCCCCTCGGAAAGGCGCTCTCCGCAAGTGGCCTCGGTGCGGATTCAGGCCCCCGCGGAACTCGCGAGGAGGGCGACCGCGCACGCCGCGATCGCCTCCCCCTTCCCGAGGGGGCCGAGCGCCTCCGCCGTCTTCCCCTTCACGTTCACGCAGTCGAGGGGGACGGCGAGGAGGCGAGATAGCCGGTCCCGGATCGCGGCGCGGTGCGGGGCGATCTTCGGCCGCTCGGCCATCACGACGGCGTCCACGCTGACGACCATCCATCCGGTGGCGCGCACCCTCGCCGCCGCCTCCTCGAGGAGCCGGGCGCTGTCGGCGCCCTTCCACTTCGGGTCGGAATCGGGAAACAGGGTCCCGAGGTCCTCGAGGCCGGCGGCCCCGAGGAGCGCGTCGGCGACGGCGTGGAGGAGGGGGTCGCCGTCGGAATGCCCGACCGGGCCCTTCTCGAACGGGATCTCGATCCCTCCGAGGACGAACTTCCGGCCCTTGGCGAGGCGGTGGAGGTCGAAGCCCGTCCCGATCCGGAGAGGCGTCACGACCGGGAGGCCTCCCTCGCGGCGAGGAGCTGCTCGGCGAGGGCGAGGTCGCCGGCCGTCGTCACCTTCAGGTTCGTCTCGTCCCCCGGGACGACGACCACCGTCATGCCGGCGCGCTCGGCCACGGCCGCGTCGTCGGTGGGGCGCTCCCCCTCTCGCGCCGCGGCCTCCATCGCCGCCGCGAAGGGCTCTCGGCGGAAGGCCTGCGGCGTCTGCGCGCGCCAGACCGCCTCGCGGGGGATCGTCTCGAGGATCCGATGGTCGGGGCCCACCCGCTTCAGGGTATCGGCCGCGGGGATGGCGGCGATCGCCCCCCCCGCGCGGTCGGCAGCGGCGATCACCGCCCGGACCGTCTCGGGACGGACGAGAGGGCGGGCGGCGTCGTGGACCAGGAGGAGGGCGGTCGCCTCGCGGAGGGATCGGAGGCCGGCCAGGACGGAATCGAACCTCTCCGTCCCACCCGCGACCACGCCCCCGACCCTGAACCGGCGGAAGTCGTTCCCCGGGCCGGCTCCGGCGGGGAGGACGAGGACGATCTCCCGGATCTCGGGGAGGGAGGCGAGCGCCTCGAGCGACCACTCCACCATCGGCCTCCCGCGGAGGGGCCGGAAGGCCTTCGGGGCGCCTCCACCAAGTCGCAAACCCTTGCCGGCGGCGAGGAGGACGGCCGAGGCCGTGAGCATGCGGGGCATCCTAACTCGAAAGCAGATTCCCCGTTCCGTTCGGACCAAATGAAAGGTTGATCGGTGGGAAACCTGTGGATAACTTCCTCGGCCCTGGTGAGTAGGCGGTGAGCCCCCCCACGCCGACAATCCTCGGAATCGACCCGGGCACCCGGGTTTCCGGCTACGGGGTCCTCGAGCTCTCGGCTCGCGGTCCCCTCTACCGGGCGTCCGGGACGATCCGGCCTCCCCGTGCCAAGGCGACCGCCGGAGACCGGCTGCGGGCCCTCCGCGACGGCCTCCTGCGGGTTTTCCGGCTGCATCGCCCCGACGCCGTCGCCCTCGAGACCCCCTTCGTCGGACGGAACGTCAAGGCCGCCCTCCGGATCGGTGAAGCGCGGGGGGTGGTCCTCCTCACCGCCTCCGAGGAGGGAATCCCCGTGCACGAGTACGCGCCCGCGGAGGTGAAGCGCTCCGTCGTAGGACACGGCGGGGCCTCGAAGCCCCAGGTCGCCTCCCTGGTCCAGGCCTGGCTCGGTCTCCCTGCCCCGCCGAAGCCGGCCGACGCGGCCGACGCGCTCGGTCTGGCGCTCTGCCACGCGCAGCGCGCTCGTCTCGGCCCCATCCTCCGACCTCCCTCGTCTTCCCCGCGCCGCCGCGAGCCGGCAGCATGCCCCGCATGAGCGCGGGCCCCGCCACTTCCATCGCCACGCGTCCGCGGACGCCCGCGCGATGGGACCGTCGCTCCGGAATAATCGAAGATGCTTATCCATTCAGCTCAGGAGCCGTCAATTCCTTGTAGGTCGGACCCCTGATGTGGCTGCCGATGCCCAGCACGGTCTGGAAGGCCGCCCTGC
>JAKEFM010000177.1 GCA_022616055.1 Planctomycetota bacterium
AGGAAGAGCCAGGGGGTGCGCCGGAGCTGCTCGAGGAGCTGCTCGTTGAACGTCGGCGCCGCCTCCCGGGACCTCGGGAGGGCGCTCGGCGGCGCTTGGAAGTCGGGCCTCTCGGGCATCCGCGGCCTCCGGACTCCCCTCGCGGCCTGGCTACGGGGGAAACGCGGTGTCGCGCTTCCACAACGGCCCTCCGCGCCGGAGGTTCGACCGAGTATAGCGCCGCCCGGGCGCGGGGCTCACCCGCCGAGACGCAGGTCGGGCGGCCAGATGTACGCCTCGCGCAGGAGCCTCGACCGGATCTCGAGGAGGTACTCCTCGTACCGCTCCCTCCAGAGGTGGTCCGCGATCGCCTCCTGGACCGCGCGGTCCTCGAAGGCGCGGACCTGGTGGGCGCGCTTCTCCAGGATCTCCACCAGGGCGATCCCCTCGGGCCACTCGAGGACGGGGCTCACCCCCGGCCCGGTCGCCCCGAGGCAGTAGGAGACGATCTCGGCGTTGTACTTGGAGCCCCGGGTGATCCAGCCGATCTCCCCCCCCTTGTCCGAGGCGACGTCGGAGAACTCCCGGGCGAGGGCGGCGAACTCCTCGCCGCCGAGGATCCGCCCCCGGATCTCGACGAGGCGCTCCCGCGCCGTCGCGCGGTCCGGCCAGCGCTCGCTCGGGAGGGCGACGAGGAGGACCCGCACGCGCGCGGCCTCCTCGACGACGAACTCCTCCCGGTGCGCGCGGTAGTACTCCCGCAGCCCGCCGGGCCGGACGTAGATCTCCGCGGAGGGCCGCCCCGAGGGGCCCGGCTCGAGGCCGAGCTCCTGGCGGAAGAAGGCGCGGGCGAACTCGAGGGACCGCCGCTCCTTGAGGAAGTCGTCGTAGGTCTTCCCCTGCTGCTCGATCCAGTCGAAGAGCTTCCCCCTCGAGCCGCGCTGGCGGATCTCCTCCTCGATGCGCTGCTGCACGCGCTCCTCGATGGCGGTCTCGGGGATCTGGCGCCGCCGCGCGGCCTGCTCGTAGAGGCGCGCCACGATCAGGTCACGGAGCTTCGTCCGCCGGTAGGCCTTCCAGCGCTCGGGGTCGGGGAAGCCGAAGGTCTCCTTCGCCGCGGCGAGGACCCGCTCGAGCTCGCTCTCCGTGATGACGTCGTCGTTCACGAGGGCGGCGACCCCGTCGAGGCGGGCCCTCCCGGAGGGCAGGCTCGCCGGAGGCGGAGGGCCCGACGGCCGCGTCTCTTGCGCGCGGGCGGAGGCGAGGGCCGCGGCCGCGAGCCCCGCGGGGAGGAGGATCCCGAGCGGCGACGGGCGCGTCATTTCTCTTGGGGGAATCCCGCGTTCCGCCACGCCGTCATCCCCCCCACGACGGAGGAAATCTCCCCCTTCCCCTGGCGCTGGAGAAGGCTCCCGACGATGTTCGAGCGGTAGCCGGTCCCGCAGATGACCCAGGTCGGACGGCCCGGCTCCACGCGCGCGGGGCTTCCCCCCATTCGCTGAAGCGGCAGGTGGACGGCCCCGGCAATGTGCCCGGCCCGCCACTCCTCGTCGGTCCGGACATCGAGGACGAGGGGTGCGGGGCCCTTTTCGAGCCGCTCGCGCAGCTCGTGCACGGAGACCTGCGGCAGGTGGACGATCGGCCGGCCCGCCTGCATCCACGCCCCCATCCCGCCGGCGAGGACGCCGCTCACCCTGTCGTAGCCCACGCGCGCCAGGGACCGCGCGACCTCCTCCGCCCTCCGATCCTCCGGGAGGACGAGGAGGATCGTCGCCTTGTCCGGGACGACCCATCCCGTCCAGGTCGAGAAGCGCGGTCCCGGCGGGACGTTCATCGCCCCTTCCACGTGACCCGACCCGAACGCGACGGCCTCCCGCGCGTCGAGGACGACCGCGCCGGGGCGGGCGGCGGCCTCCCCGAAAGCGGCGGGGGGGAGGGAGGGGACCGGGCCGACCTCGCCGAGGATCGGGGGCCCGACGCGGTTCAGCTCCGAGACCCGCGCGAAGTAGGGGGGCGCGGGAGGAAGCCCCGCCACGAGGGCGTCGACGAAGTCCTTCCTCGTGCGCCCGGCGAAGGCGAGGTTGAACTTCTTCTCGAAGCCGATCGTCGAGGAGAGCTTCGCCGCGATCCCCTTGCCGCAGAGCGAGCCCGCCCCATGGGCGGGGTAGACCTCCGTCCCCTCGGGGAGCTTCAGGAGCTTCCCCTCGAGCGAGTCGTAGAGGGAGCCCGCCAGCTCCCGCGCGCGGTCCGCGCCGAAGAGGTCGGGCCGCCCCACGTCCCCGACGAAGAGAGTGTCCCCCGTGAAGACGAGCCAGGGCTCGGGCGAGCGCGACAGGTCCGAGATCGCGAAGGAGACGCTCTCCGGCGTGTGTCCCGGCGTGTCGAGGACGCTCACCCGGACTGTCCCGAGGTCGAAGCGGTCCCCGTCGACGAGGGGGAGGTGATCGAAGGGGGCGCCCGCCTTCTTCGACATCCCGACCTTCGCCCCCGCCTTCTCCGCCAGCTCCCGGTGCCCCGCGACGAAGTCGGCGTGGAGGTGGGTCTGGAGGACGTGGGTGATCTTCATCCCCTTCTCGCCCGCCGCCCGAAGGTAGGGCTCGACGATCCGCTCGGGGTCGACGACCGCGCAGACCCCCGCCTTCTCGCAGCCGATCAGGTAGGAGCTCTGGGAGAGCTCCTCGACGAAGAAAGTCCGGAAGTGCATGGCTGCCTCCGCGGGAGTGGGGGGATTGTAGGCCCGCCGCCCGGCCCCTGCCCGTCGGAGGCGGGTAGATTGAGCCCGATGGCCCCCGAAGACCGCCGCCGCTGCCCGTGGCCGAGCGACGACCCGCTGATGATCGAGTACCACGACCGGGAGTGGGGCGCCCCCCTCCACGACGACGGGAAGATCTTCGAATTCCTCGTCCTCGAGGGGATGCAGGCGGGACTCTCCTGGCGGACCGTGCTGCACAAGCGGGAGAACTTCCGCCGCGCCTTCCGCGGCTTCGATCCGAAGAAGGTCGCCCGCTTCACCGCTCGCGACGTCCGCCGCCTCCTCGGCGATGCGGGGATCATCCGAAACCGCGCGAAGATCGAGGCCGCGGTCGGGAACGCGCGCGCGTTCCTCGCCGTACGGAAGGAGTTCGGCTCCTTCGACCGCTACATCTGGCGGTTCGTCTTCGGGAAGCCGATCCGGAACGGATTCCAGGCGCTGCGAGACCTGCCGGCGCGCACGAAGGAGTCCGACGCGATGAGCGAGGACCTGCGCCGGCGCGGATTCCGGTTCGTCGGCTCGACGATCTGCTACGCCCACATGCAGGCGACGGGGATGGTGAACGATCACCTCGTCTCCTGCTTCCGGTACCGCGAGCTGTAGGGCCGGGCGCGGCGTTCTGCCGGCTACTCGAGGAGGAACTTCAGGAACCGCCGGGTGACGGGCGGCACGATCGCCATCCCGCAGGCAGGGCAGGAGTCGGCCCGCGGCTCGGTCTTCCAGGCGACGCCGTAGGGAAGGTCCGACTCCCCTTCCGCCCCCAGACGAAGGGCGAAGCGCTGGCGGATGAAGGAGTGGAGGAAGGTCGTCCGGTGGGCCCGGTCGGCCCCCGCCCGCGCGGCGACGATCGCGGCGGCGCACCGGTCGAAGTTCGCCGCGAGGTACTGGTCTGCCTTGCGGAACGCCTCCGGGTCGGTGGAGGCGTTCTCCTCGATCGTTCGGATCGCCGCCTCGAGTTCGGGCGTCGTCGAGGCCTTGGCTCGGGCCTCGAGGCGCCCCTCGCCGTGGAGGAGGTCGCGGATCCCCTCGACGAGCCGCGCGGGGAATCCGGTCTCGACCGGGGGGCCTCCCTTCCCGCCGGAGCGGACCGGCACGAGAGTCCGGAAGTCCAGTTCGGCGCCGGCGATCCGCTTCATGTCGGGGTCGAAGAGGACGACGTTCTCGACCGGCCGCCCGTCGACGAGGAGGGGAGGGACGCAGAAGTAGACCGCCTCGAGGAGGAGCTCCTGCACGCCGACGTCGTTCGACGCGACCATCCCCTCGAGGGCGCGGCCGAGCGCGGCGCGGTCCTCCGCCTTCTCGGGGACGTACAGGGCGATCCCGACCATCCGGTCGCGCTTCATCCGCGCGCGGGCGTTCTCGAGGATCCCGCCCGCCTGGTCAGGGCGACCCTGGGATCTGGCGAGGGTTCCGAAGCCCAGGAAGACGGAGGCAGCGGCGGACTGGCGGAGGAAGGTGCGTCGGGTGAGGGTCATGGGTACGGATCCCCGTCGGAGGCTCCTCCCTTCGACGCGGGGAGGTTTCGGCGGTTCGCCCGGGATCCCTCAAACGAATAGGGCCGTCCCCGGCGGGGGGACGGCCCCGGAGAAACGGAGGCCGGCCTCCGGCCGGCGCTCGGATCAGGGGACGATCTGGATCGGCGCCGCCTCCGAGGCATGGAGCGGAAGCCCGCTCGGAGCCAGGGTCACGAAGCCGACGTAGAAATTAGACCCCACGAGGGAGGCGTCGGTCGGGATGGAGAGGCTCGGGGCGGTCGTGATCCCGTCCGCGCCGAGGTTGCCGAGGAAGCCGTTGAACACGCCCGTGGAGTGGAAGACCGAGATCTCGAACAGGACGTCCTGGTTGAGGGGGACATGGACGCCGAAGTAGTCGAAGCCCGGGCTCGTCCCGAACGACGCGGCCCCGACGTAGAGCGCCCCGGGGTCCTGCCGCGAGCGGAAGGTGAGGGGAACCGTCCCGCCGACGTGGGCGACCGCGCCGACCAGGAGCGCGACGTCCGGGGTCAGGTTCTGCCCCGTCCCGGCGGACCATCCGGCGCCGAGGTCGGCCCAGAGCTCGAGGGTGTCCATCTCCTCCTGGGTGAGGGGCGGGACCCCCGAGTTCGGCGGCGGCATGGGAACGCCGGAGTAGTTCACGTCGTTCGGGAAGGAGGCGTTCGTGAACCCGTCGAGCCGCTGGCCGTGGAGCTTCCAGACGAGGAGCGACTGGCGGGCGCGGCCGTTGGCCACGTACTTCGAGAAGAAGATCGCGTTCTGGCTGAAGGCCCCGACGGGCTGGCCGTTCAGCGTCATCTGGTTCGGGGGGACCTCGACGCCGTTGCGGTCCGTCTGCATCAGCCTCTCGTAGGAGCGGTTCCAGATCCCGGGGCCGCCCGGAGCATCCGGGAAGTAGATCCCGGGGGCGTCGCGAAGGTCGAGGTTCGCCCCCGTCGCCGCCGCGCTCGACCCGTGGCACTGGATGCACTTGGTGTCGAAGATCGGCTGGACGTCGCGGAGGTACTCGATCCGCTGTCCGAATCCCGAGAGCCCGATCGGCGTCGGAGGCTGGCCCGCCGCGATCGAATTCGCGAACGGCGGTCCCGGCGTCGTGCGCGCGTGGCAGCCCGTGCAGGACGTTCCCTTCCCGGCGAAGACCTGGCGCCAGTTCGTGCCGTTGACGAGCGCGATCCCCTCCTCGTCGAGGCTCTGGAAGGTGAACGGGGTGTCGGCCGGGATCTCGACCTTGAAGGAGCGGTCCGTGTAGAGCTGGATCTCCCCCATGACCTCGGAGGCCTCGTAGGGGGTGCGGCCGCGCTGGCGCGCCTGGGGATTCGTGAAGTCGGGGTCGGTGAACTTGATCGGGAGCCCCTTGAGGAACCGGAAGCGCTTCACGTCGGCCGGGAGGAACGCCCCGTGGTTCTTCGGGGTCCCCGCGTTCGAGAAGTTGTAGTTCCCCACCCCGGCGTCGGCGCACCCGATGAAGCCGGTCGTCGCGCTGCTCGTCCAGGGGGGAATCACGTCCGGCTCCGCCTGGCCGTGGAGCGTCGCGTACGGGACGACCGGGAGCGCCTCGACCTCGTCCATCATCGGGTCGTTCACGAAGAGCGCGCGGATCACGTTCCCGAGCGGGTCGGTCACGAGCGGGTCGACGACGAAGAGGCCGAAGTCCGGGAGCGGGGTCTGGTTCTGGAAGACCGGTCCGGGGCTGAAAGAGACGAGGATCCTCCCGTCGGGGAGCGGCCGGGGCGCCTTGTAGCGGCCGTCGGGCTCGGGGACGTCGGCCCCCGTGTTGGAGGGGGAGAGGTTCGCGAAGAGGGAGTTGAAGGCGGGGGGAGGGCCGAAGGGCTGGTCGGGATCGATCAGGACGAGGGCCCCCGATCGAAAGACGTTCACGAAGTAGTGCTGCGTCGCGACGAGGAGCCCGTTCGGCATCTCGCGCGGGTCGTCGAATCCCCCGCCGTTCCCTCCGAGGTGGTTCCCGAACAGCTCGTCGATCCCCTGGTGGTCGCCGAAGTCGATCCCGCCATCGAGGGACATCTCGAAGAGGGGGAACCGGGAGTTGGGGCGGTCCTCCGCGCGCTCCCAGCGCGACCAGACGATCCGGCCGTCCTTGAGGACGATCGGCCGCTGGTCGCTCGAGAGGTTCTGGGAGAGGCGCTTGGGGCTCTGCCCCAGCGGGCCCGCCATCCAGAGGACGGAGTTCTGCGGGTCGGCGACGTTGAAGGGCGTCTGGTCGACGCCGAGGGAGGTGTCCTCGCCGTACTCGCCGTCCCGGTTCGAGAGGAAGACGAAGCCGAGCCCGCCCGGGAGGTAGTGGGGGTCCGTGTCGTTCCAGGGACCGGAGGTGAGGGGCGTCATCGGCCCGCCGGCGAGCGGCATCTCGTAGACGTGCCACTGGTCGGCGCCGTTGAGCTTCGCGGCGAAGATCACCTTCGTCGCGTCGAAGGAGAGCTCCGGATCCTTCGCCGCGCCGGCGAGGAAGCCCGTCAGGTTCGTCTCGGTCCCGTCCGGCTGCCGGAGGAACAGGTTCGTCCCTGCCTGGAACTCGAGGGCGTGGTCGAAGGGGGCGTTCGTGAAGGTCGGCCAGCGCACGTAGAGGACCGGCCAGGGGAGGGGGGGCCCGGTCTGGACCTGGGCGGGCGCGACCGGGGCGAGGAGGAGGAGGGGAGCGAACGGCAGGGAGCGGCGGACTTTCATCACGGCTGCCTCCTTCGGGCTCTCCGGGGGGGGGTCTGCCGGGGCTCTGGAGCCGGATGAAACCGGGGGCCTCCCCGGAGGTGTCGCCCCCGCAGGTGTCGGGGGTCCGGGGGCGGAGCGGCGGTCAGGGCACGATCTGGATCGGCGCCGGGTCCGAGGCGCGCAGCGGGAGCCAGCCAGGGGCGAAGGTGATGAACCCCACGTGGAAGGTGAACCCGGCGAGGGAGGGTTCGGCGGGGATCGAGATCGCCGGCGCGGTGGTGATCCCGTTCGAGTCGAGGATGCCGAGGAAGCCGTTGAAGAGGCCCGTCGCGTGGAAGACCGACATCTCGAAGAGCACGTCCAGGTTGAGGGGGATGTGGACGCCGAGATAGTCGAAGCCCGGGACCGTCCCGAGCGAGGCCGCCCCCAGGTAGGTCCTGCCCGGGTCCTGCCGGGAGCGGAAGGTGAGGGGAACCGTCCCGCCGGGGTGCGCCACGGCGCCGACGAGGAGCGCGAGGTCCGGCGTCTCGTTCTCCCCCGTCCCCGCGGACCAGCCCGCCCCGAGGTCGGCCCAGAGCTCGAGGGTGTCCATCTCCTCCTGGGTGAGGGGGGGGACGCCCGAGTTCGGCGGCGGCATCGCCGCCCCCGCGTAGTCGACGTCGTTCGGGAAGGTCGCGTTCGTGAAGCCGTCGAGCCGCTGGCCGTGGAGCTTCCAGACGAGGAGCGACTGGCGGGCCCGCCCGTTCGCGACGTACCTCGAGAAGAAGATCGCGTCCTGGCTGAGGGGGGGGACGGACTGGCCGTTCACCGTCATCTGGGTCGGCGGAACCTCGACGCCGGCGACGTTCGTCTGCATCAGCCGCTCGTAGGAGCGGTTCCAGATGCCGGGTCCCCCCCCCGAGGTCGGGAAGTAGATCCCCGGGGCGTCGCGCAGGTCGAGGTTCGCTCCCGTCGTCGCCGCGGTCGCGCCGTGGCACTGGATGCACTTGCGGTCGAAGACCGGCTGGACGTCCTTCAGGTACTCGATCCGCAGCCCGGGCCCCGAGAGCCCGATCGGCGTCGGGGGCTGGCTCGCGGCGATCGAGCCCGCGAACGGGGGCCCCGGCGTGTAGCGGGCGTGGCAGCCCGTGCAGGTCGTCCCCTTGCCGGGAAACACCTGCCGCCAGTTCGTGCCGTTGACGAGCGCGATCCCATCCTCGTCGAGGCTCTGGAAGGTGAAGGGGGTGTCGGCGGGGACCTCGACCTTGAAGGAGCGGTCCGTGTAGAGCTGGATCTCCCCCATCACCTCGGAGGCCTCGTACGGGGTGCGTCCGCGCTGGCGCGCCTGCACATTCGTGAAGTCGGGGTCGGAGAACTTGATCGGGATCCCCTTCAGGAACCGGAAGCGCTTCACGTCGGCCGGGAGGAAGGACCCGTGGCTCTTCGGGATCGGGCCGTTCGAGAAGGCGTAGTTCCCGACCCCCGCGTCGGCGCAGCCGACGAATCCCGTCGTCGCGCTGCTCGTCCAGGGGGGGATCACGTCCGGCTCGGCCTGCCCGTGGAGCGTCGCGTACGGGACGACCGGGAGCGCGTCGACCTCGTCCATCAGCGGATCGTTCACGAAGAGGGCCCGGATCACGTCCCCGAGCGGATCGGTCACCAGCGGGTCGACGACGTAGAGCCCGAAGTCGGGGACCGGGAGGTCGTCCTCGTACACCGGTCCCGGGCTCCAGGAGAGGAGGATCCTCCCGTCGGGGAGCGGCCGCGGGGACTTGTAGCGGCCGTCGGGCTCCGGCTCGTCGCCCGGCGAGACCGAGGGGGTGAGATTGGCGAAGAACGAATTGAAAGACGGGGGAGGCCCGAAGGGCTGGTCGGGGTCGATCAGGACGACCGTCCCCGCCCGGTAGAGGCTGGTGAAGTAGTGCCGGGTCGCGACGAGGAGCCCGTTCGGCATCTCGCGGGGGTCGTCGAAACCCCAGGCGAGGTGGTTCCCGAACAGCTCGTCGATCCCCTGGTGGTCGCCGAAGTCGATCCCGCCGTCGAGCCGCATCGCGAAGAGGGGGAAGCGGGAGCTCGAGCGATCCTCCGCGCGCTCCCAGCGGGACCAGACGATCCGCCCGTCCTCGAGGACGATCGGACGCTGGTCGCTCGAGAGGTTCCGGGAGAGGCGCTTGGGGTTCTGCCCCTGCGGGCCCGCCATCCAGAGGACGGAGTTCTGCGGGTCGGCGAGGTCGAAGGGGCTCTCGTCGACGCCGAGGGAGGTGTCCTCGCCGTACTCGCCGTCCCGGTTCGAGAGGAAGACGAAGCCGAGCCCGCCCGGGAGGTAGTGGGGGTCGGTGTCGTTCCAGGGGCCGGAGGTGAGGGGCGTCATCGCCCCGCCGGCGACCGGCATCTCGTAGACGTGCCACTGGTCGGCGGAGCTCTGCTTCGCGGCGAAGATGACCTTCGTCGCGTCGAAGGAAAGCTCCGGGTCCTTCGCCGCGCCGGCGACGAGGCCCGTCAGGTTCGTCTCGGTCCCGTTCGGCTGCCGGAGCAACAGGTTCGTCCCCGCCTGGAACTCGAGGGCCTGGTCGGAGGGGACGTTCGGGAAGGAGGGCCACCGGACGTAGATCACGGGCCAGGGGAGCGGGGGGCCGACCTGGACCTGGCTGAGGGCGGCCGGACCGAGGGCGAGCGAAAGGGCGATCGCGGGCGAGAGGCGGGTTTTCAACGCGGTCACCTCCGTCTTCCCGAGGGAAGGGCCGAGCGGCCCTGCGCGGAACCGGAAAGGACTCCGGCGACTCCGTCCGGAGTCGCCGGGAGGGTCCAACGGTCGTGACTCGCGGCGGAAAATAGGGGCGAGCGCCGCCACGTCAAGACCGGGGGAAGACCCGGTGAGTCTCCTTTCAGGCTGCCCGATCGAGGGAATCGTTCGCGCCTGGGGAATCGCACGCACCTCCGTAACCGCGCTCCCCTGAACCTATGTGGGAATCCACAGGGGTCGGGGCAAGGCGGCCGGCGAGGGAATGGGGAGGAAGGCGCGCCGGAGCCTGGAGGCGGCGAGACTCCTCCTCGCGAAGGGGCATCTCGACGAGGCTGCGAGCCGGTTCTACTTCTCGCTCTTCCAGGCGGGGATCCACGCTCTGGCGAAGGAGGGGCGGCGGCCGGGCGACTTCCGGCCCGGCGCCGCCTACTGGGAGCACCGGACGGTCGCCCGACATGCCGCCGCGATCCGTGGCCGCGCGGAGGACGCGGGCCTCTTTCGACGCGCGATGGAGCTTCGCCTCCAGGCCGACTACGATCCCGACTGCGTGGTCCGTCGGGATCTCGAAGTCCTCCGCCGCGATCTCGAACGATTCGTGCTCGAGGTAACCGCATGAGGGATGTCCGCATGGAGGCGCTGATCCGGGCCATCGAGGCCCGGTACCCCGGAACGCGCGCGTTCGTGGAACGTTTCGCCGATCCGATGGGGGACCCCGACATCCGCTGGAGGATCTGGATCCTGGACATCCGGGACAGGGACCTCGGACTCCTCGGGCAGTTCGCCTACCACCTCGCCGGCGAACTCTACGGCCCCGACCCGCTCCCCTTCTACGTCAGCTCCGTCGGGTGGCGGAGAACCAAGCGCTTCCTGGCCGATCGGGCAGCGAGGGAGCGGCGAGACAGGGCGAGGCGCGTGGCGCGCGCGGGCCGGCGAGCCAGGATCGCTGGCCGGCGGCGAGCCCGCGTGGCACGAGCCGGCTGACGCGACGGCGGTTCCGGGGGAAGTGCCTTCACGCCGGCAGCGCGGCCGGCAACCATCCGGCGGCCTCGCTCCGGCGCGAGAGCCGATCGAGGAGCCGGCGCTGCGCCGGCGTGCCGGCGAGGCTCCGGAAGACCCGGTCCGGCGAGCCCCAGTCGCGCCAGCCCGAGCCGACGACCGGCTGGACGGCGAGGCCTTGGGAATGCTCGCGAGAAGGGCGACCGCAGTCAGCGCCTCTCCCTCCCCGGCTGCGGGCGTTCCCGCGCGCCCCGCCTGCCGACCCCTCTCTCCCTCGAGCCTGGTCGTAGGTCCTACTTGAGGCTCCCTCGATGGAGCGGCCGGGGCCGAAGTCTCGGGACGACCTGGTGGGAGCCTCGGAGACCCCCCGGGGGCACCTCGTTGACAGGAGCCGCGCGCCCCGTACGATCCTCTGTCGCTGGTTAGGCGGGACCGGATGCGCGATTCCCGTGCTCGGCCGAGAGTCTGCGCCCGGGCCAGAAAGGATGAGTTCGATGGCTCCTGGAAGGCTGGAGAGAGAGAGAGAGAGAGAGAGAGAGCCGTAGCCGCCGTAGGGGCACCGCGAGAGGATCGTTCGGCACCGGCGCAGCCGTTCTCGCTGCGCTGGCCGCCGTCGTGGAGGAGGGCTTCGCACAGCCCCCGTGTGGACAGACACCATGGGATGCGGGACCGGGACCCATTGTCTACCTCGGCAACTTCTTCCCCGTCGTCGTCACGCAGTTCACTCCCATCCGGGGCGGAGTGGTCAACACGATGGTCGTCGGCGAACGGCCGGCCGTCTCCGGCACATGGGTGGCCTTCATTTCGAACGAGGCCCAGGCCAACCTCGATTTGAATGGCAGCGGAGGGCTGCCGTCGCCAACCGAGAATGCCCTGCGGATTCTGGACCTGGACAGCGGCGAGTTCATCTTGACGCACGTCGGGGTCGCCCCACCCGACGCGGTCCCAGCGGGCGGCTGCGCGATCGTCGGCGCGACGCCTGGTACGATGGCCGGCATCCTGGTGAGCTACATCGCGCGCGAGACGACCGTCGACGTCAACTGCGACACGGACCTACTCGACTTCTACGCGGTCGTCCAGTTGGTCCAGGGTCCTTTCGCGAACTACAACCTCCAGACTTGGGGTCTCGGCGGCCCCCAGTCTCCGGGCGCGGTCTCGGGTTTCCGCCGGGTTCAGATGTCCGGGACCATGATGGTCCTCGAGCAGGGTGATCCGACACCTGGCCTTCCGCTTCTTGCGGCTCCCCTGCCGATGGCCGTCCTCGACATCTCGGGCTTCTTCAGCCCTTACCTCGAGGCTCTCCTTGCCGGCTCACCTCTCATGCCGGATCCCTACCCACAGTTCAGCTACGCGGTCTCCGGCTTCAATCCGTCGATCTCGGCCTCCGGTCCCCTCGGCTTTCCTCAGAGCGACATGCTCGCGTACGAGCAGAGCGAGGTCCAGCTCGGAGATTCGAACGCGGACGGAGACACGTGCGACCGCGTCCTGACGATTCGGACACTGGGCACCTCCTCGTCTACGCCTGCGCCCTGCTTTCCCACGATCAACGCGACATGCAATTCTCCCACCATTTTTGCGCCGTGCATCCTCGGCGTCGGCAATCGCCCGAGCGTCCGGCCCGATGCCGCTTTCGGGAACCGGATCGGATTCGACATCCTCGCGCCGGGCCTCCAGGCGGGAGCGGGTCCGAACTGCGCGCCATTCCCTCAACCGAACTCGGGCATCGCCGGAAGGGGAGACGCGGCCACCTGCCCCGTAGGCCTGTCGACCGCCTCCATGGCGTGCGAGGACGTGAGCGTGGCCGGGCTGGTCTACTCCTTCGTAGTCCGGGAGAACGCGATGAACGTGAACGTGGATATGAACGGAGACACCTTCATCGATCCCGGCGTCATCTTCTGGACTCCTCAATCCGCATTCTTCTCCGTGAGGACCGCCGTCGGCCCCGGACGGAATCCGGCGGCCGAGAACGCCTTCTCCTTCGTCGTGCAGGGCAGTCCGGACTTCGATTGGGGGACTCTAATCGTCTACACGGGGGACGAGACGTTCTCGAGCCCGGACCTCAATCTGGACGGCGACCAGGGCGACTTCGTCATTCTCTTCTATCTCCAGTGAAGTAGAGGTTGTTCCATGGCAGTTCATGGGAGTCTCTGGCTCGTTCTCTGGTGCCTGGTGGGTCCCGTCTGGCCCCAGGTTCCAGGAGCCGGTCCCCCGGACTTTGCGGACGCGATCCATCATCCGGGCCCGACCGTGTGGCCGAGCCCGTTCCCAGGCGTCATCGGTGGCCTCGGTCTCGAGACCGGAGACCTCAATGCGGATGGGTTCCTCGATGTCGTCGTCGGACACACCTCGTCGGCGAACACCGTGGGCGCGTGGTTGGGCGACGGAAGCGGGGGTTTCGTCGGCCCTGTCCAATCAGCCGTCCCCGGCGCCAACTATCCCCTTCCGTGGGCAATGGCCGTCGCCGACTTCAATGCCGACGGCCTGCCAGACCTCGCGATCGGCCACGCGCCGATTACCTTTTTCGACTACGTCAAGATCCTCAGCGGCGACGGCAGCGGATCATTTCAGCCTTGGCTGTCCCCGTACACCGCATTCCCTTCGGCCATTTCGGCCGGCGACCTGGATTCAGACGGGGACGCCGACCTCGTGGTAACCAATGGTGGGGGGTCACCGATCATCACGAGCACATTGTTCAACCAGGGAGGCGCGGGGTTCGCGCTGGCACCCTCGCCGTGCGATCTCCAGTTGTGGAGTCTCTCGTCTGGCGGTGCATTCCAGGCCAAGCTGGGCGATGTGGATGGCGATGGCTCCCTCGACTTGTCCGTGGGATCGACCCCCTTCCAGATTGGACTGTGGACAAGCACGGGCTGCTTCCTCAGCCCGTACTGGTGGACCGTGAATCCGCCGTATTCGGGCGGCTGTTTCTTCGCGTGGGGAGACTTCGACGTCGACGGCGCCGACGACGTGGTCATCGTCGCGGAGGGGTACAGTCCGCCGAATCCGATCGGTGACATCGCCCTCTTCCTCAGGAGCGCGCCGCTCGCCCCGATCTGGAATCCGGGTCCGATCCTCAACCCGCCGGGATCCCCGCTCGGGGTGTGCGCGTCGGATCTCGACCTCGACGGGGACTCGGACTTCGCCATTTCCTACGTGGCCTCCGTGCCCGCGATGGGAAACCCGACGCCGTCTGGAAACCGGGTCACCGTGTTCGAGAACGTGGGGACCGGACCCGCCTTCCAGCAGATCGATTTCACGGAGGGGGTGCTCTGGAATCCGGCGAGGATCTCGACCGAGGACGTGAACGGGGACGGATGGATGGACCTCCTCTTCACCCAGCACGGGATCCCCGGGACGGACCTGCCCGGGTTCGCGGTGATGATGAACGCGGGCGGGTTCGCGGACCTGGAGTCGATCGGGGCGGCGACCGTGGGTCGGGAGGTGCACCTCTACCTTCGGGGGACGCCCTCCACTTCCTGGGTCCTCTTCGCGAGCCCTGCCCTGGGCACGCCGTTCGGCCTGCCAGGCTTCTCGGGGCTCGTCTCCCTAGACCTGACGACGGCGTTCCCTGTGTCGGGAGGGACATTCCCCGCGGACGGAAACACCCTCTTCCCCGTGGCGATCCCCGCGAACCCGGCGCTCGTGGGCCAGACGGCGTACCTCCAGCACGTCAGCTACGATGCGGCCACGATGACGGGTGTTTTCAGCGCGCTGCTCTCAGCGACCGTGAACTGATCCTCCTGGCGCGGATTCTGGCAGGACGGGGCGGCGTGGGTCGCGCTCCGAACGCGCGGGCAAGTTGAGTCGGCGTGCAGAATCGATCACGCCGGTAGCGCCGCCGGCAGCCATTCGGCTGTCTCGCTACGGCGCGAGAGCCGATCGAGGAGCCGGCGCAGCGCGGGAGTCCCGGCGAGGCTCCGGAAGACCCGGTCCGGCGAGCCCCAGTCGCGCCAGCCCGAGCCGACGACCGGCTGGACGGCGAGGCCCTCCGCGCGCTCGAGGACGGCGCGGCTGAAGTTCGCGGGGTTCATCCGGCCGTAGAGCGCCTCGAGCTCGGCACGGACATCGCTTCCCCCCGTGCGGTCGAGGTGGGCGGTGAAGGCGGCGGCCTGGTCCGGGAGGAAGCGGAGCGCCAGCTCCCAGAACGCGACCCCGCGGCCGGCGGAGACGAAGGTGTTCCAGAGAGCCCCTTCGCGCTGGAGGCGCACGGCGGCGTCGCGGCCCGGCTTCTCGACGAATCCGCGGACGGCCCGGGAAGGCGAAGCTCCTCCCGGCACGAGTCCCTCGCCGGGGAGGATCCACCCGTACTCGGTCTCGGGCTCCTCGGGCTCGACGCCGAGGAGGGCGACCCCGGAGGGCGCGAGGTCGGCGGACCCGACGGCGTCCCCGACCGCGTCGAGGAAAGGCCCGGCGTGGCGGACGTGGTGGTCGGCGGGGAAGAAGACGACCCGGGCGTCGGGATCGCGGACGAGGATTCGCGAGAGCGGGAAGAGGAGCCCCGGGCCCGTGTCGAGGTTCCTCGGCTGGAGGGCGAGATCGATGCCGGGGTAGGCACGGAGCTGCCGTCGAGCGAGGAACTCGTGGTTCCTCCCGGCGACGACGACGGTCCGCCGGAGAGGGAAGAGCGGGGCGATCCGATCCATCGTCTGCTGGAGGAGCGAGCGCTCGTCGCCGAGCCGGGCGAACTGCTTCGGGATGTCGAAGCCGTAGAGGGCGCGCGTCAGGCGGGAGAGCCGCGTCCCCTCCCCGCCCGCGAGCACGACCGCCCACAGGTGCGCACGTTCGTCGGTGCTCATGGACTCCACCTCGGGGGACGTGGGCTTCACGGGGTCCGGGCCCGCGTCGGTGCGGCCCGAATCCGGAAGCCTCGGATCGAGCGCCGACCTAGATGCCCGCCCCCGGACCCAGGTTTCGGGTCCGGGGGCGAGCGCCCCCCTGTCTCTCCGACTTCCAGAGCCGGACGCCCGCCCGGGGCGAACGGATCGGGCGGAAACGGGGGGAGCCGTCCGAGAGCTCGGGCGACCTGGCGCCTCGCCCCCTTCAGGGCTGCTTGCGCGTCGAAGCCTCGGCCGGACCGGCCGGAGTCAAGCGGAGCCGGTAGAGCCCGGTCCGCGCGGTGAGGTAGAGCGTCCGGCCGTCGGCGTCTCCCCAGGCGAAGTTCGCCGGAGGCTCGGGCGTCCGGACCGTGCCGAGGTGCTTCGCCTCGGGGGAGATCACCCACAACCCTCCCGGGCCGGACACGAAGAGGTTCCCCGCGCGATCGACCTTGATCCCGTCGAGGGCCTCGGGCTCGGGGGCGGAGCCCATGTCGAAGAAGACGCGACCGTCGGCGAGGGAGCCGTCGGGGTTCGGGGCGTAGCGCATGACGACCTTCTTCTTCTCGTCCCAGTTCGTGACGTAGAGGAAGCGCTCGTCCGGGGAGAAGGCGAGGCCGTTCGGGCCGGCGAGGTCGGTCGAGACGAGGAGGAGCCGGCCCTCCTTCAGGCAGTAGACGCCGGAGTGGGCCTGCTCGCGCCGGGGGTCGTCGTGAAACTTCGGAAGTCCGAAGGGGGGATCGGAGAGGTAGAGCGCGCCGTCCGAACGGTAGACGAGGTCGTTCGGGCTGTTGAGGCGCTTTCCCTCGTAGCGGTCGGCCAGGACCGTGAGGACGCCGTTCTTCTCGAGGCGGGTCACCCGTCGGTTCCCGTGCTCGCAAATCGTCAGCCGGTTCTCCCGGTCCAGAGCGAGGCCGTTCGAGCCGGGCTGGCCGTACTCCCCGGCGTCGAGCCCCGCGTAGCCGCTCTTCGTGCGGAACACGGAGAGCTCCCCGTCGGGAGTCCAGCGGTAGATCCGGTTGTCGTTCGGGTCGCTGAAGAGGAGGTGGCCGTCGGGGTGCCAGACCGGCCCCTCCGTGAAGGAGAAGCCCTCGGCGAGCTTCTCGAGCCTGGCGGAGGGGGGAACCACGGCGTCGAAGGCAGGGTCGAGCCGGTCGGTCCTCGCCGCGACGGTCGGGAACGGGCGGTGCGCCTGGAAGAAGTCGAGGGTCGCGGAGCGGATCCAGATGAAGTTCCCCGGCGGGTCGGAGAGGGGAGCGTTTGCCGTGAAGACCGCCAGGTGCACGGTCTGGCCGGGCCGGACGTCGCGGGCCGCGACGACTCGATTGGGCGCGTTCCATCCGCCGACCACTGGGCCGCCGCGCTGTCCGAGGACGAGGGGGAGGCGTCCCTCGACCCAGACCTCGGCGTAGTCGTCGACGACGATCTCGAGGAGGACGGTCGACCCCGTCGGGTCGAGGCCCCCGACCTTCTCGGGGACGGTGAACCGGAATCGGTACCAGGCGAAGGAGAGTCTCCCCTTCGAACGCCGTCCCTCGAGGGTGGAGGGGTCGAGGACCTCCCACGAGGAGTCGTCGAAGTCCGCGGCACCCGCCTTCGGCTCGACGTCGCGGGTCCTGGTCGGCGCCCCGGAGGGCTTGAGGTCGGGCCCCGGGGCCCGGTGGTCGACCTCGACGATCCGGGCCTCCGAGAAGCGCCACTCGCCCCGGACGAGCGCGACCCCCTCGCGGGTGCGCAGGTCGACGATCGCGTCGGGACGGCGCGCGAAGGGGTCGAAGGCGGATTGGGCCGCCGCGCCCCCTGCGAGGGCGGGGAGCGCGGCGGCGAGGAGGGGGAGGCTGCGGCGCATGGTGGGAGCGGGGTTCAGAGGACCTTGACGACGTAGTAGGTGAGCGGGCCGCCGACCTCCTTGAACCAGTGGGGCATCCCGGCGGGGACGACGACGACGTCCCCCTTCGCGATGCGGCGGGAGTCCCCGTTCTGGATCGAGGCACCGCGGATCTCCCCGGGGGAGATCGTCCTCCCCTCGACGACCGTCCCGCCGGTGACGAGGGTCGCGGTCCCGTCGAGGACGTAGAGGATGTCCGTCTCGCGCTCGTGGACCTCGGGCACGCCGGGGGCGTCGCGGCGGCTCGCGTGGATCTTGTAGGCGGGGACCTCGAGCAGAGGCTCCCCCTTGGCGAAGGCGGCGGCGACCGCCCTGCTCTCGAGGTAGGTGACGCCGGCGGGAGCCGCGGCGACCGCGCCCTCGACGGCCCTGGCGCCGATCACGGCGTAGTCCTCGTCCTGCTGCGCGCTCGAGGCGCCGCTCACGCCGATCGCCCCGACGATCTCGCCGCCGACGCGGATGGGGACGCCCCCCTGGAGCGGCGTGAAGAGGGAGTCGGGAAGGGTGACCATCGCGGTCCGCCCGTTCTTGATGACGTCCTCGAAGAACTTCGTCTCCTTCCGGAAGAGCGCGGCGGTCCGCGCCTTGCCGATCGAGACGGTCGATCCCGCGGCGAAGGTCCCGTCGAGCCGCTCGAGGCAGAGGAGGTTCCCCCCCTCGTCGACGACGGCGACCGCGCTGCCGGTGCCGTTCTTCCGGGCCTCGGCGTGAACGGCCTCGACGGCCTTCTTCGCTCCCTCGAGGGTGAGGGACTTCTTCATCGCGACTTCGCCGGGGGCGGCGGAGAGAGGGAGGAGGAGGGCGAGCGAGAGCATGGCGGCGTCTCCTTTCGGGGAGGGGGGGGCTAGCGGACGGCCGAGTCGAAGGCGGCCTCGCCGAGGTTCGTCTCCGCGAAGGCGCACCACATCTGGACCTTGGCGACGTCGGGGACGTGGGACGGGACCGTGATCGTCCGCTGCATCCGGTCCTCCTTGCCGTCCCCCTTCACCTTCACGCGCTGGAGGAGGTGGGCGTGCCCCGTCGAGTCGACGACCTGCCAGTGGACGTCGGGCGTGTCCGGGGTGACGAAGTCCTCCGAGAGGGCGAGGACGAGGTTCTCCCCCTCGCGCTTCGCGGTGACCGTCCCCTTGTTCGCCTTGGCGCCCGTGAAGGGCTTGCTCGTTACGGAGAGCGGGGAGGTCTTCGAGGAACCCCTGTTCATGCTCGCCTGGGTCGCGAGGGGGGACCCGAAGGAGGCCTCGCCGAGGACGACCTGCGCCCAGGCGCACCACATCTGGACCTTCGCGACGTCGCGGACGTCGGAGGGGAGGGTGACCGACTTGTTCACCGCGCCTCCCTTGATGGTGAGCTTGTTGAGGAGGTGGGTGTTCCCCTTCGAGTCGACGACCTGCCAGTGGACGTCGGGGGCTTCGGGCGTCTTGAAGTCGTCGGAGAGGGTGAGGATGTGCTTGCCCCCCTCCGTCGAGTGCGCCGCGGTCCCGCCGTTGACCTTGATCCCCTTGAAGGGGCTCGTCGCGTGGTCGAGCGGGGAAGGGGCGGCGGCGAGCGCCGCGACCGGGAAGAGGAGGGCGAGGCGAAACGAGAAGAGCATGGAGTTCCTCCGAAAGGGACGGCGCCGGGGCCGCGACGGGCCACCGTCGCGGACGAGGAAACCCGGCGATGCACCCTCCGATGCCGGCGGCCGCCTCCGGTGTCTCCGGAGGATGGGGGGGGCGGGTAACTCGGGCGCAGACTCCGGCATCGAACGACCCGTCCCCCGCCCGTCGCATGCCCGGCTCCGCTTCTTCCCCCTCCCTCCCCTGGCGCGAGGCCCTGCTCGAGGCCCTCGGGCTCGGGCTCTTCATGCTCTCGGCCGTTGCCTTCACCGTGCTCCTCGAGTGGCCCGGCTCGAACGTCCACCAGGCGATCCCCGATCCGCTCGCGCGGCGAGGGCTCATGGGCCTCGCGATGGGGGGAACGGCGATCGGCCTCATCTACTCGCCCTGGGGGAAGCGCTCGGGCGCGCACCTCAACCCCTCGGTCACCCTGGCCTTCCTCCGGTTGGGGAAACTGGGCCCCGCGCATGCGCTCTCCTACCTCGCCTTCCAGTTCCTCGGCGGCGTCGCCGGCGTCGGCCTCGCGGCCGCCTTGCTGCGGGGCGCCGCCTCCGACCCCGCCGTCCGGCACGCCGTCACGGTCCCGGGGCCCGCCGGGGTCGGGGCCGCCTTCGCCGCCGAGGCGACGATCTCCTTCCTCCTCATGTCGGTCGTGCTGCTCGTCTCGAACTCGCGATGGGCGAGGTTCACCGGGATCTGCGCCGGGCTCCTCGTCGCCACGTACATCACGGTCGAGGCGCCGATCTCGGGGATGAGCATGAACCCCGCCCGGACGGTCGGCTCCGCCGCGGGGGAGGGGGCGTGGGACGCGCTCTGGATCTACTTCACGGCCCCGCCGCTGGGCATGCTCCTCGCGGCGGAGGCCTACCTGCGCCTGCGCGGCCTGCGGGCCGTCCACTGCGCCAAGCTCCACCACGATCGGGGCCCCTGCGTCTTCCGCTGCGGCGCGGCCGCGGCGGCGTGAGGACTTGCGATGGAACGCTACGACGTGATCGTGATCGGGTCGGGAGCGGGCGGAGGGACCCTCACCCACCGGCTGGCCCCTTCCGGGAAGCGCATCCTCCTCCTCGAGCGCGGGGAGTACGTCCCGCGCGAGAAGGACAACTGGAACCCGAAGGCCGTCAACGTCGAGGGGAAGTACCAGACGAAGGAGGTCTGGAAGGACCGGGACGGCAAGCCCCTCCACCCCCACACGAACTACTGGGTCGGGGGGAACACGAAGTTCTACGGCGCGGCCCTCTTCCGTCTCCGGAGGGAGGATTTCGGGGAGATCCGCCACGCGGGGGGCCTCTCGCCCGCCTGGCCGATCTCCTACGAGGAGCTCGAGCCGTACTACACCGAGGCGGAGCGGCTCTACCAGGTCCACGGGATGCGCGGGGAGGATCCGACGGAGCCTCCCACGAGCGCCCCCTACCCCCACCCTCCCGTCCGCCACGAGCCGCGCATCGCGCAGCTCGCCGAGGACCTCGAGGGGCTCGGCCTCCGCCCCTTCCACACCCCCCTCGGCGTCATGCTCGACGAGAAGAACCCCCGCGCGAGCCGCTGCATCCGCTGCGAGACGTGCGACGGCTTCCCGTGCCTCGTCTACGCGAAGTCGGACGCCCAGGTGGTGTGCGTGGACCCGGCGCTCGCCCACCCGAACGTCACGCTCCTCACCGGGGCCTACGTCTCTCGCCTGGAGACGGACTCCTCGGGCCGGCAGGTGACCCGAGTCCACGTCGAGCGCGGGGACTCGAGGGAGATCTACGCCGCCGACGTCGTCGTCCTCTCTTGCGGAGCGATCAACTCGGCGGCGCTCCTCCTGCGCTCGGCGAGCGGCCACCACCCGCGCGGGCTCGCGAACGGCTCGGACGTGGTCGGGCGCCACTACATGGGTCACGTCAACTCCGTCCTCATGGCCGTCTCGAAGTGCCCCAATCCGACGGTCTTCCAGAAATCGCTCTCCGTGAACGACTTCTACTTCCGCTCGGAGGACTGGGACTTCCCGATGGGACACATCTCCTTCGTCGGGAAACTCGACGGGGCGACCCTGGCGGCTGGGGCGCCCGCGATCGCGCCGGGCTTCACCCTCGACCTGATGGCGCGTCACTCCCTCGACTTCTGGCTCACCTCGGAGGACCTCCCGGATCCGGAGAACCGCGTCACGCTCGACCGGGACGGGGGAATCGTGCTCTCCTACCGGCCGAACAACGAGGAGGGGCACCGGCGGCTGATCGCGAAGCTGAAGGACCTGATGCAGCGCCAGCGCAGGTGCGGCGTCCACGGCCACGAGTGCCACCAGGGCCTCTTCTCGAGGAACCTCTTCGTCGGGCAGAGGATCCCGCTCGCCGGCGTCGCCCATCAGAACGGGACCGTGCGGTTCGGCCGCGACCCGAGGACCTCGGCGCTCGACGTCACCTGCCGGACCCACGAGGTGGACAACCTCTACGTCGTCGACGCCTCCTTCTTCCCCTCCTCGGGCGCCGTCAACCCGGCCCTGACGATCATCGCGAACGCGCTGCGGGTGGGGGACCACCTCCTGGAGCGGATGCGGTGAGCCTCCCCGCCCTCCCGGTTGTCGCCCTCCTGTCCCTCCTTGCCGCGGGGGAGCCCGCCGTCTCGGCCGTCGGACCGATCGGCGTCACGGTCGCCGACGTCGACCGGTCGGTCGGCTTCTTCACCGGGGTGCTCGGCTTCGAGAAGGTGTCCGAGGCGGAGGTCTCCGGTCCCGAGTGGGAGCGCCTGCAGGGGGTCTTTCCCGTCCGCGCCCGCCTCGCGCGCCTGCGACTCGGCGAGGAATCGGTCGAGCTCACCGAGTACCTCGCCCCGCGAGGGGCGCCGATGCCCCTCGACTCGCGCGGCAACGACCGCTGGTTCCAGCACGTCGCGATCGTCGTGCGAGACATGGAGGCCGCCTACGCGCTGCTCCGGAAGCACCGGGTCGGCCACGCCTCCTCCGGGCCCCAGCGGCTCCCCGATTGGAACCCGAGCGCGGGCGGCATCGAGGCCTTCTACTTCCGCGATCCCGACGGCCACTTCCTCGAGCTGATCCAATTCCCCCCCGGCAAGGGGGATCCGAGGTGGCAGCGGCCGACCGGGCGCCTCTTCCTCGGGATCGACCACACGGCGATCGTCGTCGAGGACACGGAGGCGAGCCTGCGCTTCTACCGTGACGTCCTCGGGATGCGGGTCGCCGGAGAGAGCGAGAACCACGGCGACGAGCAGGAGCACCTGAACGGCGTCTTCGGGGCGAGGCTGCGGATCACGGCGCTGCGGGCGGCCTCCGGCCCGGGGATCGAGCTCCTCGAGTACCTCGCCCCCCGCGACGGCCGGCCGCGGCCGGCCGGCGCGCGGGCGAACGATCTCCTCCACTGGCAGACGGACCTCGTCGCCTCGGACCTGCGCGCCCTCGACGCGCGGCTCGCGGCGGCGCGCGCGGCGTTCGTCTCGCCGGGCCCCGTCCGCCTGGCCTCCAGCCCCCTCGGGTTCTCCTCCGGACTCCTCGTCGGCGACCCGGACGGCCACGTCCTGCGGATCGTCGAGAGGAGCGCCTCCTCCGGGAGCCACTGACATGAGCCCCACGAAGATCATCCGACCCGCGGCGGCGCTCCCCGCCCCGATCCACGCCAGGGGGAACGCCGAGCGCGCCCGACTGGCCGAGGATGCCTCCCGGACGAGGTACTGGAAGCGCTGGGGACCCTACCTCTCCGAGCGGCAGTGGGCCACGGTCCGCGAGGACTACTCGCCTTGGGGGAACTGCTGGGACTACTTCCCCCACGACCACGCCCGCAGCCGCGCCTACCGCTGGGGGGAGGACGGCCTCCTCGGGATCATCGACTCGAAGGGCCGCCTCGCCCTCGCTCTCGCCCTCTGGAACGGGCGGGACCCGATCCTGAAGGAGCGGCTCTTCGGCCTGACCGGCCCCGAGGGGAACCACGGCGAGGACGTGAAGGAGTGCTACTACTACCTCGACGCGACGCCGACCCACTCCTACCTCAGGAGCCTCTACAAGTACCCGCAGGCCGAGTTCCCCTACGCTCGGCTCGTCGAGGAGGCCCGTCGGCGCGGCCTCGGATCTCCCGAGTTCGAGCTCGCCGATTCGGGGGTCTTCGACGGGGGGCGCTACTTCGACGTCTTCGCGGAATACGCCAAGGCTTCGCCCGACGACATCGCGATCCGGATCACGGCCCACAACCGCGGGCCCGAGCCGGCGAACCTCCACGTCCTGCCGACGCTCTGGTTCCGGAATACCTGGGGCTGGGGAAGGGAGGGGGAGGGGCACACCAAGGCCCGCCCCGTCCTCCGGGCGATCGACGGGCGGACGCTCCGGGCGCAGCACGAGGAGCTCGGCCCCTTCCTCCTGCGCGCGGAGCCGGTCCCGGGAGGCGCCGATCCCGAGCTCCTCTTCACGGAGAACGAGACGAACGCGCAGCGCCTGTTCGGCGCGTCCAATCCGACCCCGTTCGTGAAGGACGCCTTCCACGAATACGTGGTCCGGGGGAGCCGCGAGGCGGTCAACCCCGAGCGGGAGGGAACCAAGGCGGCGTTCCTCTATCGCCTCGAGATCCCGGCGGGGGGGAGCGCGGTCCTGCGGCTGCGCCTCTCCTCGGAGACCGAAGCGCCCGCCCGGCCCTTCGGGCGCGACTTCGAGAGGGTCTTCGAGGACCGCCGGCGGGAGGCCGACGAGCTCTTCGATTCGATCCTGCCCGAGGGGGAGACCGCGGAGGAGCGGCGCGTCGCGCGCCAGGCCTACGCGGGGCTCCTCCACTCGAAGCAGTTCTACCACTACGTGGTGGACGAGTGGCTGGAGGGGGACCCGACCCAGCCCGCCCCTCCCGCGAACCGCCGCGAGGGGCGCAACGCCGATTGGGCCCACCTCTACAACCGCGACGTGATCTCGATGCCGGACAAGTGGGAGTATCCGTGGTTCGCGGCGTGGGACCTCGCGTTCCACATGCTCCCCTTCGCGCGCATCGATCCCGCCTTCGCGAAGGACCAGCTCCTTCTCTTCCTCCGCGAGTGGTACATGCACCCCAACGGCCAGGTCCCCGCCTACGAGTTCGCCTTCGGGGACGTGAATCCCCCCGTGCACGCGTGGGCCGTCTGGCGCGTCTACAAGATCGCGGGCCCGAAGGGGGGGCGCGACCGCGCCTTCCTGCGCCGCGCCTTCGACAAGCTCGTGATGAACTTCACCTGGTGGGTGAACCGCAAGGACCCGGAGGGGCGCCACCTCTTCTCCGGGGGCTTCCTCGGCCTCGACAACATCGGGGTCTTCGACCGCTCGCGTCCCCTCCCGACGGGGGGGCACCTCGAGCAGGCGGACGGGACGGCCTGGATGGCCTTCTACTGCGCGACGATGCTCGCGATCGCCCTCGAGCTCGCGGAGGAGGACCCGGTCTACGAGGACATGGCCTCGAAGTTCTTCGAGCACTTCGTCGCGATCGCCGACGCGATGAACCGCCTCGGGGGGACGGGCCTGTGGGACGAGGGGGACGGCTTCTACTACGACCAGCTCCACGTCGACGGGGAGCGGCGGCCCCTGAAGGTCCGCTCCCTGGTCGGCCTCATCCCCCTCCTCGTCGCCGAGGTCCTCGACGACCGGAGGATCGACCGGCTCCCCGGCTTCAAGAAGAGGATGGAGTGGTTCCTGCGCCACCGGCCCGACCTCGCCCGCCACATCTCCTACATGTGCTGCGACCGCAGCGCGGGCGTGCGCTTCCTCGCGATCCCGTCCGAGGACCGGCTGCGCCGCGTGCTGCGCTACCTCCTCGACGAGGGGGAGTTCCTCTCCCCGCACGGGATCCGGTCGATCTCCCGCGTGCACGGTGCCGCCCCCTACGTCTTCCGGATGGGAGGGGAGGAGTGGCGCGTCGAGTACGCGCCCGGGGAGTCGACGACCGGCCTCTTCGGCGGCAACTCGAACTGGCGGGGCCCGATCTGGTTCCCGATCAACTACCTCCTCGTCGAGGCGCTCGAGCGGTACCACCGCTTCTACGGGGAGAACCTCCGCGTCGAGTGCCCGACCGGCTCGGGCCGCACGATGAACCTCCAGCAGGTCGCGCACGAGATCGCCCGCCGGCTCTCCTCGATCTTCCTCCCCGACGGGGAGGGCGGACGACCCGTCCATGGCGGGGACCCCCGCTACGCCTCCGATCCCCACTGGCGCGACCTCTGCCTCTTCTACGAGTACTTCCACGGCGACACCGGACGCGGCCTCGGCGCGAGCCACCAGACCGGGTGGACCGCCCTCGTCGCGCGGCTCCTCGAGGACCTCGGCCGGGCCCGGACGGAGGGATCCCACACGGGATCCTGAGGTCCCGGACACCGGGAGATCCGTCCGACATCCAAGAGACCGGACGTTCGTGCGACAGCCGTCGCGCCCCCTCCCGGTCCCGAAGGAAGAACCGCCATGCAACGTAAGCCCCTCGTCCTCCTCTGCGTCGCCGGCCTCGGCCTCGGCTTCTATCTCTTCCGGCCCGACACGCTCCTGTGGGGCCGGACCGTGAACGAGTCGTTCCCGGCGACCTCGGACGCGTCCGGAGGTTCGATCCTGCTCGAGGGCCGCTTCCACGGCGTCGCCCACGAGACGTCCGGCACGGCGACGATCCACCGCCTCGCCGACGGCAAGCGCGTGCTGCGCCTGACGGGCTTCAAGACCTCGAACGGCCCGGACGTGCGTGTCCGCCTCGCGAAGGCCGCCGACCCCCGGGACAACGACACCGTGAAGTCCGCGGGCTCCGTCGAGGTGGCGATCCTCAAGGGGAACGAGGGGGACCAGAACTACGACCTTCCCGGCGATCTCGACCTCGCGGCCTTCCATTCGGTCGTCATCTGGTGCAACCGCTTTGGGGTGAACTTCGGGACCGCGCCCCTCTCGCCGGCGGGGATGGAGGGCGAAACGAGGGTCCTCGCGTCGGGAGAGTTCCATTCCGTCGCCCACGAGACTTCGGGCATGGCGACGATCCACCGCCTCGCCGACGGAAAGCGCGTGCTGCGCCTGACCGGGTTCAAGACCTCGAACGGCCCCGACGTCCGCGTCCGCCTCGCCAAGGCCGCCGACCCCAGGGACAACGACACCGTGAAGTCGGCAGGCTCCGTCGAGGTGGCGCCCCTCAAGGGGACCGAGGGGGACCAGAACTACGACCTCCCCGGCGACCTCGACCTCGCGGCCTTCCACTCGGTCGTCATCTGGTGCAACCGCTTCGGCGTGAACTTCGGGACCGCGCCCCTCACGGCGAACTGATCCCCGATCCCACCCTCAAGGGCCCCGGACGATCCCATCGGGTCGGCCGGGGCTCGATGCTCCCGGGAGCGCCGTCGGGCGGCGTAGAATCCCTCCAGCGCGCCGCCCCCGCGCGTCGGAGTCCTCCCGATCATGCGCGGCCAAGCCTTTCTGATGATCGGGGCCGCCGTCGTCCTCGCGGCGGGGGTCTCCCTCTTCCTCGTGTCCTCGGGGGGGGGACCGCAGGCGCGTCCCGACTCCGCCCGCAGGTCCCAGGCGGCGAGGAGCGCCGCGGAGCCGACTCCGCCGGCCGCTCCCGAATCGGGGCCCCGACGGGAGCCGGCGGAGCGCAGGACCCTCCAGCCTGCGGGACCCGACCCCCGGGGAGTCCTCGTCCGCGGCCGGCTCGTCATGTCGGACGGGTCGCCTCCTCCCGCGGAGGCCGAGGTCCGGGCCCTGGCCGGCAAGCGCGAGGTCGACTTTCCCGAGACGATCGGGCTCCTCGGCGGGAAGGAGGCCTACGAGCGGCTCCTGAAGGAAGGGGAAGCGCGGGGGCGCGTGCGCGAGCTCGGCGGCTGGAAGCCGGGTCACTCGACGCGGTCGGGACCCGACGGGTCGTTCGAGATCGCCCTGCCGAGGGACTTCCCGGAGTTCCGGTTCGAGGTCGAGGCGGACTTCGCGGGCCACTTCCGCGAGCGGCGCTTCTCGCTCGACTCTCCGGAGGTCCTCGCCGGCGTGATGCTCGTCCTCGACGCCGCCGCGCGGATCGAGGGGAGGCTCACGGACGGCTCGGGGCAGACGGTCCGCGGAGCGCGGGTCGCCCTCGTCGAGCCCCTCTCACACTCCCTCCGTCGCATCAAGCTCGAGCGAGGGACCGACGCCGAGTCCGACGCGGAGGGGCGCTTCGTCTTCCGCGGGGTGGCTCCCGGGGAGTGGGTCCTCGCCGCCGTCGCGGAGGGTCTGGGCTACGCGAAGCGCCGGGTCGACGCGGTCCCGCGGGAGGTGGCGCGGGCCGACCTGGTCCTCGGCCAGGGAGTCGCGATCGCCGGAAAGGTCGTCGACGAGTCGGGGATAGGAGTCGCCGGCGCCAGGGTCCAGGCGATTCCTCCCGAATGGACCCCCGAGGTGGTCCGACTCGAGTACGGGCTCTGCAGGACGGACGCGGAAGGGAGGTTCCGCATCTCCTCCCTCGAGCCAGGGCCCCACCACCTGCGGGCGACGAAGGACGGCCTCCTCGCCAAGGACCCGGAGCCGCTCGTCGAGGTGAAGGGGGGAGAGGAGACCTCCGTGACCCTCGTGCTGACGGCAGGACGCCACGTCGCGGGCCGAGTCGTCGACGAAGCAGGGCGTCCCGTCGGGGGGGCGACGGTGACCGCGAGGCCCGACTGGAGGAGCGCGCGGGGCGCCGGCGGGGCGATGCGGCGAACGCCCTTCAGCCAGCGGGCCGAGACCGGCCCGGACGGTTCCTTCCGCCTGACCGGACTCGGCGAAGGGCCCTACGAGATCGTCGCGAGCAGGCCGGAGGTCGCGACCGCGGAGAGGCGCAACGTCGCGGAGGACCTCGAGGACCTCGAGATCGTCCTCCCCGGGCCGACCGGCGTGGCGGGGACGGTGGAGGACGCCGCGAGCGGCTCCCCCGTCCGGCGATTCACGATCCTCCTGCACCGGATCGAGCGCTCCGCCGGCTCGATCGGGCGTTCGTCGGAGGGGAGCCGGGCCTTCCTCGACGAGGAAGGGAGATTCCGGTTCGCCGGCCTCCGACCCGGGGAATACGGGGTGGCTTCCCGGGCCGGAGGATTCGTCGAGGGACAGGTCGAGGGGATCGAGGTGGCCGCCGGGGGGATTCGCGACGGACTCAGGATCCGGATGGAGCGCGCGGCCGCCGTCCGGGGGAAGGTCGTGACGGTCGCCGGGGATCCCGTGGCGGAAGCTCTCGTCGAGGTGGGCGAGGACGGGATGTTCGGGGAAACCACCACGACGGAGACCGCTCCGGACGGCTCGTTCGAGTTGCTCGGTCTGAAGCCGGGCGAGATCCGGCTCGCGGTGAAGCACGAGGACTTCATCGAACGCCGGCTGGAGCCGATCGCGCTCGTCGCCGGCGGCGCGATCGAGGGGGTCCTCGTCACGCTCTCGAAGGGAGGGGGCATCGAGGGGACCGCCGTCGACGCGTACGGGAAACCGTTCCAGGGGTGGATCCGCGCCAGTCGGGCCGGCGGAAGAGACGCGAAGAGGGCGGCGATCGACCCGGAAGGACGGTTCCGCATGGAGGGGATGGAGTCCGGGGAGTGGACGGCCTGCGTGCAGCACCATCGAAAGGTGAACGCCTCGACCTGGACGGACGAGGACGGCGAGGCGCGCCCGGTCCGCGTCGAGGATGGACGACTCACCCAGGTCGACTTCTCCGAGCGCGAGAAGACCAAGCGCGTCCGGGGCCGGGTGACTCGGAGCGGGGAGCCCGTCGCGGGAGCCGTCGTGTGGATCGGGCCGTTCCTCGCCGCGAGACGGCCGTCCTTCCCGCACAAGACCGCGGAGACCGGCCCGGACGGGACCTTCGTCCTCGAGGGGGTCGTGCCCGGCGAGTCGAAGGTCAGCGTGGACGCGCCGTCGGGCCCCGACGGGAGCCGGAGCCTGGCGACCTTCGAGGTGACGGTCGTCGTGCCGGCGGACTCCGAGACCTTCCTCGAGATCTCGGTCCCGACGGGGGGTATCGAGGGGCGCGTGCGGGCTTCCCCTGCGGACCGGCCCCTCTTCAGCGCCGCGGTCGAGGTGGAGCCCCTCTCGATGGAGGAGACCGGACGCTGCGGAGGGTCCGCGAGGACCGACCGCGACGGTCGCTTCCGGTTGCCCGGCCTTCCGGCGGGGACCTACCGGGTCCGGGCCCGAGCGCCGGAGGACGACGCGTGCGCGCCTGCCGTCGCAACCGACGTCGTCGTCGCCGACGGCGCGCTGACGACCGTCGACTTTGACCTCCAGGAGGAAGGGCGGGCCCTCGTCGAGGTCGTCGACGAGCGCGGGGAGCCGGTCCGGGAGGCCTGGGTCGTCCTCCGTCGGGTCGAGGAGGAGGAACAGTTGGATCCGCGAGGCACGCCGTGGGTCACCGATTCCGCCGGCCTCGCGCGGATGCGGCGGATCTCCCCGGGCACCTACTACGCCTCGGCGGGAGAGTTGGGTGGCCTCGTTGGGTTCTCGGACAAGGACTCGGTCCTTCCAGGTCGGGAGACGCGCTTCCGGATCCGCCTCGTCGGCGGCGTCGAGGCGCGAGTCGCCGTCCTCGATCCGGAGGGCCAGGCGGTCGCGGAGGCGAGGGTTTCCTTCCTCGACGCGGAGAAGCGGCGCGTCGGCGCCTACCTCCGGGACGAGGAAGGCGCGCCTCCGGAGCGGCGGGCGGCGCGCGCGCGCCTGGCGGCGGGGGAATACCTGCTCCGGGTCTCGGCCGAGGGGTTCCGCGCGAGGGAGCAGACCGTCGAGGTGGCGGAGCCCTCCCCCTGGGAGATCGTCGTCCGGCTCGAGCGCGAAGCGCCCCGGTAGCTCGGGATGGGGTCCCGTCCCCGGTCGTGTAACCGCCCGGCGTCATCCTTCTGGGGAGTCTCCGGACAGAGGAGGCGCCCCGGACCGGAGGAATGCGGAGGAAGGCGCTTCGAAGTCTCGAGGCCGCACGGCGGCTGCTGGCGATGGGCTTCGTCGACGAGGCCGCGAGCCGCTACGACTTCGCCCTCTTCCAGGCGGGGATCCACGGCCTAGAGAAGCGGGGGCTGAAACCAGGCGACTTCCGCTCCGGGGCAACGTACTGGGAACACCGGACGGTCGCGCGGAACGCCACCTCGATCCGGGGGGAGGCGGGGGACCCCGGCCTTTTCAATCGGGCGAGGGCCCTTCGGCACGCCTGCGACTACAATCCCGACTCCGTCGTGCGCCGAGAGCTGGAGTTTCTCCGATTCGAGATCGAGCGCTTCGTGCTGGGGGTGACGGCATGAAGGATTCGCGGACCGCGGCCGTCCTGCGGGCGATCGAGGCCCGCTACCCGGGCACGCGAACCTACGTCGAGCCGTGGACGGATCCGGACGGGGACCCGGACATCCGCTACCAGGTCCACGTCCTCGATGTTCGGCCTGCCGAGGCGGGACCCCTCCGCCTTTTCGCCAGCCGCCTGGCGCTCGATCTCTTTGCGCCGGACCCCACACCCTTCTTCCTCTCCATCCTGGATCGGAGGACCTCGGCGTCCTTCTTGGCGCGCAAGGCGGTCGAAGCCCGCCGGGAGAGAGCTCGGCCGCGTCGCTCGAGGCGTCCTGCCAGAGCCGCCACGAACCGGAGGAGGGTTCGTACGGCGAAGGCGAAGTCTGCCTAGGCGACGGCTACCGCACGCGCGCGAGGGTGTAGGCGGCGAACCCCGCCGCGAGGCTCGCGAAGACCTCGTGCACGGGGAGCGAGGGCCAGGCCGCGAGCACGCCGAACTTCCATCCGTAGGCCGCGACGGCGCCCGCCACCATCGAGGCGACCACGGCCCGCCCCGCGTGCGCGGGCGGCTCCTGGCGAAGCCCGGCGAGGAGGCTCGGGAGGAACGCCCCGGCGTAGAGCGCGCCCGCGAAGGCGGTGAGTCCGACGATGTCCGGCGGGTGGAGCCACGCGAGGACCGCCGGAGCGAGCGCGTAGAAAGCGACGAAGACCCGGCCGGCCCACACCTCCCGGGACCATCGCGATCCCGGAGCGAACCGCCCGATCAGGTCCCGCTGGATCGCCGAGGCGGCGACGAGGAGGACGCTGTCGGCGCTCGACATCGCGGCGGCGAGGAAGGCGCAGAGGAGGAAGGCGGAGAGGAACGGACCGACGACGGCGCCCGACCCCAGGAGGTGGGGGACGATCCGGTCGGTGTGGGCCGCGACCTCGGGCGGGAGGTCGAGGGCGCGCGCGAGGAGGCCGAGGGGGAGGACGAGGAGGTAGGTGAGCCCGATCGCCGCCGGGGCGAGCCAGCCGATCCGGCGCAGCGCGGAGCCGGAGGCGGTCCCGTAGAAACGCGTGGTCTGCCGGGGATCGGCGAGGAGCTTGATCCCACCCGAGAGGGAGAGGCCGAGGATCGCGAGGAGAGGAGCGCCTCCGGCGAGGGAAAGGAGCCCGGGACCGTCGCCGGGCGTCTCGAGCGCCCGGAGCCGTTCGAGAACGGCCGCCAGACCTCCCCCCGCCGACACGAAAGCGATCGGGAGGACGACCGCCGCTGCGAGCATCACGACCGCCTGGAGCGCGTCGGTGATCGCGTCGGAGAGGAAGCCCCCCGCGAGCGTGTAGGCGACCTGGACGCCGACGACGAGGAGGAGGGCCGCGCCCGCGTCGATCTCGAGCAGGCTCGCCGCGGAGGCCGCCGCCCCCTGGAAGACCGCCGTCAGGTACCAGACCGAATCGAAGACGACGAGGAGCGCTGCGAGCGTTCCGGCCGCGGGCGAGCGGAAGCGCCGCGCGAAGAACTCGGGAACGGTGAGGAGTCCTTCCGCCGCGGCGATTTCGGCCATCCGCGGGCCGATCCAGCGCCAGCCGGCGATGCCGAAGGCGAGGAGGACGGCGCCGAGGAGGAGCCAGGAGATCCCGAAGACGTAGGACTTCCCCGCGTGGCCGACGTAGGTGTTCGTCGAGACGTAGGTGGCGAAGTAGGAGAGCGCGAGGATCCAGGCCGGCACCCCCCGGCCGCCGACGTAGTAGTCGGCGAGGTTCCGGGTGCGGCGCCGGGCCCAGGCCGCGCACAGGGCGAGGGCGGCGACGTAGAGCGCGAGGACGGCCCAGACGGTCGCGGACTTCGTCACGCGGCGGGGCGGGGCCGCTCAGCGCGAGTAGGTCCCGACGAGCTCCCCCTGCGCCAGGACGTGTCCCGCCATCGCGCGCTCGATCTCCGCCTTCTTGGCTCCCGAGGGGACCCGGAGAGGCTCGTCGAGGGCGTGGATCCGGAAGGAATACCGATGCGTCCCGTGCCCTCGCGGCGGGCAGGGCCCCCCGTAGCCGATCTTCCCGAAATCGTTCCTCCCCTGCTTCCCGCCGCTCGGAATGGAGTCCATCGCCGGGATCCCCTCGACGAGGGACCGCGTCTCGCCCGGAAGGTCGTAGAGGACCCAATGCACCCAGGTCTTCCCCGGCGCGTCGGGATCGTCGCAGAGGAGGACGAAGGCCTTCGTCCGGGGCGGAGCCCCCTCCCAGGCGAGAGGAGGGGAGAGGTCGTCGGCTTCGCAGGTGTGCCGCTTCGGGATTCGTCCCCCCGCCTGAAACGCCGCGCTCGTGAGCTGGATCGTCATGGGATCGGACCTCAACGCGGTCGGGTGGCCGCGGCCCCCGGCGAACGCCCGACCTCCGCCTCGAGGGCCGCGACCGCCCCCCGCAGGTCGGGCCAGGACCCGGGCTGCCTGAATCGGGCGAGGACTTGCCTCACGAGGAGATCCCGGAGGGGTCGGCCCTCTCGCCGGGCGCAGTCGACGGCGATCGAGAGGATCCGCGGCTCCTCCGGGAACTCGCGGAGGGCGCGCTCCAGGAGCGGATCCTCCGACCGGAGAGTCTCGGCGCGTCTCGAGAGGACGTTCGCCGCGCTCCGGGGATCCCGGTGCATTTCCCAGCCGAACCGGTCCACCTCGGCGAGGCGGGGATTCCCGCTCCGCTCGTAGAGCCCCGCGAGGAGGCGGAGCGCCTCGACGTCCCCCGAACCTCCTTCGGCTCGCTCCCGGAGCGGAACCTCGAAGTCGAGGAGGAGCCTCTCCGGGGTCGCCAGGTCGAGGTCGACGACGAGCTCGAGGAGGGCCCGCGCCGTCGCGCTGCTCTCGGGGAGAGTCGGCTCCGGACCGAGGACTCGGAGCGACCGGAGTTGGACCTCGAGTTCCTCCCGCGAGAGGGAGCCGCGGCTGGAACCTTCGGCCTCCTCCTCGGGCGGCCATCGCTCCAGCACCACCGGACGCCCTCCCGCCGGGCGGATCTCCGGGCCCTGCTCCGGAGATCGCGCCAGAAGGTCGAGGAGCCGGAAGCGGCGGCTCTCGGCGCCGAGGATCCCCTTCGCGAGGGCGAGGTCGTGCGCGAGGAGCACCTCCTTCGAATGCGGGTCGCCTCCCTCCGCGCCCCACGCGAGGTCGAGGAGGACGAGCGGCTCGAGCCGGTCCGTCTTCCCCCCTCGGATTCCCCCGAGGAGCGAGCATCGTCGGATCCACGGGGATGGGCCCCCGTGGATCCAGGAGAGGCCCTCCTCGATCTCCTTGCGGTACCTCCGAGGATTCGACCCTTCCCAGGCCTCGAGCCCCTCCTCGATCCGGCCGAGGCGGAGGAGGCAGTCCGCGCGCAGGGCGTGGAATCTCGGATGCCCCTCGCCGCGGCCATCGATGTACTGCCTGTAGAGCGCCTCCGCCTCCGCGTGGCTCCCGCCCCGATGCAGCTCGAGCGCCCACTCGACGAGAACGAGCGGCTCCTCGGGCTTCGCCTCGAAGGCGAGGCGGTGAAAGCGGCGGGAGAGGCCGGGATCGATCGTGGAGAGCAGGTTGCCGAGGACGAGGTTGTGCGCCGGCGTGCGCTCCTTCTCGGGGACGACCTCGATCAGGGCACGGCCGGCCTCCTCGCATCGCCCCTCGGCCACGCGCTCCTCGCTCCGCCCCTTCCCGGCCTCGTACACCGCCGCCAGCCGGCGAACCTCCTCCGGGAAGTCCTCCGTGGGGAGAGACGAGATCGGTAGAGCGGCGAGAAGGTGGAGGAGCCGCACGCGAGGCTCTCGGGCCGAGGGAGCGCAGTCTACGGGCGGCCCCGGCCGCGGGCGAATCCCGCCGGAATCCCCCCCTCGAGGACGGTCAGGGGAGGATCAGGACGACGTCGGGATTCGTGAGGGCGAACCCCCCTGGCGTCTGGATCCCGGCCTGGACGGGGAGGGCCAATCCCACGAGCGCCGGGTCGTTCAGGACCGGAATGGCGAGCCCCGTCAGTCCGAGCGCCGCGGCGACGACGATGGGGGAAGGCCCGAGGAAGTAGGGGTCCGTTCCGGAGACGGGAACCGCCGGGCCGAATCCGGTCGTCCCCACGGCGATGGCCGCGAACTGCCCTCCAGGGTTCTGCAAGTTGAAGAGGGCCGTGCCCCCGAGGGAGGGCTGCGGTCCGACCTGGAGGGTGGAGATCCCGCCCGGAGGGAGGGGAGCCCCCGCCGGGGCCTGGGAATACACGGTGTTCACGCACCTAACCACACCCCCGGCTCCCGCGGTTCCCGTGCTCCCCCACGACCAAACGGTCGGAGCCACGACGGCGGATCCTCCGGAGCCCGCATCGGCGTAGGACGGGGGAGGGGAGGCGCAGGCGCAGATCGAAGTGTTTCCGACGGCGTCCCCGCCGTCCCCGCCCGCGAGCACGCCCCGGACGAGGAGAACCTCCCCGGTCACGTCGATCGCAACCCCTCCGATCCCGGCCGAAGCCGTGTCGAGGCAGAAGATGTTCGGGTTCGGGCCTGGGTCGTACGACCATCCCGCGATGTCCCCGTCCCCTCCCGTGACCGTCGAATCCTTCACGACGAGGCGCGCGACGGTTCCTTCGATCCCGGCGGCTCCGTTCTCGGAGTTGTCCCCGACCCCGCAACCGTAGTCGGCGCCGGCGACGACGCAGCCGTCGACGATCAGCGTGACGTTCGGCGATTCCGAGTAGATGCCCCGCATCACGGCGTCCGTCGTGGCGAAGCAGGTGACGCCGGAGATCTGGAGGTTGTGGAAGGCGACGACGCCCGAGACCCCCGGATCGATCTGGAAGACGCCCATCGGGGTGTAGAAGGGCGGGAAGGCCCCGGACGTCGCCGTCACGGTCGCCGGCGGAGTTCCCGTGGAGAAGAAGAGGAGGGGCTTCGTGACGCAGACGCGCTGGCCGAGGTTGGGATTCGCGCCGACGTCGATCGCGTCTCCCGGCTGGGCCGCGTTCACGGCCGCCTGGAGGGGATTCGTCCCCGGAACGCAGGTCGGGGTGCCCGTCTGCCCCGGCGCGGACGTCGCCAGAGCGACGACCATGAACGCAAGCGCGGTTCCCCGCGCGGCCGCAGCCACCCTACCGAAGCACGAGTCGCTCATCGGTCCATCTCCTCACCGGGCCTCGACGCTTCCGCCCGCCCGCGCACGCGGAGGGGAAACTCCTGAGTGGATGCTAGCGCGAGACTCGGAGATGACCAGGGTCCCGTCGGAAAACGGGGAGGACGGAGAGTCCGCGCCCCGCGAGCCGGCCCTTCCGGGAGGCCCCATCGGGTACGGCGGCGAGCCCCGCGGGCTACGCCACGAGGCGCCCGTCCGGAGGGGCACCGGAGCGGCGCCGGTCCGGGTCCCACCCCCTGAAGAAGCGGAGAATCCTCCGGGCCGCCTCCGGAGGAGGGGGCACGCGAGGGGCGTGGCCCACCAGCGGGGCGAGACTGCGCAATCCCGCGACGTAGCGGCGGAGAGTCCGGCAGGTCAGGAGCCGGACGAGGAACCGCAGCCGGTCGGCGGGGGGGAGAGAGCGATCGATGTAACAGACGGCGATCTCTGCGAGGCGGCTCGGGGACATGGGGCGCCTCCATTCACCCGGTCGGGCACTCCTCCCCGGAGCCGGAACCGCCCATGGACCGAACGGGGGGCGGTCCGTCAGAGAATGAACCGGACAGCCGACCGGGAGGGCGCTACACCGTCTTGGCAGGGGGGGGAGCCCCCCCGCCAGGCGCCTAGGCCGCGTTGCTCTCGGAGTCGCGGGGGCGGCCGGACCCATCCCAGTCGCGGAAGCGCCGGAGGATCCTCCGCGCCACATCGGGAGGGGGGAGGACGCGGGGGGTGTACCCCGCGATCCGGGCGAGAGCCCGGAGAGCCGCGACGTAACGGCGGAGGGTCCGACAGGTCGCCAGCCGGACCCGGAAGCGCAGGCCGTCGACGATCCGGAGGGATCCTTCGAGATAGGAGGCGGAGAGTTCGGCGAGGTCCAGCGCGGTCATCTCGCTTCTTTGGATGTCGATCGCGCCAGAAGGTTCCGTGGCGCGAGGCGCGATTCATTTCGTTAGTCGCGCGAGGGCCGCGGCGAGCTGCGCATCGCCCTTCCCGACGAGGTCCTCCGGCTCGCGCTCGACGAGGACGTCCGGCTCGACCCCCTCGCCGTCGTAGAGCGTCCCGTCGGACCGGAAGGAGGCCATCGAGGAGATCTGGATCCGGATCCCGCTCCGGGCCAGGGTCGCCGGCCGCGCCCGGCCGCTCCCCCCGCCGCTCGGGGTGCCGAGGAGGGTGACGTTCCTCCACCCCTTGAAGGTGCCGAGGAGGATGTCCGTCGCGCTGAAACACCCCTCGTCCATCAGGACGACCACGGGGGACCGGAACGGGGTCGGGGAGGCGGGCGGGGCGATCACGAAGTAGTGCCAGAGGCTGAACTCCCCGGTCGGAGGGGTCCAGGCGGGGCGGAAGGAGCGCGCTGAGGCCTCGACGGCGCGCTTCTCCGCCGGGGACCAGTGGGGGGAGGAGGCGGGGTAGAGGAAACGGTCGGCGAGGTAGCCCTCCGGGCGGGCCGGATCGTCCCCCGGCCGGAGGCGATACGCGGCCACGTTCCCGATCCGGGCCGGGTCCTTCGACCCCAGGAACCGGGAGAAGAGCCGGGGGATCAGGACGCGGCTCCCCCCGCCGTTCCCCCGGACGTCGATCACGAGGCCCCGGGCCTCTCCGAACCGATCGAGCGCGGCGAGGATCGAGTCGACGAACGCGGGATCGTCGTCCATCCGGGCGATCCGGAGGTAGCCGACGTTCTTCTCGAGGAGTCGCGATTCCCCCCGGGGCCAGTCTCCGAAGAGGGGCTTCGTCGGACTCAGGGGGACGGAGAGGCGCTGGCTCCGGGAGCCGTCCGCGGTCTCGACCTCGACGTCCAGCTTCGGTCTCGCCGGGAGGCCGAGCTCCGTCCGCAAGTGCGCGACATGCCGCAACATCCGGGCGGTGCCGTGCCGGACGAGGGCCCGGGATCCCGAGGGGACGAGGGGCGTTGCGGCCGCGATCCAGCGGGCGATCGGGAGTCCGTCGATCGACTTGAGGAACGGCATCTTCGCCTCGAGGAGTCCCGATCGGTCCGGATGGAAGGCGGCGAGCCGCTCCCCGCAATGTGCGACGAGGAAGGGGGCGCAGCCCGGATCGAGGGAGTCCTCGAGGTCCTCCGCGAGGCGGGTGTGGCCGTCGCCGAAGAGGGAGAGGAACCGGGCGATGCGGAGGGCGAAGTCCCCCCTGGCGATCCCCTCCCCGAGGCTCGACCGGATCGCGTCGAGGGCGGCGCGGTAGTCGACGTCCCGGAGGTCGCGATACGCGTACTGGTTGACGATCAGCCACTCCAGCTGGTCGAGGTCCTCCTCGGCCGCGCCTCGGGGAATGATCGGACCGACCGCCCGGGCCTTGGCCTCGGCGAGGCCGGCGAACACGGCCGGCGGCGAAGGCGCGTGGTCCCGCGTGACCCGCCTGACCGCGTCGCCCTCCACCTTCTCCTCGATCCTTCGCCGTTCCTTCGCCGCCTTCCAGAGGGCCCATCGGTTCTCCTCCGTCATCTCGACCTGATGGAGGGGGATCGATCGACCCGTCTCCGGCGACTCGACGAGGAGATCGACCTGCCGCGAGGGGGGGCTCCCCATCCGGGAGAGCACCTCGACGAGGTCCTCCTCGAACCTCTTGCGCCATCGCTCCCGATAGGTCTCCCGGCAGAAGGCGACGATCTGCTCGACCGGGAGCCCGTCGATCGCGCGGAGGCGATACCAGGTCCCTCCGACCTGGACGTCGGGCGCAGACTCCTCCCATCGGATCGCCGCGAACGGCGAGAGGTTGGCGTAGCCGTCTTGGCGGGGGGGCAGGAGGAGGAACAGGGGAACGGAGCAGAGGGTCGGGATCAGGATCGTTCGCATGGCCGTCCGGGTAGGGTCCCGGCCTCCATATTCCCCAAGACACCCGACATCCGGATTCGGCGGGTACCCCCCCGTACAATCCGGATCTCCCCGCCCGAGCCCGTGGAGCGGAACTGTTGCCGAGAGTCAGCGAGGAGCAGCTCTGGAGCTGGGTCGATCGCGGCGACCCCGCGCTGGAGGTCTATCTCGAGCGCCATCCCGAGGAGCGATCGCGGGTTGCGGAGATCCGGGGCGCGGTCGAGGGAGTCGCGGTCTCGGCGCGATCCGCCCCGCTCCCCGAGCGGATCGGGGACTACGCCATCGTCCGCCTCCTCGGATCAGGGGGGATGGGGATCGTCTACGAGGCCGAGCAGTCCCGGCCGAGGCGGAGGGTGGCCCTGAAGGTGATGCGGGGGGGCACCCTCTGCGACCAGCGGAGCCGGGCGCTCTTCCGCCGGGAAGTCGGGGCGCTCGGCAGGCTCTCCCACCCGGGGATCGCCGCGATCTACGAGGCGGGGGAGACCGACAGAGGGGAGCCCTACTTCGCGATGGAGCTGGTGCGGGGGGAGCCCCTCCACGTGTACGCCAGGAACCGCGGCCTTTCCCAGCGCGAGCGGATCGAGCACCTCGTCCGCGTCTGCCGCGCCGCTGCCTACGCGCATGGGCAAGGCGTCGTCCACCGGGACCTCAAGCCCGGGAACGTCCTCGTCGACCCCGCCGCCGGGCCGAAGATCCTCGACTTCGGCCTGGCTCGCCTCCTCGAGCCCGGGGACTCCCTCTCGGCGACGACGACGGGGCAGATCCTCGGCACCCTCCCCTACATGAGCCCCGAGCAGGCCGCCGGAGCGGACTCGGTAGCCATCGACGCGCGCGCCGACGTCTACGCGCTCGGCGTCATCCTCTTCGAGCTCCTGACGGACCGGCTCCCGCACGATGTCCGCGGCCTCTCCCTCCCGGCTGCCCTCCGCCGGATCGTCGAGACGCCCCCCCGCCGCGCGGGGAAGGTCGCGTGGGCGCTGCGCGGGGACCTCGACGCCATCCTCGCCGCGGCGCTCGAGAAGGATCCCCGTCGCCGGATCCCGACCGCCGGGGCGCTGGCCGACGACCTCGAGCGCCACCTCGCGGGCCTCCCGATCCGGTCGCGCCTCCCGGGGGGGCTCTACCGCTCCGCCAAGTTCGTCGGCCGCCACAAGGTCGGGGTCACGGCGGCGATCGCCGTCCTCCTCTTCGCGGGCGCGGGCGTGTATGCGACGGTCGCACGCCCGGGATTCCTCGCCCAGCTCGGAGGCGAGTGGTACCTGGAATCCTCCCCCTACGCGGGGCTGCGCTGGAGGGGCGAGGTTCCGGAGGTCGAGGTGGAAGGGGGATGGTCCGAGCTCGTCTCGGTCGAGGGCGTGCAGGCGCCGCTCCTCGTCGCCTACTGCAAGCAGACGGCCGGCCACCGGTGGAGGAAGCGGTTCTCCGAGGACCTCGTGCAGGTCCTCAATCGCGTCGGGCGCTGGCCCCTCTTCCGCGTCGACCTCGAGGTGCGCGATCCGGCGAGCGGCGAAGTCCGGCGGCTCGACGGGGTCCGCCTCAGCCGGGCGAACCGCCAAGCCGTGTATCGATCGAGGTATCAGTGGCCCTTCGAGGGGATCACGGCCGAGGGGGAGTCGCTCCTTCTCCGGTCGGGAGACCGCGCCTGGGAACTCCTCTCGATCGAAGGCGTCCCGGCCGCGGACCTCCTCGCGTCCTGGACGCAGCGGGCGTCGAGGGAGCGGCTCTTCCTCTTCCCCACGGACCTGTTCGACTTGCTCTGCGATCTCGCGGGGCGCTCCCCGGGGGAGGCCGTGGCGCTCGAGCTCCGGGACCGCTCGACGGGAGAGGCCGTTCGACTCGACTCCGTGCCGCGCACCGACCGGCTGGCCGATCTCGTCGCCTCGGCCCCGGCAACGCCTCCGCGGTGACATGGGCGGCGACCCGCCTCCGGACGATCCGACGTCTTCCCTCGTCGCGCGTTTCCGGAAGGGGGACGGGGCGGCGGGGAGGGCCCTCGTCGATCGGTACCGGCCCGCGATCGTCGCCTTCTGCCGCCGGTACGTCGGAGACGAGGCGGAGGATGCGGCGCAGGAGGTCTTCCGGCGGGCGATCGAGGCGCGCGAGGCGCCGGAGCGGTTCCGGGCCTGGCTCTTCCGAGTCGCGCGGAACCACTGCCTCAATCTGCTCCGCGCTGGCCGGCGCGGGGCCTCCCCCCTTCCCTCGGCCTCCGGCCTTCGGGACGCGGCCTCGGGCCCGCTCACGCACCTCGTCCGGGAGGAGCAGCGAGAGGCGTTCGCGGACGCGCTCGCCTCCCTTCCGGAGGCGCAGCGGGAGGCGCTCCTCCTCCGGTACGGCGACGGCCTCGCGCGCGGGGAGATCGCCGAGGTCCTCGGCGTCCCGGAGTCGGTCGTGAAGTCGCGCCTGTTCGAAGGGATGAAGCGCCTGCGGGCCCGGCTCCCGCCCCCCTCGCGGGGATAGGGCGCCACCAACCGTCCACGGTCCATGCGCGGCGACGCGAGGCGTCAGGGCTCGAGGAGCTGGACCGGCTCGCCGACCGCGATGTTCCCTCCCTCGAGGACGCTGCAGTCGAGGGCGAAGGTCCCGTCGAGCTCGCGGCGGATGCGCAGGAGGACCTCGACGTCCTGCTCGAGGGTGTCGGGGTCGAAGGTCGTCATCACGCACCGCTGCCGGAGCTCCCGGACCTCGATCCGAGTCCTGCCGAGCCGCAGGCGCCTGCTCGGCCACCCCCTCTCGTCGAGGCCCTCGACACCCCCGATCACGACATTCGGGCGGAAGCGCCGGAGGTCGTAGCCGAGCGTGCGGATCGCCCCGTCGGTCGCGACGAGGAGCGGGAGGACGTCGAAGCGGTCGAGCCCGTCGTGGCGTACGAGTTGCGCGCCCTCGTCTCGCGCCGCGCGCCGGACGTCGGCGAGGACCTCCGGCGAACCCCAGGGCCGGCCGTCGACGAGGGGCTCCCCGTCCGGCCCGAGGCTCCCGCGATGTCCGAGGAGAGCCGGGCGGTGCCGGGACGTGACCACCCGGCCGCGGGGATTCCGGACGTGGAGGATCCGGTCGCCGAGGATCCCGTCCTCGCGCAGTTCCGTCCGGTCGAGCCGCTCCCCCGCCATCGACTTCACCGGATAGCGCCAGATCTCCGCGATCCACATGGGACGGGTCCTGGATACGAACGGGCTTCCATGGAGGGGTCCCGCATTCCCCGCCGCCTCGGCTTCTCCCTTCTCGCGCCCTTCCTCCACGCGAATCTCCCCTCACTCTCCACCCGACCAAGCGAGAGGGGTCCTGGAGCGGCAGCCGGAAGCGGTTTCTCCGCCTCGACTTCCCCACCCCGTTCCCGCTCCCGGAACCGGGGTGATACAAATCCCCCCCCTTTGTGCTATGTTCCCGGCCTGATCTCGGGTGCGCGGAACGTCCGCGCGACAGTACGCCCGCATAACCTCGGCTGCGCAGCAGGGTTGGCTCGACCGTACTGACCGGCTCAGCCTGACCCATTTGTTTCTGCTTCCAGAGCTGCGCATCGAGGAGTCGATATTCCCACCTCTTCTGCGGCTACGGCCGCGACCATCCTGACCCACGAAAACAACTCGTTCCACGGGCTGCGCCTCCATGCCGCCACGCTCGAGGCGCTCGCCCGCATGGGCATCTCCACGCCCACCCCGATCCAGGCGGCGGCGCTTCCGCCGCTCCTCCAGGGGCGCGACGTCATCGGCCAGGCACGCACCGGCTCCGGCAAGACGCTCGCGTTCGGGATCCCGGCGATCGAGCGGCTCGACCCGCACAGCCGCGCGGTCCAAGTGCTCGTCCTCACCCCCACGCGGGAGCTGGCCGTCCAGGTCGGTGGCGTGATCGAGGCCCTCGGCGTGCGCCGCTCGATCAGCATCGCGCTCGTCTACGGGGGGCGCCCGATGGGCGCGCAGCGCGAGCGGCTCCGCCGCGGCGCTTCGATCGTCGTCGGCACCCCCGGCCGCGTCCTCGACTTCCTGCGCCAGGGGGTGCTCCGGCTGAACACCCTCAAGATGCTCGTGCTCGACGAGGCCGACGAGATGCTCGACATGGGCTTCGCGCCGGACGTCACCCGGATCCTCCAGGCGACGCCCGCCACGCGGCAGACCGCGCTCTTCTCGGCCACGGTGCCGGACTGGGTCCGGCACACCTCGAAGAGGCACCTGCGCGACCCGGTCCACGTCTCGGTCGACCCGCGGCCGGAGGATTCCGCGCCGATCGAGCACATCGCCTACGACGTGCCGACCGGCGGGAAGCTGCGGGTGCTCTGCGACCTGCTCGACCACCGCGGCGAGGAATCGATCCTCGTCTTCGGCCGCACGAAGCACGGCGTGCGCAAGCTCGCGCGGGAGCTCGCCGAGGCCGGCTACCCGGTCGAGTCGCTGCAGGGAAACCTCTCCCAGCCGCAGCGCGACAAGGTGATGCAGCGCTTCCGCTCGGGGAAGGTGAAGATCCTCGTGGCGACGAACGTCGCCGCGCGCGGGCTCGACGTGACCTCGATCTCGCAGGTGATCAACTTCGACCTCCCGGAGACCTCCGACCTCCTCACGCACCGGATCGGCCGCACCGGCCGCATGGGGCGGAGGGGGCAGGCGATCACCCTCCTCGCGCCGATCGACTCCACGAAGTGGCGCGACCTCGAGAGGGGAGCCGGGAAGCGCATCCCGCGCGCCCCGTGGCCGGGCGCGCGCGCCGCGCTCGACGCGACGCCGGAGAGCGTGCTCGCGACGATCCCGCAGCGCCCCATGGCGCAGCCGATGGTCTCCTTCTCGGTCCGCTACCGCCGCGGGCGGCGCAGGTAGGGGGGTCGGGGCTCCCGCCCGGCGGCCTCGGGAGCGACCCCGACATGCGTACCTACGCAACCCGGACGAGATACCTCGCCACCTTCGCGACCGCCTGCTCGTCCCTGAGCCGCACCGTGAGGCGGAAGGGGTAGGTCGGGTCGGCCGTCCGCGCGAGGCGGGTGAAGGGCCTCACCTCCTCGGGGACGGGGCGATCGTCGACGAGCTCCCCCGCCGGGGTAGGCGATAGGTGAAGCACACGCTCGGACTCCGGAGCGTATTCGCTCCGGCGCGGGGATCAGGCGGAAGAGGGGGTCCCGCCGAGTAGGCGATCCCCAAGGCGGTCGCGGTCGGCCCTGGCGATTGGTTCGAACCTCTACTTCCAGCCGTGCGGCGTGAGGTTCAGGGCGTGATCGCGTCCAGAGCTTGGCTGAGGAGATCCCAGATGACGCTCTGGTCGGCGCAGGCCGTGATCCAGTCGCGCCCGGCGCCGCTGCCGTCGGGTGCCCCTCGGAGCACGCACCCGTCCGTGCGGTTGATCGCCTGATTGAGCTTCTGTCTGGCCATCTCGAGGTCGCCCGCCTGGATTGCCGCGATGGCCTGCGAAAGGAAATTGGTCATGGCCTGCTGGTTGCCCTTCGTGGTCACCGCGCTCGGCGGAAGATTCCCGACCTGCTCCAGGCCCTCCATCGTCTGGTTCTCGGCGAACTCTTCCCCTGAGACGACCGTGATTCGGAGATGGTCGGCCGGCGAGTCGACGAAGCCGTCGCTCACGACGAGCTGCACGACATAGGTGCCCGCCAGGTCCGGTAGGAACGAGGCCGTCGCTGTGGCGGCTCCCGCAAGGATCGCAACGCTGGCGCTGGGCTTCTCCGCGAAGGTCCAACCGAACGTCAACGGGTCGTGCTCTGGATCGCTGCTCCCTCCCCCGTCGAGGCTCACGATGAACCCGACGACGCCTCCTCGATCGTCCCCCGCGTTCGCCGTGGGTGCAACGTTCGTCGACGAGACGACGACCTCGTCCGGATCGCTCGAGAGCCCCGATCCGTCGGTCACGACCAGTCGCACCACGTACGTTCCCGGAAGATCCGCGACGAAGCTCGGCGTCGGCGTGCCCGCTCCCTCGAGCACGGCGCTGCTTCCAGGCGGTCGCGACGCGAACGACCAGATGTCGAGCAGCTCCAGAGTGGCCGTGTCGTCGTCAAAGGAGCCGGTCCCGTCGAGCTGAACGGTCTGTCCGGCATGGATCGCGATATCGTCACCTGCATCGGCGGTCGGCGCTTGGTTCCCGGCACCGGATGCGCACTTCCCTGCCGATCCCGCTTCGTAGATCGACTGGATCTCGACGGCGGAGAGGGCGCGATCGAAGAAGCTCACCTCATCGATCAGGCCATCGAAGGTGCGGGCTCCGAAGAGAGGATGCCTCCCCACCCCCACTTCCGTTCCTCCGTAGAGGACAGTGCTGGGACCGACGGGGAGAGTGCCCTCAGGGCACCCGTTCACGTAGAGCCGGAGTTCGCTTCCGTCCCAGCTCATCGCGACGTGATGGAAGGTATTTAACGCGAAGGTGTGCTCGCTCCACACGGCGGGGTCCGTCATGCTCACCGCCAGACCCACGGAGGCGCGAAACCTACCGGTGATCCCCGGTCCCGCCAGCGAGTAGGAGATCGTGGGAGTCTCGAAGGCCCTGTCCTTCGAGACGATGATGGGTCCGATCTCGTCGGTGTGGCTGCCGGTGCTCCGGGCGAACACCCATGCCTCGATCGTGAACTGCTGGGATTCGAGGGTCGAACGGTTCGGGATGCGGAGGATCCCTCCCACGAAATCGAAGGCTTGACCGACACGGCCCGTCGCAAAGGGAACGGGGCCGTCGAGGCACCCGAGGTCATCCCCCACGACATCGAGCGTGGCTCCGTCCCCGGGCCAGAAGTGCGCCAGATCCTGGGAGGGAGGTAGACAGGTCTGCGCAGAGGGCCCTTCGACCGTCCCCCCAGAAAAAGAAGGAGGCAAACCAGCCTGATGCACGGGTTCCTCACCGCAAGCCATCCGATCATGAGGTCCCGCCTCGTCTCCTGCTCCCTCGCGTCAAGCGGCTCAGCCATGACGAACCTCACTCCAACCGCCTCCGCGGCTCGTTCCGTCCTCCCCTGGGTCCGGGTGGAATCGCGTCCTTCCTCGCGGGTGCCCCCCCTCTCGCGAGGAGCTAGGCTCATGGGACGGATGTCTCGCAAGGAAGGGGCAGGAGATGGCGTCTCGTCCGCAGAAGAACGGCGTAGGGGAAAAAGTGCGACCGTTAAGCACTCAAGGAAGCGCCAAAACGGTCCACCTCCTGCAGATGCTTCACGGGTCGGTCTCCGAGCGGGCGATTCCGCCCCCTTCCTCCACTGATCCGGATCGAACGCAAGCGCCGACGGCTCCCTGCCGGCCGCACTCGTTCCTCGGCCGGCGAGGTTGGACTTGAGCAGCAGACTCTGATCGGCGTCCCGTCGAGCAGCTTCATGACGGCCCAGCTCCTCTAGATAGCTGGCGCGCTTCGACAGGAGGCCCGCGAGAAACCAAGACTGTTCGCGGTTCTCCGGGACTCCCGGTGCCCAACGGTCTGCGACCCCGATCGCCAAATTCAGTTCCCTCATGGCCGAACCGCGGTCCGCCTGCTGTTCCGCGAGCCGGGCAAGTGCCGCATGCGAACCGGCTAGCTCCCACGACAGTGCGACGTCTCGCGGATCAGCGTCAGCGAGGTCCTTCGTGATTCCGTGCGCTCGACGTAGGTGCGCCGAAGCCATGTCGAAGTCTCGAGCCTCCGCGGCAAGGTTCCCGACGCTCCCAAGGGCCGTCGCGACTCGTGCCATTGCTTGGCGGTTGTTCGGACGAAGGATCGCCGCCCGCTCGGCGTAGGCCAGGGAGGCGTACGCGTGCTCCTTCACCGAGACGAGGTCCGCACGTCTGGATGCGAGGCCGAGGAGAGCGCGGTGGACCGAGCACAGACCGGAGAGGGCATTCGCCAGGGCCTTGCCATTTGTTGAATCTCGGTTCACCAGGGCCTCGAAGACAGACCGCGTGCGCTCGAGGTGTATCGCTGCCTCGTCGACGTCTCCAACCTGGAGATCCAGATCCGCGATTCGGAGGTGGCTCCAGCCCAGGTTGTCGGCGAACCGGAGTGCCCCGGGCTCCTCCGCCGCGAGCCTCTCGTCGATCGCGAGGACCTCCCGATACATCTCGAGCGCTGCGGCGAGATCGCCGGCATCCTTCCGGCAGTCGCCCGCCTTGGCGAGCGTGACCGAGAGCTGCATCCGCCGGTTCCGGTCGTCCGGCATCTCCGCGACGATCTCTCTGCGCGTCGCGAGGGCTTTCCGGAGGAGGGGCTCCCCCTCCTCTCTCCGTCGGAGCTGGAGGTAGAGGTGGCCGAGGTTCTCCTCGATGTCGGCATGCCGCGCGCGCCCCTCGATGTCGTGTCCCTCGCGGGCGAAGAATCGCTCCGAGAGTCGCAGCAACTCCTCGAGCGAGGCGAGGCGCTCCTTCTCCAACCCCGGAGCCTGCTCGATCGACTCGTCGAGAAGGTAGGTCAGGAGCGAGTCGGCGACTCCCTTCGCCGTGCGGTAGTTCCGTACCGCATCGCGCTCGGCGAGGAAGACGCGTGCGACGGCGGCCGCGAGCAGGACAGCGGCCACCGCCACGACCCCGACGAAGCGCTTGTGCCGAGAAGCGAACTTGCGGAGGTGGTAGAGCGTACGCGGGGGACGGGCGTGGACGGGCTCCCCGCGGAGGAACCGCTCCACGTCCGCGGCGAGCTCCGAAACGGTCGGGTAGCGAAGGACGGGGTCCTTTGCCATCGCCTTCCCGACGATCCGCTCGAGGTCCCCGCGAAGCGCGGGCTTCACGACCCCCAGCGGCATCGGCTCCACCTCGCGGATCACCCGCCACGCCTCGAGGATCCCGAGCGATCCCGTGTCCAGGGGAAGACGCCCGGCGAGGAGCTCGTAGAGGATCACGCCGAGCGCGTAGACGTCCGCGCGGGCATCGACCTTTCCCGAGTCGCCCGAAGCCTGCTCGGGAGCCATGTAGGGGAGCGTCCCGAGAAGCTCGCCCGTCACCGTCAGTTCCGTCTCGACCGGCGGCGCGACGAGGGCCTTCGCGATCCCGAAGTCGATCAATCTCGGGGCGGGCCTCCCTTCCCGCTCCTCGACGAGGATGTTCGCCGGCTTGAGGTCGCGGTGGATCACCCCCTGCTCGTGCGCGTGGCGGACCCCCTCGCACGCGGCGACGAAGAGCCGCAGGCGATCGATGTGGCCGAGACCGCGGAGGTCGCAGTACGCCGTCACCGGCGGCCCGTCGACGAACTCGAGGACGATGTAGGGCCGCCCGACCCAGGGCCCGCTCCCCTCGAGGACTCCTTGGTCGAGGACCGGGGCCACGTTTGGGTGGCGCATGCGCGAGAGCGCCTCCCTCTCGACCTTGAAGCGGCTCTCGACCTCTCGAGTCTCGAGACCCGGCCGCAGGACCTTGACGGCCAGGCGAGTCCCGTCCGCGCGCTCGGCGAGGAAGACGGCGGAGAGGAAGCTCTCGTGCAAGAGGCGCACGACGCGATAGGGACCCACCGTTCTCGGCATGCCGAGGAGGGGGGGCTCGGCATCCGTCCGGGCCAAATCGAATTCCGCTCCGAGCAGCGGAGTCGAGAGGAAGGAGGCGTCGGCCTCGTGCTCGGCGAGGAGGGACTCGAGCTCGCGGCGCACGCCGGGCTCCGAACCCGTTTCTCGCTCGAGGAACCCCTCCCGCGCCACCGGGGGGAGGCCCCGCGCGGTGGCGAAGAGGGAGCGGAGCCGCTCGTACTCCTCCGGGCTCACGCCGAGGCGCTCTTCAGGCGCCGGCGAAGCCACCACCGGGCCATCTCCCAGTCGCTGTCGGCCGTCCGGACCGACACCCCCGTGGCAGCGGCGGCCTCCGCCGCCGTGAGCCCGCCGAAGAACCGCAGCTCGACGATCCGGGCCTGGCGCTCGTTGAGACGAGCGAGCTCGGTCAGCGCCTCATCGAGGTCGAGGACGTCGACGGAGGGTGCCGAGAGGGCGATCTCCCTCCCGTCGAGGGGAACCGGGTCGGCTCCGCCGCCGCGGCGGACGCGCTTCTTCCTCCGCGCATGGTCGACGAGGACCTGCCGGACCGCGCGGGAGGCCATGGCGACGAACTCCGCGCGGCTCCCCCACCGGTAGCGGCGGGTGCGGGCGAGCTTGAGGTAGGCCTCGTGGACGAGGGCGGTCGTCTGGAGGGTGTGGCCGGGCCGCTCGCCCCGCAGCTGAGCGCGCGCGATCGACTTCAGCTCCGCGTAGAGGGCGTCGAGCAGCTCGGGATCGTCGACGTTCTTCCACGCGCTCTCCATGGGCACGTGCGTGGGTGGCACGGCAGGCCTCTCAATCCCCCGATCGGACGAAGCGGAGGGGGAATGCTAACCCGGCCGATCCGGAGTGGAACCCCCCGGGCAGGCGGGCTTCCGCCTTGCCGTGGGGGCCCGACCGCGGCGCGGGACGACGCGCAAGAGAGCCTGTAGCCACCGGTCAGGATCCGCCACGTTCTGTCGGTGGTCGTCGCCCCGGGGGGCGAAGAGGCGTGGACCGGGAACGGAACCCCGACTCCGAACCACCCCCGAGCCCTCGGGATCCTTGGTCGCGCAGGACGGCATGCTTCTCGACTCTTGTCTCGCCCGCGCGCGGCGATCGGCGCCGGCTACTTCCGGCGCTTGTAGGTGATCCTCATCCCCATCGCATCCTTGCCGTCGGGGCCGGGCGAGAACATCTCGAAGGTCCGGTTGTCGTCGTCCGCCCACTTCTCGACCATCCGGTGCCTCACGACCTTCCCCGTCATGTCGGGCCCCTCCATGAAGAAGGTCCCGGTCTTCGTCGCCTCGTCGAACGTCCCCTCCATGGTGGCGAGAGAGGTCACCATGTTGTCGACCCAGGCGCCGACGTACTTCTTCTTCAGGGTGTCGTAGCCGTGGATCCCGTGCCCGTGGAACGGCATCCCGGCGAACTCCCCCTGGAAGTCGGACGTCAGCCACAGCCCTCCGGGGAGGGCCTTCACGATCTCGCTCCCCTTCGACTTCATGGGGGGGGCGCCCGGGCCGCCCATCATCGACTCGACCTCGGCGTCCCAGGTGCCGACCGACTTCGCCATCTTCGCGTGCTCGGGGCCGGGCTTCGGCATCTCCATCTTCATCTCGTCCCCCTGCGGGGCTTTCTTGCCGTAGTCCTGCAGGGTGGAGATGGCGTAGCCGGCTCCGACGGCGAAGGAGGAGACGGCGAGGACGGAGGCGGCGACGAGAGGGCACTTCCAGCTCATGGCGAGAACTCCTTTCACTCGGGTAGGGCCGCGATCGGCTACGAGCGCGGGGCAGGCGACCCGGAACGCTAGGGACAAAGCGCCCCCGATTCCAGCGCCCCGGCGAGGCCCGCTCCGAAGATCCCCGCCGGGGTCACGGCTACCCCCTGGCGTTGCCACCAGGCCGATCGAGGACCGGAACATGGTGGGCGCCAGAGCGCCCGGAGACGCAGCCGGTTACACGGCCCGCTCGCTCGCCTAGGTTGGTCGCTTCGAGCCCTCCGTCCCCGGATCGAACGGTCGTTTCGCCGACCGTCTCCGAGCCTGCGGTCAGCCCGAAGGACCTGATCCGGCGACTGGCATCCCGGCGCATCCGCCTCGCAGGGAGGCAAGACCGATGAAGCAGCGCGATCCCTCGGTTCCTTCGCGGAGGCCGTCCTCCCCCTTCGTCCTTCTCGTCGCCGGAGGCGTCCTCCTCGGGTTCGGCAGACAGGTCCGGGCACAGGGATACGACGTCCTCTCCCTGACTGGGACTGCGCCCGCCGGGCTGTTCGGCGTCGCCGTCGCGGGCCTGGGAGACGTCGACGGGGACGGCGTTCCCGACGGGCTCGTCGGGGCGCCCCAGTACTACGAATTCTCCGGCTTTTTCACCGGGCCGGGGTCCGCGCTCGTCTTCTCGGGCGCGACGGGGGGGACGATCCTCACGCTGACCGGCGCCACGCCGGGCGACTACTTCGGGAGATCGGTGGCAGGCGCGGGCGACGTCGATGGGGACGGCGTCGACGACCTCCTCGTGGGAGCCTCCGGGACGGACGTCGGGGGCCTCGCGAATGCCGGGCGGGCGTTCGCGTTCTCGGGCGCGACCGGGACGACGATCTTCACCCTGAGCGGAACCGCGGCGGAAGACCGCTTCGGCGATTCCGTCGCGGGCGTGGGGGACGTGGACGGAGACGGGAACTCGGACTTTCTCGTCGGGGCGCCACAGCCGGGCTTTCCTCCGGTCGCCGCCGGCTACGCGACGCTCTTCTCGGGGGCCACCGGAGGGGTGCTGCTCCTTCTGAACGGCTCGGCCCCGGGCGACGGCTTCGGGACCTCGGTCGCAGGACCGGGCGACTTGAACGCCGACGGCGTTCCGGACCTGCTCGTGGGAGCGCCGCGGCCGTTCCCGGGGCCGGGGCCGGGGGCCGTGACAGGGTTCTCCGGCTCGAGCGGAGCGACGATCCTCACCCTGAATGGGGTCCAGCCGTACGACTCCTTCGGATGGCGGGTCGCGGGGGTCGGCGACCTCGATGCCGACGGAGTCCCCGATGTCCTGGTGGGCGCGCCGACGGCGTCACCGGGAGGCAGGGCTCGGGCGTTCTCCGGAGCGAGCGGAGTCGCGCTGCTCACGTTCAACGGATCGGTCTCGGAGGAAAGGCTGGGGTCCTCCGTCTCCGGAGCCGGAGATCTCGACGGGGACGGGGTCCCCGACCTCCTGGTCGGTGCGAAGCAGTGGGGAGTTCCCGGGGCGGGACCCACCCCGGGTCCGGGGTACGTGAGGGTCTTCTCCGGCGGGAGCGGCGCGACGCTCTACACCTTCTCCGGCGCGGCGGACTTCGACGCCTTCGGGGCCTCGGTCTGCGATGCGGGCGACGTGAATGGCGACGGCGTGAGCGAGGTCCTCATCGGCGCCTCGCAACCCGGATCGGCGCCCTTCCTCCCCCCGCCCAACCCCGGCCCCGGCTACGCCAGGGTTGTCTCGGTGGTCGGCGTGCCTTCTGGCTCCAGCCTCTTCGGGGCCGGCTGTGCAGGATCCGCGGGTGCGGTCCCGCGGATCGGGACGGCAGGCGGCCCGGCCGCGGTCGGAAACGGCGCCTTCCGGATCGTCCTTTCGGACGCTCTCGGGGGAACGAGCGCGACCCTCCTCGCGGGAGCCTCGTCGGTGTCCTGGGGGGGGATCCCGCTCCCGCTCAACCTCGGCTTCGCCGGGCTGCCGGCGTGCTCGCTCCTCGTCTCTCCCGACGTGCTCCTTCCGACCTCGACGAGCGGCGCGGGGGCCGGTGCGGGGCTCGAGTTCCTCCCGGTACCGATCCCGCCGAACCCCGCGCTCGTGGGCGGCTCGGCCTTCCTCCAATGGTTCGTCGTCGACCCTGGCGCCGGGGCCGTCCCCGTCGCGATGTCGGAGGGCGTGCAGGTCGTCGTGACCTAGGCGACGGGGGAGGGGGGCGAGGGCGGCGCCCCATCCGCTTCCCTGCCCTCGCAGAACCGCGAATTGCTCGACACCGACCCCGTGTGCCGCCATCACCGTCCCGGGCGCGGCAGCAGGAAGGGGGTCCGACGGCCGAGGGGCGACCTCGCTACAATTCCCCCGCATGGAACGACTGTCGAACCGTGACCGCATCGCCCGCGCGGCCGAAGAGGCGCGGCTGACCGCGGTCGAGAAGGCAGCGACCAAGGCTGCCAAGTCCGCCTCGGGGACGCGGCCGAAGCGCGCCGCTCAACCGGTCCGGATGAAGATCGTCTGGGAGGTGGCGACCGAGAACGGAAAGACGGTCGAGACCTTCCTCTATCCCGACAAGCCCGCGGCCGAGGCCAAGGCCGCCGCGCTCACCATGTCGACCGGGCGCCCCCACGCCGTGCGCGCGGCCAAGGTGCCCATGGAGTGAGAGCCTGAGCAACTTTCGGGCGTCGCTGCCTGATCGCGGCGGCGGCGAGCAGGGGGCGGGAGGCGGGAGGCATCGCCTGGGTTCCCGGAGGAGCGAGG
>JAKEFM010000015.1 GCA_022616055.1 Planctomycetota bacterium
ACCCGAAGTTCCGGGAGTCCCTGCGCGCGGCGTGGTCGGAGGCGGGGAGCGACGAGTACCTCCACCTCGCGCTCCTGCGCGCGCGCGCGCGGTGCGGCGAGGAGGCCGACCTCCTCCTCGCCTCGATGATCGAGCGGATCCCCAAGCCCGAGCCGGCGCGCCTGCGGCGCGAGGTCGGCCCGATCCTCGCGAGCGCCTTCGTGACGAAGTGGAAGGCGATCGGCTATTTCCCCGCCGCCGAGAAGGCCCTCGTCCGCCGCGACTTCGGCCCCGAGGCGGACGCGGACGTCGCCCGGACCTGGCCCGGGAAGGACGAGACGAAGGCGAGGTGGGTCGGCCTCGAGGCGGAGGCGAACGGGTTCCTCTCCCTCGCGGAGCTGGAGGGAGGGGAGGCTCGCTCGAAGGGTGCGATCGCCTACGCGCAGACCTGGCTCCACTCGCCGGACGACCGGAAGGTCGCCTGCGCCCTCGGCACCGACGACGGCGGCCGCGTCTGGGTGGGGGGAGCGCTCGTCCACGAGAGCGCCGCGAGGAAGAGGGCGGATCCGTTCGAGCGCCTCGCCCTCGTCCGCCTCGAGGCCGGGTGGAACCGCGTCCTCTTCAAGGTCGAGAACGTGGTCGGCCCGACGGGCCTCTACTTCCGCGTCTTCGACCCCGGCGTGCGCGCCTCGGCCGTCCCGGAGTAGGGGGGATCTAGGAATCCCGTTCTTCCGGGAGACGGATAGAATCGCCGCGGGCGACGGGAACGAGCCTCCAGCCGAGGGATGCCGACGATGGGACGCGAAGGCGAGTCGAACGGGATGCGCGCGGAGTCCCTCCGGGCCCGGCTCGCGCGGTTCCTCCGCGCCTCCCTCGCCGCCGGCTGCTACGCCGTCCTCCTCGGATCGGCGGTCGGCCTCCTCACCGGCAGCACCTGCACGGTCAGGGTCTGCGACGACGACGACTTCGACGACGACATCAACGACGTCGACGACGACGACTGCGACGACGACGACGACGCCTTCGAGGGGGCGCGCGAGGGCCCCGGGGCGGACGATCCGTATCGGCTCCGGAGCTACCGGATCGTCCCGGGGACCGAGCCGTGGCGTCCCCCGGTGCGGTCGATCGAGGACATCGAGGGGCTCTCCCTCCTCGCCGTCCACGGCCTGAGACCCCACGGTCCCGAGGACCTCCGGATCTTCTCGGCGCGCGTCCTCCTCGCGAACGGCGACCTCCTCGGCATCCCGGTCTCCTCGGGGTGGCACCGCTTCCGCGAGGTCGAGTTCGTGGAGACGGACGGGACGTCGGCCTTCGTCGTGACCTGCGACCAGGAGCGCGCCGGCGATCGGGGGGCCGTCGTCAAGGTCGTCGGGGGGGAGATCCGCTTCGTCTTCGACGCGGCCGGAACGCTCCTCCGCATCGAGAACCGCTCCCTCCTCCTCGGGGAGGGCGGGGTTCCGGCGTCCCGAAGGTGACCGAGCCGGCCCCTGCACGGGGGCCCTTCGCCCCGGTCGACGGGGCCTCCCTCGCCGCCTTCCGGATCTCCTTCGGCGTCATCCTCCTCGGCGAGGCCGTCCGCTTCCTCCTCGCCGACTGGGTGGGGGAGTACTGGACCGGACCGGCCTTCCACTTCACGTTCCTCGGATTCGGCTGGGTGAAGCCGCTGCCGGGCGCCGGGACGACGCTCGAGGTCTGCGGGCTCGGCCTCGCCGCGGCGCTCCTCGCCCTGGGCCTCTGGACCCGATGGAGCGCCCTCGCCTTCTTCCTCGGGTTCACCCACCTCTTCCTGATCGACAAGGCCCGCTACCTGAACCACTTCTATCTCGTCGTCCTCCTCGCCTTCCTCCTCGTCCTCCTCCCCTCGAACCGCGCCTTCTCCCTCGACGCCCGCCGCCGCTCCCTCGCTCCCCTCGTGCCGGCGTGGTCGCTCTCCCTCCTGCGATTCCAGGTCGGGCTCGTCTACTTCTACGCGGGCGTCGCCAAGCTCAACGAGGACTGGCTGCGGGGGTGGCCCCTGCGGATGTGGCTCGAGGAACGCTCGGATCGCCATCTCCTCGGAGGCCTGCTCGCGACGGAGGGGGCCGCGCTCCTCGTCAGCTACGGGGGGCTCCTCCTCGACCTCCTCGCCTGGCCGCTCCTCGCCTGGAGGCGGACCCGGTTCCACGCTTTCCTCGTCGTGGCCGCCTTCCACCTGACGAACAAGACCCTCTTCGGCATCGGGATCTTCCCGTGGCTGATGATCGCGGCGACGACGGTCTTCTTCCCTCCCGACTGGCCCCGGCGCCTCCTGCGGCTCCCGCCCGTCTCCTCCGAGGCGGCCCTCCCCGCGCCTTCCGCCCCGCGGAGGCGGTGGATCCTCGGCCTCGCCGGCCTGTACGCGGCCGTGCAGGTGCTGGTTCCCCTGCGCCACTTCCTCTACCCGGGGAGCGTCCACTGGACGGAGGAGGGCCACCTCTTCTCCTGGCACATGAAGCTGCGGAGCAAGCGGTCCGAGGCGTTCTTCCTCGTCTCGGACCCCGACTCGGGGGACTCGTGGGTCGTCGACCCGCGCGCGGAGCTGCGCGAGTGGCAGGTCGAGACGATGGACGGGCGGCCGGACATGATCCTCCAGTACGCGCACCACCTCGCGGAGTCGAAGCGCGCCCAGGGACACCGGCGAGTCGAGGTCCGGGCGGAGGTGAGGAGTTCCCTGAACGGCCGGCCCCCCCAGGCGCTCGTCGACCCGACCGTCGACCTCGCCGCGCAGCGCCGCGGGCTCGCGCCGTACCGATGGGTCCTCCCCCTCGTGGAAGGGCTCGGCACGGGCGGGAGCCCGCTGCGCCGACCCCGCTAGTCGCTACTCCTTGAACTCCCGCACCGCGAGACCCGTGAAGCGCGCCTTCCCCCCGACCGAACCGACGGCGAAGGTCGCGAGGGAGCGCTCGACGCCCGCCTCGGCGACGAGCCGGCCGTCGATCCAGATGCTCGCGCGGCCGCCCCGGCGGCGGAGCACGATCTCGACCGGGCCCTGCCCGAGGGACGTGCGCGGGTCGTGCCCCTCTCCTCCCACCTCGTTGTAGAGGAAGGTCCCCTGTCCGCGTAGCACCATCGCCTGGCAGTGGGGCCCGATCTGGATCTGGACGCCGTAGCAACCCGCGAGCGGCTCGGCCCGACCGCGCACGATCGCGTCGCCGAGGGAGGTCTCCCCGAGCCGGGCGATCGACCAGTCCCCCTGGCTCTTCTCCCCGCTCACGACGAGGGTGGGCTTTCCTCCCTCCTCCCAGCGCCCGGGGTCCCCCTCCGTCACCTTCGCCCTGTCGAGAGACCTCCACTCGGAGGCCGGGCCGAGGACGGCCTCGTCGAGCTTCCCCTCCTTCGGATTCTTCTCGCCCGCCGTCCGTCCCCCCGCCCGCTCGACGAGGAGGGCCTCGAGTCCGGGCCGCAGTCGCACGCGGTCGAGGCGCGCGTGCCAGCCCTTCTCGAGGGCCGGGATCTCGGTGCCGAAGGCCTGCCGGGCCGACACCCCCTTGTAGTAGCGGCGGACCTTCTGGGGGCCGTGGGTGTCGAGGAGGTAGCGAAAGAAGCTCCCGGCGACGTCGTAGCCGTTGAATCCCGGATGTTCCCCGAGCCACGCGTAGAAGTCGGGGGCGCCGAGCATCTCGGAGAGGGGAGGGAGCGTGCCGCGCTTGCGGTGGAAGGCCGCGACGGCGTCGACGGGCACGCCGTGGACGAACCGGAGGACCGCGTTCGAGAGCCCCTCCGCGGAGAAGAGGTTGCGGGACTCGGGCCCCTCCTCCGGGAACTTCTCCGCGACGACGTGGACCAGCTCGTGCAGCCTCGTCTGGTCGTTGTCGTGGGGGACGTGGGACTCGAGGGTCGTCGAGTGGCCGCCCGACCCGACGCCCGTCACGCTCTGCAGTTCGGGGACGTCGTCGTAGAGGAAGAGCCGGATCGTGTGGGGGAACTTCTCGAGTCCCACCTCCCGCAGGATGCGCGCCATGTCCTCCTCGGCGAGGGCGGCGACGCGGTCGACGGAGGCCTCCGCGCGCGAGCCGGGCCGGAACCGGATCTCGAACTGGGGGGTCTTCTCGACCCCCGTGAGGACCGCAGCGGGGTCCTGGGAAAGGGGGAACGGCGAGGAGGGAAGGACGCCGAAGAGGATCGCCGCGAGCATGGGAGGGTCCCGCGCGGGCGCCAGTGTGGACGACGGGCGCGCGGCCGTCGAGGCGTCGCCGGCGGGGAAGTCGGGGAGATAGACTCGCGCGCGTCCGGTGATCTCCCCTGTGCTCCGCCGCCTCGCGAGGGCGGCGGCCCCCCTCCTCGCGATCTCCCTCCTCGGCTTCGCCCTCGGTTCGCTCGCCGGGGGGACCTCCTTCGACCGGTACAAGGCCGACGGTCGCCACGACCCCGCCTCGGTCCGGATCCTCGAGCGGAAGGCGGAAGTCGACCGGCCGTTCCTCGTCCGTTGGCTCCACTGGCTCCGCGGGGTCTGCTTCGACCTCCGCATCGAGCGCCGGAGGACGCCGATCGCCGGGTTCGAAGAGCAGGACTTCGAGACGAGGCTCGGAGTGGAGCGCGTCGGCCTCGCCTCGCTCCAGGCGACCTCCGACGACGCGACCGAACTCCGTCGCGCCGGGCGCCTGTTCCTCCCGGCGGGCTCCGCGGGCGTGAGGCTCAAGACGCCCCTCGACCTCGGCGGAGCGAAGCGTCTCGCCTTGAGCGTGCGCAATCCGGGGAAGGTCATCCGGCGGCTCGAGGCGACCTTCGAGGCCGGCACGAGGCGGACTACCTCCTGGATCGACGTCGAGCCCGGCCCCTGGCGGGAGTGGGAGGTCGCCACCGCGGAGGTCGAAGCCCGCCTCGGGACGGCGCGCGTCGAGTCGCTCCTCTTCACGGCGCCGGGGACGGGGGAGTTCCTCGTCGACGACCTCTCGCTCGTCGGGAAGGCCTGGGCCTTCCACATCGGGGCGCCCGACTTCGGACATTCCTTCGAGCACGACGCGCCGGTCTGGACGCTCCTCCGCTCGGCCCTCTCCAACTCCCTCCTCCTCGCGGCAAGCGCCCTCCTCTTCACCTGGGCCGTCGCGATCCCGGCGGGGATCCTCGCCGCGCTCCACCGCCATCGCCTCGTCGATCGACTCCTTCGCCCCGTCTCCTTCGTCGGGAGGTCGATCCCGGCCTTTTTCCTCGTCCTCCTCGCCCTCGTCTTCCTCGTCGCTCTCGCTGGTGGAGGCGGGACGCTCCTCCCCCTTCGGGTGGTCTCCTCCGGGGACGACTCAGCCCTCTCGCTGCCGGAAAGGTTCCTCGACCGGGCGCGACTCCTCCTCCTCCCGACCCTCGTCCTCTCGGCCGGGGCGATCGCAAGCCTCCAGCGCGTCGCGCGGGGCGACCTCCTCGAGGCACTCCGGACGAACTACGCGCTCGCCGCTCGCGCGCGCGGGGGCCCCGAGTCGCGCTTCGTCTACCTCCGCGCGCTGCGCAGTGCGCTGATCCTCCTCGTCTCGGTCCTCGGCACCCAGTTCGCGAACCTGCTCGCCGGCCTCGCGCTCTGCGAGATCGTCTTTGGATACCCGGGCGTCGGGCGGCTCCTGTTCGACGCCACGATCCGTCGGGACCCCTACGTCGTGATGGCGGGGGTCACGACATGGGGGCTCCTCCTGGTCGCCGGGCGCCTCCTCGCCGATCCGCTCCTTCGCGTGATCCATCCCCGGGGCCCGCTTGACGGCCTCTCGGGCGCCGCTAGCCTCCCCTCCCCCGAGGGATAGACGACGCCGGGTCGGCGAGCCTCGTCCCCGCCGTCGGCGCGGGGAGACGCTCGCCCCCCTGCGGACTGGGAGTTTGCCATGCTCATCGGCGGACACTCGATCATCTACAGCAGGAACGCGGAGGCCGATCGCGCCTTCCTCCGCGACGTGCTCCGGCTCCCGAACGTCGACGTGGGGGAGGGCTGGCTGATCTTCGGGCTCCCGCCCGCGGAGG
>JAKEFM010000178.1 GCA_022616055.1 Planctomycetota bacterium
GCGAAGGGCAAGACCTCCTCGCGCAGGCCTTGCTCGAAGCGCACGGCGGCGAGGAGGGCGAGGGCGCGCGGGTGGTCGGGGACGACCGCGAGGAGCGCCTGCACCTCCCCCTCGACCGAGCCCCCGATACCGACCCAGAGGAGCCGCTCCTCGGCGTCGAGGAACGCCGCGACGTCCGATCGGTCCGCGACCCCCTCCTGGAGGCGGCGGATCTCCTCGGCGGCCCGGACGATCGACGCGGGCGGGTCGGGACCCGAGGGGCGCGGAGCGAGCCTCGGGAGGCGACCCTCGAAACGGGGGTCGGGGCCGCGGTCGAGCGGCCGGAGCAGGAGGCGACCCGTCCCGGCGAGGAGCGAGTCGAGGGAGCGCCGAGGCCGAGGGGACCGGGACCCGAGCGCGAGATAGACCCCCCCCGCCGCGGCGAGCGCGGCGAGGATCAGCGCCGCCTTGCGGCCGGGGTGACGCACCGGGGAATTCTGCCGCGTCCCGCCGGTCGAGGGGATCTCGATGTGGCGTTCGTCGAAGGCCCCGACTCGGAACCCTGATGTCGAGGCGCGCGGCCCCGCCCCGTTCGCGGCGAGGCTCTGGGAGTCGAGGTAGGCCTTCGAAGGAGGCGGGGACGTGAAGACGGAGGATTGGGTCGTCGGATCGGGGCTGGCCCTCGCCGCCTTCCCGATCCTCCAGGTCTCGGTCCTCTCGGGCTCGGTCTCCGTCGAGAACGAATGGGGCCTGGTCACCCCCGGCGAGGTCGCCTTCGCGCCCCTCCACTGGCTCCCGCTCGTGAAGGAGGGGGACCTCCCTCCCCCGCCGGCGGCCGTCCTCGAGGGGATCGTGACCGCGCCGGGCGAGCGGATCGGGCTCGGCTCGGAGGCGCCGGGGACTCCGCGTTCGGCATCCCGCCCCGGCTCACCTTTCCGGCGGGCCCGAGTTCGCGAGCCAGGTCGCACCTGCACGTCCTTTCCCGAAGGGTCCCTGCGCCCTCTGCCGACCCGTGCTCCCCGCGCTTCGCCTCTTCCGCCCGCGCTCCCTCGCGCGAGCCCGAGCTACGATCCCGATTCGGGACGGCTTGACTTCCGGGAGGGCGGGACGAAGATGCCGTCGGCAGGAGCATCCGAGGGAGTCCAGGATGGAGGAACGGAAGGCGAAGGCTCTCGTGAGCCTCGAGGCAGCCGTCTCGATGATCGATGAGGGATTCGTGGATCCCGCGGCGAGCCGGACCTACTACGCGATGTTCCAAGCGGCGGTGCACGCGCTGGAGACGAGACGCGGCATGAGGCCTGGCGACCTGCGGCTCGGCGCGGACCGGTGGGGACACGACATGGTCTGCGGGAACGCGAAGCTGCGGAGGGGCTCGAGGGAGGACGAGCGTCTCCTCCGAGCCCTCCGGGGACTCCGGGAGCGAGCCGACTACGAGCCGGTTCCCGTGGAGAGGGCGGCGGTCGAGGGGCGCAGGGAAGCGGTGGCGGCCTTCGTCCGCGGGGTGACCGAGCCGTGAAGGACGAGCGGATCGCCCTCCTCGCCCGGGAGATCGAGTCCCGGTACCGTGGGACTCGAATCGAGCTGCGTCCCACCTCGGACGAGGAGGATCCCGCGATCCGCGCGTTCCTCTGGATCCTGGACGTGCCGGTCGAGAAGCTGTGCGAGGTCGAGGACTTCGCGATCGATCGGGCCCTCGACCTGTATGGGGACGACCCCCTCCCGTTCCACGTCACCGCGGCGAGCCCCGAGACGACGGCGAAGTACTTCCCCGCGCCGACCGGTCCGGAGCGGAGCCAGCCCCGGAGGAGGAGCGCGCGAGCGAGTTGCCTTGTGCCTTGGGCCCCCCGCGCGCGGAGCCGAGGACCGACGCCCCGGCGGCGGCGCCGCGGACGTTAAGGAGGCCGCTCCGACCCTCCCCTCAGACGTCCGCCTGCGATGAAGCTACCCACGGAATTCCCGGAGGAGCCGCCGGAGGAACCGGAGAGGGTAGGAGACGGCGCGGGGCGCGTGCCCCCCCACGCGGGAAGCCTCCCGCCGTACGCGCCCACGGCCGAGGGCATCATGCCGCGGCCGGCGGCGGCGTGGAGGGCCGCGCGGCGGGACCTCCGTCAGGTTCCGCGCGGGGGTCCTCCGCTCTCCCTCGGCCGGTAGTCGCGCGGGTCGAGGCACGCCTCGTAGGTCGCCCGGTCGATCGGGATCCGGTCGGTGAGGTCGATGCCGCGGTTCTTCGGCCTCTCCCTCCCCGCGGGATACGCCGAGGCGATCTTGATCCAGCGGCCCTGCTCGGCCGCGATCGCCCGGATCTCCCGCGCGACCTCCGAGAGGTCCTGGTCCTGGCTGAAGAGGAGGGCGACGTCGCAGTCCCCTCGATGGGCCATGCGGATCACGTCGATCGCGATCCGGACGTCGATCCCCTTCTCCTCCCAGGTCGGGACGGCGCGGTCGCCCCTGCCGGAGCCCTTCGCCCGGCGGCGGCGCAGCGGCCGACAGAAGACCCTCGCGCCCCGCCGGCCCATCGCGCGGAGCTTCGCGTTCCAGAACCTGCACCAGAACGGATCGTCCCGCGGAGAGGGCACCCCGGTGTAGAAGCGCACCTCCCCGAGCCGCCACCCCCGGCGTTCGCAGACGGTTCGCGCCAGGGCGAGGGGGTCGTAGTTCGGGTAGGTGAACCCGAACGCTTCCCTGGCCGCGTGGTAGAGGTTCTGCCCGTCGAAGAACGCGACCGCCCTCCTCGCCGATCCCCCTTCCCCCATTCCGACCTCCCCAGGAATGAAATAACCCGCCCGAGGGCCTTGCGGCGTGTCGAGCGGGCGGAAGTCGAACGGAACCTGTCTAGTCGAACCCTCCC
>JAKEFM010000179.1 GCA_022616055.1 Planctomycetota bacterium
CCCGGCCGGGCGTCGCGGAGCTCGACGCGCAGGTGACACCGCAGCGACGCGACGATCCTAATCCCCTCCGGCGGCAGCGCGTCCGGGATCGCAACCTGTGCCGGGAGCACCGCGTCCCCTCCGAGGCTGAGGCGGGCCCCGTTCCGGGGGACGCGCGAGAGCTCGAAGCGCCCCTCCGGATCCGTGGTCGTCGCTCCGCTGCTGGTGGCCCGCGTCACCCCCCGGAAGCCCTCCTCCTCGCCGCGCGACCCGGGCCCGGGGACCCGGAAGAGGACGCGCGAGACCTGGACGTGGACACCGGCGACGGGCCGGCCCGTCCGGGACACGACCTGTCCATACACCCTCTCGTGGAGGGCGTTCTCCGGCAGGACGAGCTCGACCCCCTCGGTGCCCGCGGGGACGGTCGAGGCCCTGGCGAGCACGAGCGAAGTGGGGTCGAGCGCGGCCAGGGCGTACGACCGGTCGAGGAGCCCTCCCAGCCGGAAACGCCCCTCCGCGTCCGCGAGGACGCTCCACGCCTCCGGACCGCCGCGGAGGAGGGTCTCGAGGTGGGCGAGGTTCCCCTCGACGCTGCCGAAGGACCTCGGATCCTCCGCCCACACCTGCGCGTTGGAGACCGGAGTCCCGTCGGCTCGGCGCACCCTTCCCCCGATCGACAGAGGCGGGTCCCCGAGCGCAAGCACGACGGAGTCGGGCCAGGAGGGGAGGCCCGTCGCCGGAGTCCGAGGCGCCTCGAAGAACGCGGGCGAGTAGCCCTCCTTGAGGGCCGTGAGCGAGGCCGAGCCCGGCGTCTCGTGGAGGTCGAGCACGAACGCCCCCGCGGGGTCCGTGCGCACCGCGTCTGCGCCGGCCGAAACCCAGGCGTCGGGAACGGGGGAGCCGCGCGGGTCGACCACCCGTCCGCGGACGGACGGCCTCCCGAGGTGGGGCCGCCGCAGGACGATCTCGATCGACCCGTCGGAGGATGTGGGAGAGGGAACCCGCGAGGTCTCGAATCCCTCGCGCGAGGCGACGAGCGTCCCCTCCCGCACGGACGGCGCCCCAGGAAGGGCGAACTCCCCCTCCTCCCCGGAAGGGGCGCTCCATTCCACCTCCACGCACGAGTCGAGGACCTCGGGGAAACGGGCCCGGAAACCGGCCGGGAGCTTGACCTCCACCCGCACCCCCTGGACGGGGGCTCCGGCCTCGTCGACCACGCGCCCCCCGAGGGAGAGGGAGGAAGCCACGACGACGACGGGACCGTGCCGGGACGCTCCCGGTTCGTGGATCGCCAGGAGGACGGGGGCGACGGTCGGGCCCGTCCCGACGAATCGCCCCGCGGATCCGGGGGGTTCGACCTCGAACGTCCCGTCGGGACGGCTCACCGTGCGGCGTGCGCCGGCAGAGGGAGATTCGCCCCGTGGGATGAATCCGACCTCGACGCCGGCAGCCGAACGTCCCTCGGAATCGAAGACGCGACCGCGGAGGAGGACCGGGGCGGGCGGTTCCTGCGGAGGCGCGGGCTCGGCGCCCGCCGCCGGGAGTTCCTTTCGGACGGGAGGTGGGGGGGGAGCCTCCGGCGTCGCAGCCTCCCCTCGAACGGCGGGAGATCGAGACGTGGCGACCGTCGGCGCGGAAGCGTGCGCATCGCCCGCCGATCGAGCGCCGGCTCCGAGGATCCAGAGGGCGCCCGAGAGCGCGGCGAGGAGGATCGCGCCGATCGCCACCTTCGTCTTCGTTGCCATGAGAAGACCTCCGGACAGGAGGGTCGGGACTCCGGCGGGGGGCTTCGCCAGGGGGAACAGAGCGGCGAGCCACGCCCGGCGGTCGCCCCCGCACGCGTCGTCGAGGGCTCGCCGCAGCCGGGCGAGCCCGCGGGCGAGGCGGCTCTTCGCGGTCGCGACGGGCACTCCGGTCCGCTCGGCGATCCGGCGCGGAGGGAGCCCCTCGAAGAAACGGAGCAGGATCGCGGTCCTGTACGGTTCCTCGAGCGCGAGAACCGCGTCGACCACCTCGCGCTGGAGCGCGACGCGCTCGACGAGGTCCGCCCCCGCGTCGGACGCCTCCGGACGAGCCGCGCGTTCTTCGCGGGCCCGCCGCCGGGCCTCCCGGCGCCTCGACTGGCGGAGGAGGTTGCGCACGACGGTCGCGAGCCAGCCGCGGATCGGTCGATCGGTCCGCGGGGAGGCCTCGAGCGCCGCGAGGCAGGCGTCCTGGGCGAGGTCGTCGGCGAGGTGGGCGTCGGCGACGAGGCTCCGGGCGAGCCGGCGCACCCAGCCCACCTCGGAGAGGAGGACCTCCTGGTCGAAGACCCGGGGAGCCCGAGACATGACGTCGGAGGGAGACATGCCGGGACGGGCGAAACGGATTCAGGGTCCCCGGGTCCCGGGGGGACCGCAACCTCCTCCGGAGGCCCCTCGGGATCAGACGGCGAAGTCGCGCCGGCGGAGGACCCGGTTCGAGAGGGCGGTGAAGACCGCGGCGAGCGTGAGGAGGACCGCGACGCACGTCACCGGCCCCGGCGGGTCGACCTCGATCGGGAACCCCTCGAAGACCTCCCCGTGGAGATCGCAGGCCCTCGTGAGCAGGCCTTCGAGGTAGCGCTGGACCGTGAGGGCCTTCAGCTCGCCGGGGAAGAGCCCGACGAACCCCTCCCAGCCGAAGCAGAAGAGGAGTCCCCAGAGGACGGGGTGAGGGGCCGTGAGGCCGAGGAAGATGAACATGCACCCGTAGGTCAGGCAGGCGAGGGAGAGGACCCCGGAGACGCCGAAGGCGATCCCGATCACCTCCTGTTCGGCGAAGGGGTCGGCGCCCCGCAGGATCGCGGCCGCGAGGAGGAAGCCCGAGACGAGGAGGAGGGCGGTCACCAGGACGACCGCCGCGCTCTTCGCGAGGAGGAGGGAGAGCCGCGGGCGCGGCCGCGTGAGGAGGTAGGGGATCGTCTTCCCCTCGATCTCGTCCCCGAACGCGGTCGTCCCGAAGAACATCGGAAGCAGGCTCCCGAGGAAGAGAACCGCCATGGGGGCGAGGAACTTCCGCAGCCCCTCGAGGGCGTCGGCGTGGCGGGGGGGATGGAGCCGGAAGACGATCGCGAAGAGGCAGGGGAGGAAGGCGATCGCGCCGAAGAACAGGGTGCGCCTCGCGAAGAGGAGGCGGCGCAGGAAGAGGAGGAAGACGGGGGTCACTTGACGAGGAGGTCGAAGACCGATTCGAGGTCCTCGTCGGCGGCGAAGACCTCCTCGACGGCGATCTCGCCGGAGGCGGCGGCGTCCGTGATCCAGCGAAGGACCTCCTCCGGGCGATCCGTCTCGAGCGTGACGCGCCCCTTCTCCCGGCGGACGCCGACGACCCCGTCGCGCGGGGCGGCGGCCGCGGCGAGGCCTCGCGGGTCGGGAGTCGCGACGACGAGCCGTCGCGGGATCTCGTCGAGGAGGTCGCGGATGTCGGCGATCGACCCTTCCGCCCGCAGGTGGCCCCGGAGGAGGAGGAGGATCCGGTCCGTCAGCGCCTCGACCTCGTAGAGGACGTGGCTCGCGACGAGGATCGTCTTCCCCTCGGAGGCGAGCGAGAGGACGAGCTCCATCGTTTCGCGGCGGAGCACCGGGTCCATCCCGTTGAAGGGCTCGTCGAGGAGGAGGAGGTCGGGGTCGTGCAGGATCGCCTGCGCGAACTTGAGGCGCTGGCGCTGGCCGTGGGAGAGGCCGCCGATCCGGCGCCGGGCCCGGTCGCCGAGCCTCACGCGCTCGAGGGCGCGCTCGGCCCTCTCTTTCGCCTCGCGGGGGCCGTAGCCGTGGATCCGGGCGAGGGTCCAGACGAACTCGACCGCGCGCATCTCGTCCCAGAAGGAGTCGGCCTCCGGGCAGTAGCCGACGCGGCGGAAGAGGAGGGGATTCCCCTCGACCCTCTCCCCGAGGAGCTGCAGCTCCCCGAGGCTCGGACGGAGCAGGCCCGTCAGCAGGCGGAAGAGGGTCGACTTCCCGGCGCCGTTCGGTCCGAGGAGCCCGGCGATGCCCGGGCCGAGGTCGAACGTGACGTCGGAGAGCGCGATCACCTCCCCGTACCACTTCGAGAGGCCGCGGACGGAGACGACGGGGACGCTCAGCGCACGACCTCCGTGGGACGCGTCCTCGACCAGACGACGGCCGCGGCGGCGCCGGCGGCGCCGAGGAGGACGACGAGGGCCGACGCGAAGGGGGGCTCGTGCGCGCGGGGGAAGAGCCCGAGGATCTCCTTCCCGACCGAGTTGAGGGAGGTCACGAAGCCGATCGCCCGCAGGGGGCGGATCCCGGTGATCCAGCCGAGCGTCTGCCCCACGGGCGCCGAGAGGAAGTAGAGGACCGCGAAGTAGGCGGCCGCGTAGAGGCCGCGCTTCGCGACGGAGGAGAGGGCGAGCACGAGGAGGGAGGTCGCGGCCGAGAGGACGAGCCCGAACAGCGCGAACCGGATCGGCCAGTCCCACGTCTCCCGCAGCCGCGACCAGTCGGGAGCGACGAGGACGTCGAAGAGCCAGACGACGATGGAGGGGAGGCCCGTCACGGCGAAGAGGAACGCGACGAGGGCGACGGACTTCCCGGCGAGGTACTGGAAGCGCGTGAGCGGGCGCGCGAAGAGGAGCTCGAGCGCGTTCGCCTTGCGGTCCTCGGCGAGGAGCCCCGCCCCGACGACGCAGGCGGGGACGGTGATCCAGAACTCCTCCCAGATGAACAGGGTGTGATACCAGGGAAGCCCGAATTCGAACGCGTTGACGTCCCGCCCCCCCAGTCCCCCGGGAAGGGAGTAGCGCACGTAGAGGATCACGCAGAAGACGAGGGCGGGGATCCAGGAGGCGACGAAGATCCCCTTCGTCCAGCGGCTCCGGAACCCGTAGCGGAGCGACTGGTCGAGGACGGACGCGAGCGCCCCTCCCTCCCGCCGCGGGATGCGCGCCTTCCGATAGGTGAGATCGTAGACGGGCATGGCTACAGGGGCGGCGCGGGGGGGGAGGGCCCGCGCAGGCTCGCGAGGAAGACCTCCTCGAGAGAGCGCCGCACCTCCGTCAGACGAGAGACGACGGCCCCTCCCGCCGCCGCGGCGCGGAAGACGGCGGCGCTCCCGGCGCCGTCGGGGGTCGTCACGTGGATCCCCTCCCTCCCCTTCTCCGTGAGCGCGAGGCCGAGCCGCTCCGCCTCCCGCCGGAAACCCGCCTCGTCCCCCGCGACCCGGACCGCGAAGGTCCGCGCGCCGCTCGTGAGCTTCAGCCTCTCGATGTTCCCCGCGAGGCAGACCCTCCCCCGGTCGATGACGACGACCTCCTCGCAGGTCGCCTCGACGTCGGGGAGGAGGTGGGTGCAGAGGAGGACGTGGATCCCGAGCTCCGCGATCTTGTCGACGAGGCCGAGCATCTCCCGGCGGCCCGCGGGGTCGAGGCCGTTCGTCGGCTCGTCGAGGAAGACGAGCTCGGGATCGTGGACGATCGCCGCCGCGAGTCGGAAGCGCTGGCGCGTCCCCTGGGAGAGGGTCGAGAGGGGGCGGTAGCGCTGCTCGGCGATGCCGACGAAGTCGAGGGCCTCGTGGGCGCGGCGGCGCGCGTCGCGGGGATAGAGGCCCGAGACTCGCGCGAGGTAGGTGAGGGCGGCCACCGCGTTCACCGCCGGGATGATCGCGTCGCGCTCGGGCATGTAGCCGACGCGGCGGCGGACCCCGAGGGGATCCCTCGCCGCGTCGGTCCCGAGGACCTCGATCCGCCCCGCGGCGGGCGTCACGAGGCCGAGGACCGACCGGAGGAAGGAGGACTTCCCCGCGCCGTTGGGGCCGAGGAGCGCGGAGGTGCGCGCGTCCACGGCGAGGTCCAAGCCGTCCAGGGCGACGACGGGCCCGTAGGTGACCCGGAGACCTTCCGCGCGCAGGATCACGGGGCGCGGAGGATACGGGGTCGGCGGGGTTCCTTTCGAGCCGCCTACGGGCAGAGGATGGCGCGCAGCCCCGCGGAGAACGCAAACCCCTGGCTCGCGCCGGGGTCGGGCGCCACCGACTGCAGGTGGAGCGGGAGCCCGACGAGGACGGGGTCCTGCGGAACGGGGACCGTCCAGCTCGCCTCGCCACCCGAGGAGGGGAGGAACGGGGCCGCGAGCGCGAGGCCGGGATTCACGAGGAGGAGGCCGCCGGCGAGGGGGAGAGCGGCCGGCTCGAGGGAGATGACGGTCCAGGTCCCGGAGGACGGGATCCCGGTCGTCGTCAGGACGACCGCTCCTCCGACCCGCGGGGAGCCGGTGCCGAGGAGCCCGAGGGTGGGGGGAGGAGCCGCGCCGAGTCCGTAGGTCGAGAACCCGCAGGCGAACGTGCAGCCGCCTCCGGGCAGGGGAGGGAGGGCCCAGGTGACCTCGAGGAGCGGGGGGACCAGCGAGTAGAAGTTCGCGACGCACCGCCACCCGGCGCCGACCGTCGGCGAGCCGTCGAGGACGAGCCCGAAGGCGTTGCCCGTGGCCCAGTCGTCGCGGTCCACGACCTCCTGGAGGAGCGGGCTCAGGTCGGGGGACTCGTGGAAGGCGCCCGGCTGGAAGATCGGCGGCGCCCAGCCCACCGAGGTCGCCGTCAGCGGCGCCCACTCGGCGAGGGGGGTGTCGGAGGCCGGATCGAAGGGGGGCGCGACGCCGACGTCGTACGCGCGGATCGTCGAGATCGGGCCGAGGAACTGTCCGTACGCCGCGAGCATCCGCAGGCGCGCCTCCGCGACGAAGGCGCCCTGCGGGACGGGGAGGAAGAACTCGAAGCCCGCCTGGAGGGGGCCGGCCGCGTTCCTCCCCCAGCAGATCGAGAGCGGGTTGGAGGGGTCGGCGGGCTCCTGGCCGAAGAGGGGGGAGTGCTCGGCGTTTCGGAGGAGGCCGGTCACGGCGAAAGTCGCGGTCTGCGTGGGGACGGAGGCGTACCCGGCGGTGAGGTTCATCCCCCCCTCGGGCGCGACGAGGGCGTGCGTGATCCCCCCTGCGTCCGACCAGCACTCGAAGCCGAGGGGCGACCCGTCGACCGTCCCGACCGCCGGAGCCCGGACCTCGTGCTCGAACCCGGCGAGGCTCTCGAGGATCCGGGGCGTCGTCTCCGGCTGGCCGTCGAGGAAGAAGGGGACGCCGCTCGGGATCGAGTCGAAGACGAGGGTCGTCGCGATCGGGACGAGGGCCCGGGCGGCGCTTCCCGACAGGCCGCTCGGGTCGCTCGCGGTCAGGCGGATCTCGAGGTGGGAGTCGCCCGGCGGATGGCCGCTCGCCGGGACGGTGAAGCCCCCTCCGCTCACGCCGGCCAGCGGTCCGAGGAAGGGGTGCGCGTGGGACTCGTGGACCAGGACGACCTGCCAGGACAGGGAGGAGGCGGGAAGGGTCCCGGTCTCCGGATCCTCGCCTGATCCCTGGAAGTCGATGCGGTCCCCCGCGCGGTAGGTCGTCCCCGGGGGGGGAGCGAGGATCTCGGCCGTCGGCCGCGAGCCGACGGCGATCGGGAGGGTGACGCTCCCCTGCGCCGCGGAATCGCTCGCCGTCAGGCTCGCCGTGTGGGGTCCCTCCGCCAGGTAGACGTGGGACGGATCGGGCTCGCTCGAGGTCGTGCCGTCCCCGAAGTCCCAGAGGAAGGAGAGCGGGCCGGGGCCCGCGTCGGGGTCGGAGGAGCCCGCGCTGCTGAACTGGACGGCGAGGGGCGCCGGCCCCTGCGCCGGGCTCGCGGACGCGACGGCCACCGGAGCCTGGTTTCCCGCGCCGATCCAGGCGATCCGCTGGACCGTACCGGTCTCGGTCGCGCCGACCCACGGGATCCCGTTCGTGACGTACGTGAGGGCGCCGTCGGGCCCGACGGCCAGGTCGACGACCGTCCCCGCGTCGGGGGCCGCCTCGAAGACCAGGTCGGCGGCGACGCTCCCCCCCGGTCCGAGGACGATGCGGCGGATCCAACCGTTCGCGAAGTCCGCGACGAAGAGGTTCCCCTCGTACTCCGCGGGGAACGCGCCCCCCCGGTAGACCGGCCCGACGATGACGCATCCCTGGCCAAGCGCCGAGTAGGCCCCGTCGTCGTGGCGGTAGGAGTGGGCGGGGGGGGTCGCCGCCGAGCAGGAGGGGATGTAGCACGCGCCCCCCTCCTGGATCGGCCAGCCGTAGTTCGCTCCCGCGACCCCGGCATCGATCTCCTCCCAGGAGGTCGGCGTGTTCCCTCCGATGTCCCCGATCCACATCTGCCCCGTCAGGGAGTCGAAGGAGAACCGGAAGGGGTTGCGCAGCCCGTACGCCCAGATCGCCCCCTCCGCGCCGGCGAACCCGGCGAAGGGGTTGTCCGGCGGGATCGCGCCCGCCGGCGTGAGGCGGAGGACCTTGCCGTGCTGGGTGAAGAGGATCTGCGCGTTCGGCGTGAAGAACTGGTCGCCCGTCCCGATGTAGAGGTTCCCGTCGGGCCCGAACCGGATCCCTCCCCCCTGGTGGAAGACGGCGCAGAGGTCGGGGTTCTGCCAGACGAGGAACTCCGAGGCGGGGCTCGCGACGTCTCCGGCGACGGTGAACCGCCCCACGCGGCTGCGAGGCTCCTGCGTCGTGTAGAAGGCGTAGAGCCACCCGTTCGCCGCGAAGTCCGGGTCGAGGGCGAGGCCGAGCAGGCCCCGCTCCCCCTGGGTCGTGTCGGCCTGGATCTGGATCAGGGGCTGGGGGAGGAGATCCCCGTTCTCGATCACCCGGATCGCCCCGGCGCGCTCGGCGACGAAGAGGCGGCCGTCCGGGGCGAACGCGATCGCCGTCGGCTCGGCGAGCCCCGCGGCGAGCGTCGTCTTCTGGAAGCCGGGAGGGAGGGAAGTTCCCGGAGCCTGAGCGGACGCGGAAGCGCCGAAGGGGAGGAGGAGGGCTCCGAGGCTCGCGGTGGCGGCGGGGATCGTGCCGGGGGGGCGCATGGCGCAACGGGCTCGGTGCGCCCGAGAGTAAGGAACGTCCTGGATCCGTCAACGGCGGCGGCCCGGGTATAAGCGCGGCGCCGTCCCATGTCCCCCGCGCGCTCCCCCCTCGAGATCCTCCGGCGGCCCGACAAGTGGCAGCTCGGGGGAGGCAGGGCCGCCGCGCACGCGCCGAGGTTCCCTCTCGCCGACCGGGTCCCCGGATTCTGGGACCCCGTCCACTACGCCGACGTGCCGATCCGCAGGCTCTTCACGATCCTCCTCGTCGACGAGGAGGACCGGCCGATCCCCCTGCGCTTCCAGCGCCGGGACTGGAGGCCCGACCGCCTGCGGACCGAGTTCGCCGCCGAGGGGCTGCGTGTCGTCGAGGAGCGGGCCGTGCTGCCCGAGGACCTCCTCGTCTCGCGCCTCGAGGTGAGGAACCTCCGCCCCCGCGCGCGGAGGCTCGGCGCGATCCTCTGGTCGATGCAGGAGAAGGAGGCGCGCGAGGAGCGGGCCGCCTTCCTCGACGCCGACTTCCGCGGGAGAGAGGGGAGGATGCGCCTCGAGCTCCGCCCGCCTCGGCCGAGCCAGGTCGCGCGCCGCGCCCTCCTCCTCGTCGAGTTCGCCTCGAGCCCCCCCTTCGAGTCGCGCTTCGCGGGCCTCTCGCAGGGCTCCCCCGACCCGCCGGTCTTCGAGGCGAGCCCCTTCGAGGGGGCGCTCGCCCGCGGCCGCCTCTCGGGCGAGGTCCTCCTCCACGACTGGGAGAACGACGGGGAGTGGAAGTCGGGCCGCCGCTGCCAGGTCCACGTCGGGCTGGCGCGGAGAGCGCGGATCCCGGCGAGGGGGAGGGCCACGCTCACCTTCGGCGCTCGGCTCCGCCTGGTCCGGGCCCCGCGCCTCGAGCGGCGCCGTGCCCCGGCGCCGGTGGCACGGCTCCTCGCGCGCGCCGCGATCGAGACCTCGACGGATTCCTGGACATCGTTCCTCCAGGGGGTCCCCTCCTTCGAGTGCGACGATCCCCTCCTCGAGCGCTTCTGGTGGCACCGGTGGGCCGGACTCCGTCTCCACGCCGTCGACGCGGGGGCGGGATTCCTCCGGCGCCCCTGCGTCTTCGAGGGGGCGGAGGAATTCCGGGCGGCCATCCCCGCCTCGGTCCAGGCGCAGGTGAGGGAGTGCGTCTGGATGCGCGACCCCGCGCTCGCCGAGGGGAGCCTCCTCGGGATCCTCGAGTCGATGGGAGGCCGGGGCGAGGTCCCGGGCCACGTGCGCCTCCTCGACACCTCGCTCGACGATCCCCCGGAGAAGGGCTACCCGTTCCCGTACCGGAGGGCCTCCCTCGCCGACCTCGGGGGGTGCGCGCTCCTCCTCTTCTCCGTCCACCGGCGAGCCTCCTTCGTCCGCGAGGTCTACCCGCTCCTCGAGCGGCACGCGGAGCACTGGAGGCGCGACCGGGACCGGGAGGGGTCGTGCCTCTTCGACGTCCTGAACCAGGGCGAGACCGGCCAGGAGCACTCGAGCCGGTTTCTCGCCGTCGACCCCCGTGCGGACCGGTCGGGGCCGTTCCGCCTGAAGGGGATCGACGCCGCGGTCTACGCGCACGGGCTCCACCGGACGCTCGCCATCTTCGCCGTCGAGCTCCGGGACCTTCCCGCCGCGCGGAAGTACTCGACCCTCGCCGCCGCCATCTCCCGGGCGATCCGGGAGCGGATGTGGGACCCGGAGGAGGAGTTCTTCTTCGACGTCGATCCGCGGACGGGACGCCGCACCCGCGCGAGGAGCGCCGTCGGCTTCTACCCCTTCCTCTGGGGGATCGCCGGGAGGGAGCACCTCGGGGCGATCCGCGCCCTGTTCGACCCGCGGGACTTCGGGACTCCCTGGCCGATCCCGACCGCGAGCGTCGGGGACCCCTCCTTCGATCCCCGGTCCCGCTGGAAGGGGAAGCGCGCGAACCGCCCCTGGAACGGCCGCGTCTGGCCGATGGCCACCAGCCACGCGGCCGACGCGCTCGACCGCGCCGCCTCCCTCGATCCGCGCCTCGCGCCGAAGGCGGGGGCGTTCGTGCTCCGCTTCGTCCGGATGATGTGCCGGGACGGGCGCCCCAACTCCTTCGAGCACTACGACCCCTACACGGGGGCGCCCTCCCTCTACCGGGGGATCGACGACTGCCAGAACTCCTGGGTGAACGACCTCATCGTCCGGGTCGTCGTCGGCCTGCGCCCCCATCCGGGCGGAGGGCTGCGACTTCATCCCCGGCCGGCGGGACTCCGGCGGTTCCGCCTGCGCGGCGCGCCGTGGCGGGGGAGGTCGGTCGACGTCGAGTGGGACGGCCGTTCCCTCCTCGCCCGGCTCGACGGCCGTCTCGCCGCGCGGCGCCGCGGGCTCGGTCCCCTCGAGGTCGCCTCCCGCTAGCTCCCATCTTCCGCGGACTCGCGCGGGGCTCTAGAATTTCTGCGCGCTCCGGGGGTCCGGGGCGCGCCTTCCTTCCTGCCCTCCCCCCAGACGGACGCAAGAGAGACATTGATGGATTCCCAGGTTGCCGAGAAGACGACCGAGGCGAAGCCGGCGACCGCGATCCGCGCCTTCCGCGAGGTGCTGACCGCGGTCGTTGGCAAGACCGTGACGATCGTGAACCCCGAGTCCTACGAGGAGTCCGCGCTCGGCGCGAAGCTCACGTCCGGGGTCTACAAGGGGAAGGTCCTCGCCGCAGGGGACGACTTCCTCAAGATCCAGACCGTGTTCAAGCGCCGCGCGGGGAAGGACGGGGCGGAGGAGGAACCCGTCGTCCAGTTCGTCCCCTTCTCGCGGGTGAAGCGCGTGTCCGTCATGAAGACGGACACCGTGCTCCACATCTGATCGCGCTCCCGGCCGCGGGAGCCGGCGGGGGGGCGGTGGCCCGGTCCGGATCCGTCCTCGTCGCCGCCCTCGCCGCGACCCTCGCCGCCTGCCGTGCTCCGGGGCCGGGGTTCGCGGGTCGGCTCGTCGACCTCACCCACCCCCTCGACGAGTCGACCGTCTTCTGGCCGACGGGGCGCGGCTTCGCCCTCGAGAAGGTCGCCTACGGTCCCACGCCGGCGGGCTTCTTCTACGCCGCGAACAACTTCTCCTCCGCGGAGCACTGCGGCACGCACATGGACGCGCCGATCCACTTCGCGGAGGGGGGGGACACCGTCGACCGCGTGCCGCTCGAGCGGCTCCTCGGCCCCGCGGCCGTGATCGACCTGCGCGAGGCCTGCGCCGCCGACCGGGACCATCGCCTCGGCCTCGCCGACCTCGAGGCGTTCGAGCGGCGGCACGGCCGGATCGAGGAGGGGACGATCCTCCTCGTCCGGACCGGATGGAGCGAGCGCTGGCCCGACCGCAAGCGCTACCTCGGCTCCGACGTCCCCGGGGACGCCTCGGACCTCCACTTCCCCGGCCTCTCCGAGGCGGCCGCGAGGAGGCTCGTCGAGAGGAAGGTCGCGGCCGTCGGGATCGACTCCGCGAGCCTCGACCACGGCCCCTCGAAGGACTTTCCCGTCCACCGGGTCCTCGCCGCGGCGAACGTCCCGGGCCTGGAGAACCTGATGAACCTCGCGGCGCTCCCTCCCCGGGGCGCCTCCCTCATCGCCCTCCCGATCAAGATCGCGGGGGGTTCGGACGGGCCCTGCCGCGTCGTCGCTGTCCTTCCGGAGAGATGACGCCGAGCGGCGTGAAGGCGGGGGGGGGTTTTCGGGTTCCGCTCTGCGAGGAGGTTGCCTGGGAGGATCGATTCCACCCTCCCTGTGCCTCCCCCTCGTCTCCTCGCTCGGTCCACGCGCCTGGACGGAGAACTCCGGTCCCGGCGCCCATGTCCAGTATCCTCTGCCGTGCCGAGCGGCATCCGGCCCCTTCCGCCGCGCCCTGCGATCTTGGAGGAGGCGCCAACCGGAGGGCCGACCTTGGACCTCCGGCCGGGCGATGGCGCCCGGCACGCAGGAGAATCCTCATGGAACGCGAAGACCTCCTGAAGCGGATCTCGATCGATCCGAGGGTGTGCGCCGGCAAGGCGGTCATTCGGGGAACGCGCATCTGGGGCTCCTTGATCCTCGACAACCTCGCCGCGGGCACCCCGGAGCGGGAGATCCTCGAGGCCTACCCGTACCTCACTCATGAGGACATCCTCGCCTGTCTGGCCTACGCGGCCGAGATGACGCGCGAACGGGTGATCCCGATCCGGACCGAACCTACGCGTTGAGGGTCAAGCTCGAACGGTCGCCGATGGCCCGAGCTCGTCCTTCCGCGCGACCCGAGGGTGCCGGCGTTCCTAGAGGTTCGTGGCGACCGTGGTCTCGAGGTTCGTGAACCGCGGCGGGCCGGCGACCAGGGCCTGCCAGTAGACGGGGACGCCGACGAGCGAGGGGTTCGCGGGCACGAGGTAGGTGACCGCCGCGCGACCCTGGGGATCGAGCGCCCCGGAGCACGCCTGGTTCAGGGTCGCGGGATCGAGGCGCAGGGTGGTTCTCCCCAGGGAGAATCGGATCGCCACGCTCGGCCCGTCGGGCGGGAGCCTGGAGGCCCCGGCGGGCTCGCACTCGAAGGGGAGGGCCCGGTGGAATAGAACAGTCCCTTTCCCGCATTCGCCCCGCCCACCCCCCGTAGGCAGGAGAGAACCATGTCCAACCACGCGGCCCGACTCACCGCGTTCCTCTTTTTCTTCCCCGGGCTCGCCTCGGCCTCGCCGCAGGCGGTCGCCCCCCTCACGCACGCCGTCCCCGCCGGGGTCCACTTCATCGCGACCTGGCGGGGGACGCCGGAACGAGCGGCGATCGACGACCTCTACCTCCGCGCGGGGAAGCGGCTCTGGGACTCCGGCGTCGCCTGGGATCTCTTCGACCTCGTCTCGGCGAAGGCGCCGGCCGAGCACCGGGACCGGGCCCGCGCCGCAGTCGAGAAGGTCCTGGCGGCGCTCGGGAAGGTCGACTGGGGGACCGCGTTCGGACAGGAGGGCGCCTTCGCCTTCCGGTTCGGCATCCCGATGCCGGAGTACCTGCTCCTCGGCCGGTGCCCGGAGGCCGGGCTCGAGCAGAGCCTGCAGGGCCTCCGGGGGCTCCTCGGGGAGATCGCCTCCCTCGCGCCGGATGCGCTCGAGGTCCGCGAGGGGAGCGGAGGAGGCTCGGAGACGACCTCCCTCGTCGCCAAGGGCGCGCCGATCGGGATCCAGGTCGCCCGGGTGAAGGGAACGATCGTCCTCGGGTTCGGGCAGTCCCTCTTCGCCTCGACCGTCCACCTCCTCGGCGCGGGGGACGGCCAGGGGTCGATCGGGAAGGCCGCCTCCTACGAGAAGGCCCTCTCCCACCTCCCCCGCGAGAGGGACGAGGAGGGGTACTTCGACCTCGCGGGGATGTGCGGGGTCTTCGCCAACGGGATCACGGCCGCCGGCGCGAGCGCCGGCCCGCAGGCCGCCCCAGTCCTCGGGGCGGTCTCCACCCTCTTCGAGGAGGTCGCCGCGATGCAGTCGATCGCGTGGGCCGCCCGAGGGGCGGGGAGCCGGCTCGTCTACGACGAGGTCGTCCTCTTCGAGCCCGGGTCCTCGAACCGGTTCTTCCCCCGGCTCTTCGGCGGGTCGCGCACGGTCGAGGGGCTCGACCGGTTCCTGCCCAAGGACACGGTGACCGGCTGCGCGAGCGCGGGATGCGACCTCCTCGGCGCCTACGACGCGCTCCTCGAGGCCGTCGGGAACGTCGAGGGATCCGAGAAGGTCCTCGAGGCCTGGAGAGGGGTGCAGGCCCAATTCGGGTTCGACCTCCGCGCGGACCTCCTCGCCTGGTTCTCGGGGGAGCATGTCTCGGTCCGGGTCCCCTCCTCCCGCCCGGGCCTCTTCGGGGACACGACCGGCGTCCAGCTCTGGAAGGTGAAGAACCCGGGCGAGGCCGCCGCCCGGGTCGAGGGACTCCTCGCGAAGGCGGCCGCGCACGTCCGCGACCGGGGTCAGGAGATGCGGATCGAGCCCGCGACCGGGACCGAGGGGCTGCGGACCATCTCGATCGAGGCCTTCCCGAACTTCCGCCCGGTGGTGGGCGTGCGCGGGGAGTGGCTCGTCCTCGCCGGCTCGGCCGAGGCCGCGGCGAAGGTCCTCGCCACCCGGGAGGGGAAGGCCCCCGCGATCGGCGAGAGCGAGCGGTGGAGAGCGCTCGCCCTCGGCATCGACGGACCCGTGGGATCGATCTACTACGCCGACGTCGAGGGGCAGCTCGAGGGGTTCGCGCAGCTCCTCTCCGGCGCCGGGTTCTTCCTCTCGATGATCCCCCGGGAGAAGGACACCGAGCCGGTCCTCAAGGTCGGGGCGATCCTCACGAAGCTCGGACGCTTCTTCCGGGAGGTCGACGTCGAGCGCGACCGCGGAGGATTCACGCGACCCCTGAAGGGGGCGGAGGGGATCCAGGTCCGGACCGTCTCGACGTTCCGCCGCGCGGGGTGAGGGGGGAGCCTCCGGCGCGGGGCGTGGTCCTCCTCGGATCCTGGCTCCTCGCCGGCTGCGCGGCGAACGCGCAGGGGCCGTCGAGCGCGGGGGCCGATCGTCCCCGGGCGAGGGACCTCGGGATCGTCGTCGGGTCGATTCCTCCCGGCGCGCGGAACGCGATCACGGACGTCCGCGGCGTCCGGGTCGGGCACCGGACGCTCCTCGAGGGGGACTCTGTCCGGACGGGCGTGACGGTCGTTCTCCCCCACGGGGGAAATCCGTTCCGCTCGAAGGTCCCCTGCGCGATCGCCGTCGGGAACGCCTTCGGGAAGCTCGTCGGGTTCACCCAGGTCGAGGAGCTGGGGCTCCTCGAGACCCCGGTCGCCTTGACGAACACGCTCTCGGCCTTCGCCGTCGCCGACGCCCTGGTCTCCTGGACGCTCGCGCTCCCCGGGAACGCCTCGGTGCGTTCGGTGAACCCCCTCGTCGGGGAGTGCAACGACGGATTCCTGAACGACATCCGCGGTCGGCACGTGCGCGAGGCGCATGTCCTCGAGGCGATCCGGGACGCGAGGGAGGGTCGCGTGGAGGAGGGGAGCGTCGGGGCGGGGACGGGGACCTCCTGTCTCGGCTGGAAGGGAGGGGTGGGGGCGGCCTCCCGGACGCTTCCCCCGGACTCGGGGGGCTTCTCCCTCGGCGTCCTCGTCCAGACGAACTTCGGCGGGACGCTGACCCTTCTCGGTGTCCCCGTCGGGGGAGAGAAGAAGGAGGGAGGGGGCTCCTGTGTCTTCGTCGTCGCCACCGACGCCCCGCTCGACGCGCGGCAGCTGAAGCGCCTGGCGCGGCGCGCGCTCGGGAGCCTCCCCCGCGTGGGCGCGAACCTCTCCCACGGGTCGGGGGACTACGCGATCGCCTTCTCGACGGCGTTCGTGGAGCCGGATGGAAGGGGGAAGGCCGCGGCTCCCCTCCTCCTCGGAGACGACCGCCTCGACCCGCTGTTCCTCGCGGCCCTCGAGGCCTCCGAGGAGGCGATCCTGAACTCGATGCTCCGCGCGACGACGGTCGTCGGACGAGAGGGGAACCGGGCCGAAGCGATCCCGCTCGAAGCGCTCCGCGGAGCCCTGCGGGCGCGGCCGGTCCGTTAGGAGGCTGAATCAGCGCGCCGCGGCGGCGGGCTTCCCCTCGAGCGAGGCCTTGAGGTCGGAGAGGTCCTGCTCGACGCACTTCGTCGCCATGCCCTTCATCATCGGCGCCATCAGGAAGCCCATCATCTTGGAGAAGAAGGTGAGGGGGGTCCCCTCCCAGTTCATCTCGACCCGCGTCCCCCCCGCGTGCGGGGTGAACTTGAGCTCGGTGCGGTAGCGGCAGCCGTGGTCCTCGGCGCCGAGCGTGTAGCCGTGGGGGGGGTTGAACGCGACGACCTCCATCGTCACGGTTGCCTCCTTCCCGAACATCTTGCGCGTCTCCTTGAACCGGGTGCCGAGGCGGACGAGTCCCTCCGTCACCACCTCGGTCTTCAGGATCCCGCGGATCCGCTTCGGTGCGCCGCGAAAGTCGGCGGCGGCCTCGAAGACCTTCTCGGGGAACGCGGCGATGTCCTTCGTGAACGTGAATCGGGGCATGAGGCTCCTGGGCGGTCGGGCGTTCGGATCGTAGGGAGCGAGGCCCGGGGGCTCCACCTTCCCGCTCGTCTTGACTCGCTCCGGAGCCGCAGTTACAAGCGCCCGGCCGAGCACCCATAGCTCAACTGGATAGAGCATCTGACTACGGATCAGAAGGTTGCAGGTTCGAGTCCTGCTGGGTGTACCAAGATTCGAATCCGTAGGAGCGGTGCTCTCCTCCCCGCCGGACCCGGCGCGTCCGAGGATCTCCCCTTCCTCGACGAGGCCCTCGCCGAGGCGCGGGAGGCCTTCGAGGAGGGGGAGGTCCCGGTCGGGGCGCTCGTCGTGCGGGGCGGGTTCGTCCTCGCCCGGGCGCACAACCGGGTGGAGGCGGAGAAGGACCCGACCGCCCACGCCGAGAGGCTCGCGCTCTCCGAGGCGGGGCGCGCGAGCGGGTACGAGAGGCTCGTCGGGGCGACGGTCTACTCGACCGTCGAGCCTTGCTTCATGTGCGCGGGGGCGATCCTCCTCGCGCGGCCCGCGCGGCTCGTCTTCGGAGCCCGGGACCCGAGGTTCGGCGCCTGCGGCTCGCTCGCCGACCTGCCGCGGGACGGGAGGCTCAACCACCGCCTCGAGGTGGTCGAGGGGATACGGGCCGCGGAATGCGCGGGCCTGCTGCGGGAGTTCTTCCGCGCCCGTCGGGGCGGGAGACTCCGGGTCCGCGGGGGGCGGCGTTAGAATCACGCGCCCAGAGCGGAGAGATGCCGGAGCGGCCGAACGGGGCGGTCTCGAAAACCGCTGTGCCCGCAAGGGCACCGGGGGTTCGAATCCCTCTCTCTCCGCCAGCTCCCTTCCTTTCCCACGGAGAGGTGTCCGAGCGGCCGAAGGAGCACGCCTGGAGAGCGTGTAGCCGGGCCAAACCTGGCTCGGGGGTTCAAATCCCCCCCTCTCCGCCATCGACCCTCTCCCTCGAACGAACGATCCAGCCGTGCAGCCGGGGGGCTAGCGGTACCCTGTACCCGCAATCCGCTTCAGCGGGGGTGATGCCGCGCCGAGGGGTGCTCCCTTCGATCCGACCCGCCCGGGTCGGGGCGTTGAAGGTCGGGTCCCGTGCGACGGAGGCGCGCGAATCGGGTCAGGTCCGGAAGGAAGCAGCCCTAAGCGATGCCCTCCGGGCGCCGCGGGTTCGCCTGGCCGGAGCCGCCGTCCGGGCGGGGCGCCGGGGGGACATTTCGACGCGCGGCGCACGGCCTTTCTCTTTCCCGTGAAGGCGCCCTACCTCGTCCTCGCGCGCAAGTATCGCCCGAAGGCCCTCGGGGACCTCGTCGGGCAGGCCTCGGTCGCCGAGTCGCTGCGCAACGCCCTGAAGGAGGGGCGGGTCGCCCACGCCTACCTGTTCGCGGGCCCCCGCGGCGTCGGGAAGACCTCGACGGCGCGCATCCTCGCCCGGGCCCTCAACTGCGCGGCCGGGAGCGGCCCGACGACGGAGCCGTGCGGGCGCTGCGACCCCTGCCGCGAGATCGAGGCGGGGGGGGACGCGGACGTCCTCGAGATGGACGCGGCGAGCCACCGGGGGATCGACGACGCGCGGGCGCTGCGCGACGCGGTCTCCTTCCGGCCGCTGCGCGACCGCCACCGCGTCTACGTCGTCGACGAGTGCCACATGCTGACGAACGAGGCGTGGAACGCGCTCCTGAAGACGCTCGAGGAGCCGCCGGGCCACGTCCGGTTCGTCTTCGCGACGACGGCGCTCGAGAAGGTCCCCGAGACGATCCGGTCGCGCTGCCAGGTCTTCGAGTTCCGCCGGATCGGGGAGGCGGAGATCGCCGCGCGCCTGCGCCGGATCTGCGAGCAGGAGAAGTTCGAGGTGGGGGAGGACCTCCTCGCCTCGATCGCCGGGGCTTCCCGGGGAGGGATGCGCGACGCGCTCTCCCTCCTCGACCAGCTCGTCTCCTTCGCGGGTCCTCGCCCGGCGCCCGAGCACCTCGTCGAGCTCCTCGGGGCCTCCGAGCGGGGCGGCCTCCTCGCGCTCTTCGAGGAGATCGCCGCGGGGGACCGCGCGAAGGTGCTCCGCGGCCTCGACGATCTCTTCCGGAGGGGGGCCGACGAGGAGACCCTCCTCGACCAGGCGGTCGGGCACCTCCACCGCCTCCTCCTCGTCCGCCTCTGCGGGAAGGAGGCGCCCGGCGTCGGGGAATCCGAGACGCCCGAGAGGCTCGAGGCCCTCTCGCGGCAAGCGGCCCGCTTCTCCCCGGAGCGCCTCGAGGAGATGGCCCAGGCCCTCCTCGCCGCCCGGTGGAGGCTCCGCGACGCCCCGGCGCTCCGGCGCGCGGTCGCCGAGGTCGGTTTCCTCCGGCTGTGCCGGGGGGAGGAGTACCTGCCGGTCGGGGCGATCCTCGAGAGGCTCGAGGCGCTCGAGCGATCCCTCGCCTCGGGCCGCGCGACGGCGGCCCCGGGCCCCGCGGCCACCGGGCCGCCGGCCCCCCGGCCGGCGGAGCCGAAGGCGCTGGCGCCCTCCCCTCCGAGGCCGGGCGCGACCGATCCGTGGTCCCGCGTGGTCGAGGCGGTGCGCCGCAGGAGCCCCCTCGCCGCCGAGTCGTTCGCCCGGTGCCGGCCCGCCTCCCTCGAGGGACCGGTCCTCCGGCTCCCGGTGGCGAAGCTGAGGGAGGGGGAGCGGCGGTTGGTCGAGGACGCCAGGAACCTCGCGGCGGCGGAGGCCGAGGCGCGCTCCGCCCTCGGCCCGGGGACGCGTCTCGAGCTCGAGACGGCGCCGGCGGAGGAGGGACGGCGGCCGGCCCCGCGGGCCGCGCCGCCCGTGCGGGGCGCCTCGGCCGACCACGCCGCGGCCGAGGTCGCGCGCCAGTTCGACGGCGACGTGCTGGAGGAAGGACGATGACGGGCGCGTTCGGCGACATGGGAAGCCTGCTGAAGCAGGCCCAGCGCATGCAGCGGGAGCTCGCGCGGCTGAAGGAGACGCTGCGGGAGCGGATCGTCGAGGAGTCCTCCGGCGGGGGAGCGGTCAAGGCGACCGCGAACGCCTCCGGGGAGCTCCTCGCCGTGAAGATCGACCCGCAGGTCGTCGACCCGAAGGAGGTCTCGATGCTCGAGGACCTCGTCCTCGCCGCCGTGTCGGCGGCGCTGAAGAAGGCGGAGGCGCTCCACCAGGAGGAGATCGCGCGCATCACGGGGGGGCTCAACCTCCCGGGCCTCGCCTGAGCCGGTGTACCCCCCCGCCCTCGAGCGGCTCATCGAGGCGTTCGCCCGGTTCCCGGGCGTCGGCCGCCGGACCGCCGAGCGCCTCTCCTTCCATCTCCTGCGCGTGCCGCCGGAGGAGGCCGAGGCCTTCGCCCGGGCGGTGGGGGAGTCGCGGGCGGCGACGCGCCGCTGCTCGCGCTGCTTCAACGTCGGGGAATCGGACCCCTGCGCGGTCTGCGCCGACCCCTCGCGCGAGGCTCGGATGGTCTGCGTCGTCGAGGAACCACGGGACGTCTGGGCGATCGAGAAGGCCCGCGTCTATCGCGGGCTCTACCACGTCCTCCTCGGGAGCCTCAACCCCGCCGAGGGGGCGGGCCCCGACTCCCTCACCGTCGAGCCCCTCGTCCGCCGGGTGAAGGAGGGGGGGATCGAGGAGGTGATCCTCGCGACCGACCCCGACCTCGAGGGGGACGGGACCGCGCTCTACGTGGCCGAGCGGCTCGAGGGGACCGGCGCGCGGGTGACGCGGCTCGCACGGGGCCTCCCGGCCGGGAGCGCGATCGAGTACCTGAACCGGGTCGTCCTCGCCGACGCGCTCGAGGGGCGCCGGGAGATGCGGCCCGGGCCGGGGCGGTAGGGCCGCGCCGGCGGGGCGCGTGCGAACGGTCCTCCTCGTGCTCGAGTACGACGGCGCGGCCTTCCGCGGCTGGCAGCGGCAGAAGGGCTTCCGGAGCGTGCAGGAGGAGGTCGAGCGGGCCTTCGCGGCGGCGACGGGGGAGACCGTGGCGGTCCACGGCTCGGGACGCACGGACACGGGGGCGAACGCGATCGCCCAGCACGCCCACGCGGTGACGGGGAGCCGCCTCCCCGACGAGCGGCTGCGGGCCGCGCTCAACGCCCACCTCCCGCCCGACGTCGCCGTCCGCGAGGTCCGCACGGTCCCGGAGGGGTTCCACGCCCGGTTCTCCGCGCGACGCAAGCGCTACCTCTACCGGGTCGTCGTCCGCCCCGTCCGTCCCGTGCTGGATCGGGGACGCGCGCTGTGGCTCCGGACCCCTCCCGACCTCGCCGCGGTGCGGCGCGCGGCGAGGACCCTCCTCGGCCGCCACGACTTCCGGGCCTTCGCCGCGGCGGACCTCGCCCCGCCCGACACCGTGCGGAGCCTGCGGGCGATCCACGTCCGCCCGACGAGGGAGGGGATCTTCTTCGTCCTCGAGGGGGACGGATTCCTCCCCCGGATGGTGCGGTCGATCGTGGGGACCCTCCTCGAGGTCGGCGCCGGGCGCCGCGATCCGGAGTCGGTCGGGGCGCTCCTCCGGACGCGGGACCGCACCGCCGCCGGAACGACGGCGCCGGCCGGGGGCCTCTACCTCCTCGACGTCAAGTACCCCGCCGCCGCGCTCGGTCCCGGGCGCGGCGTTGACGCCCGGCCCGGCGGGCGGGACAACCGGGGGGAAGGAGCAGCCGATCGTGATCCTCGAAGTCGTCCTGCGTGATCCGCGACTCCCGGCGGGGACGCGTCCCTACCTCGAGAAGAAGCTCGAGCGCATCCGTCGCCTCCTCAACCACCACATCGAGTCGCTCCGGGCCTTCGTCTCGACCGAGCACGAGCGCCGGAAGGTCGAGCTCGTCGTCTCGATCGAGCACCACGGGAAGGTCGTGATCGAGGTCGATCACGCCGACGTGCTCGCGGCGATCGACCTCGCCGTCGACCGGCTGGAGCGGCAGCTCGCCAAGGAGAAGGAGAAGCGCATCGAACGGGGGCGCCGGGGGACCGCCCGGCGCTCCGCCTCGGGTCGTTGACGCTTCCGCGGGCCCCGGCTAGCGTCGCGCCGATCCGGGATGAGCGGGTTCTGGGAGCACTTCGACCCTTCGGCCGTCCTCCTCGACCTCCGGGCGAAGGACCGCGACGGGATTCTCGAGGAGCTCCTCGCGGGGCTCGTCGCCGCCAAGCGGCTGACGCGCAAGGAGGGGGAGAAGGCGCTCGCCCTCTTCCGCAAGCGCGAGGCGCTCGGCACGACGGGGATCGGCGGCGGGGTCGCGATCCCTCACGTCCGGATGCCGGGGCTCGCGCGGGTCGTCGCCGCGCTCGGCATCTCCCGCGAGGGGATCGACTACCGCGCGCTCGACGGCGCGCCCGTCCGGGCGGTCTTCCTGATCGCCCGCCCCGAGGCCGAGGAGGAGGACCACCTCCGCTTCCTCCGCTGGGCCTCGACGCTCGCGCGCCACCGCGACTTCCTGCGCTTCGCCCTCGGGGCGAAGGACGCGCCGGAGCTCCTCGCGCTCCTTCGCGAGCTCGGCGACGCGCCGGGCTAGCGCGCGAGCGCCCCCTCCTCCCCTCCGTCGCGCCCCCCGGCGCCGCTCCCCGCGGCTTCCCCCTCAAGTCGAGGCCGGCCGGGGACGATACGAACCCCGCGCGGAGGCAACCATCTTGTTCCGAACCAACCGAAGCGTCGTCGGCCTCGATCTCGGCTCGAGCTTCTACAAGGCGGTCGAGCTCACGCGGGACAAGGGGGACGTCATCCTGACCGGGTTCGCCCGGCTCGAGGTGACCCCCGAGACGAACCGCCGCGAGGCGATCGGCGAGGTCTTCCGGCGCGGGCGCTTCCGGACGAAGCGCGTCGTCGCCGCGGTCTCCGGGAAGAGCGTGATCGAGCGCTACGTCCTGATGCCGAAGATGTCCTCCGAGGAGCTGAAGCGCTCCCTCACCTACGAGCTCGACAAGCACCTCCCCCTCCCCCCGGAGGACACGCAGGTCGACTGGCAGGTGCTCGGCGACGTCCCGGCGGCCGCGGAGGGGGCCCCGCCCCAGATGCGCGTCGTGATCGTCGGGGCGAAGCGCTCCCTCGTCGCCGACCTCGCGGCGAACCTGGTCGAGTGCGGGCTCACCCCGGTCGCGATCGACGTCGACGTCTTCGCGCTCGGGAACGCCTTCGCCCTCGCCTCGACGCTCGCCCCCCCCGCCCCGGAGGAGGAGCGCGGGGTCGCCCTCGTCGACGTCGGCGCGAGCAAGACCTGCATCCACATCGTCGCCGGCGGCTCCTCCCAGTTCGCCCGGGAGGTGCCGATCGGCGGGAACGACTTCACGGCGGCGATCTCCCGGCGCCTCGCCGTCCCCGAGGACGTCGCGGAGACCCTGAAGCGCGAGCCGGGGGACCGCGCCGGCGAGGTGCGGGACGCCGTCGGCTCGGTCCTCGACGAGCTGACGAACGAGGTGAACCTCTCGATCGACTACTTCGAGCACCAGTCGGAGGGGACGCTCGACACGATCTACCTCACCGGCGGCTCGGCGCTCGCCTCCTTCCTCCCCGAGAACCTCGAGCGGACGCTCGAGCGCAGCGCCCGCATGTGGAACCCCCTCGAGGGGCTCCAGGTCAAGGCCGACGGGCTCGACGTCGAGGACCTCCAGGCGGCCGGTCCCTCCCTGGCCGTCGCCCTGGGGCTCGCGGCGCGCGAGACGGGCCGCATTCCGGAGCGTGTGGCGTGATCACGATCAACCTCCTCCCCCAGGACTTCCGCCGACGCGAGCGGACCCCCTGGCGCCTGTTCGCCGCCACGATGTTCGGCGTCGTGGCCGCCAGCGCCTCGCTCGCCTACGCCGCCTACGCCCGCTTCGGGCTCCTCGCCCGGGTGCGCGCGGAGCGCGAGGCGCTCGAGGACGAGCTCGCGGGGCTGAAGCCCTCCGTCGCCTACCACGACGACCTCGTGGCGGAGAAGACCGAGGCGGACAAGCGCCTCGCCACGATCCAGGAGATCCGCTCCTCGCGCGTCCAGTGGACGCGCAAGCTCGACGAGCTCTCCGACATCGTCAACACCGCCTCCGACGCCGACCGCTACCTCGTCTGGTTCGACGAGCTCACCGCGGACGCCGGGCAGGAGGGGCGCACCGGCGGCAAGCTGACGACGAAGGGGCTCTCCGGATCGGACAACTTCGCGAACGTCGCCCTCTTCTTCGAGGACCTGAAGGCGCACGCGGACTTCACGAAGGACTTCGACGGGCAGAGCAACCCGACCGGCAAGCGCACGGAGAAGGACGAGGAGCTGATCCCGCCGCAGGTCTGGGAGTTCCCCCTCGAGCTCACCCTGAAGAAGCGCGAGACCCCGAAGGGGGGGAAGGGCGGGAAGAAGGCGGGGAAGGCGCCCGAGTCGGCCAAGCCCGCCGGCGAGGGCGCGCCCGCCCCCCCCGCGGCGCCCCCGGCCGCGCCGTCCGGAAAGGAGGAGGGCCATGGCCGCTGAGCGTCGGACGTCCGTCATGATCCTCGGCGCCGCGGGCCTCGTCGCGGCGAGCGGGGTGGCCGCCTCGGTCCTCTGCCACAAGGCGATCCGCGCGGAGGAGGCGAAGCTCGTCGACCTGCGCGTCGAGATCGGCAAGGCGCGGGACAAGGTCGCGGCGATCCCGGACCGGGAGCGCGAGGCGATCATCGCGCGCGAGAACCTCGAGGAGGTCGCGAAGATCCTCCCCGACGACACCCAGGTGGAGCTCTTCGTCAAGCGGCTCCAGGACTTCCAGCAGGAGACGGAGGTCGGGATCGCGAGCCTCGAGAACGTGAGCCCCAAGCGCCAGACGGGGAAGGCGATCCACCCGGTCGGCTACCGGATCAACCTCGACGGCAACCTCTGGCAGTTCCTCGCCTTCCTCGCCCGGCTCGAGTCCTACGAGCGGTTCGTGCGGGTGCCGCGCTTCAAGATCGCCTCGGGCCCGCGCCCGAAGAACGGCGACTACGAGGCGGTCAAGCACCGCGTCCAGGTCGAGGTCGAGACCTTCGCCTACAACCGCGGGAAGGGGGACGGCAAGCGCGCCCAGATCCCGCACTACGAGAAGCGCAAGGCCGAGCTCGCCGAGGAGATCGCCAAGGCGCGCGAGAAGATCGAGGACGTCCCCTACGAGTACCGCGGCCCCCGCGGCCGCCGCGACCCGATGATCGACCCCCGGCTCCCGAGCGCGACGGCGGGCGGGGCGGGCCTCCCCCTCGACGAGCAGTCGAGCCTCCTCGAGCGCCTGCGCGCCGAGGTCGAGAAGCTGCGCGCCGAGGTCGACCGCTTCCGCACGACGGGGAACCTGATCGAGCGGGCGGAGCTGCGGCGGGCGATCTCGACGAAGATCGCGGCCCTCACCGACGAGATTGGGAAGACGGAGCGGGAGGGGAAGATCGCCTACCTCCCCCTCGCCCGGCGCTTCCGCCGCGAGGTCGCCGAGGGGGTCGCCGAGGCGCGGCGCGCCTTCGAGGCGGTCATGGCGGAGGGGCCGACGGTCGAGGAGCTGAAGGCGGTCGCCCGCTCCATGCGGGAGGCGCTCGCGACGGGGGACCTCGCCGCCGCGCTCGACCGCTACGCCCTCGTCTCCGAGCGGCTGCGCTCCGTCGAGGCCGACCCCACCCGCGCCCCCCTCGCCGCGGAGATCCGCGAGCTCGAGCGGCGCGCCCGGCTCGCGGAGGAGTTCTCCCGGCTGAAGATCGTGATCTCCGGCGTCGTCGTCCGCCCCGACGGGGCCGTCGCGGTCATCAACGGCCGCACGGTGACGGAGGGGGACATGCTCGACGACGACCTGTTCGTGCGACGGATCGGCGTGGAGGAGATCGAGTTCCAGTACCGAGACCTCGTGATCGCGCGGAAGCGCTAGCTCTCGTCCCCCCCCCGGAGGATCCCCATCGTGAGATCGTTCCTGAGTCCCTGGCTGTTCCTGTTCGCCGCGGCGCTCCTGCCGGCCCCCGCCCCGGCCCAGGCGGTGCGCGAGGCGCTCGTCTCCCTCGACGTGAAGGAGCGGGACCTCCGCGACGTCCTCGACTTCCTGCGGCAGGAGTCGGGGGCGAACATCGTCCTCGACGCCGGCGTCGAGGAGAAGGTGACCCTCTCCCTCGAGCAGGTCCCCTGGAGGGCGGCGCTCGACCTCGCCGCGGAGCGGGCCGGCTGCGTCGTCGTCGAGCTCGCCCCGAACCTCTTCAAGGTCGAGAAGCCCCCGCGGGTGACCTTCGCGTTCGAGGACACCGACATCACGAAGGTGATCGACGCGATCGCGAAGATCTCGGGGGCGAACATCGTCGTCGCCCCGGAGGTGAAGGGGACGGTGACGATCCGCCTGAAGGACATCCCCTGGCGGGACGCCCTCGAGCAGGTCGTGAAGACCCTCGGGTACGTCGTCGTCGAGGAGGCGCGCGGGATCCTGCGGGTCGTGCCCCAGTCGACGCTCCAGACCCAGCTCGAGACCCGCTCCTTCCAGCTGCGCTACCTCCGGCCGCCGAGCACCTACACCCCGAAGATCGACTCCCCCTACGTCCTGTCCCCGTTCGCGGGGCGCCAGTCGCTCCAGGGGGGAACGGGCGGGGTCGGCGGGGGCGGCCAGACGGCGGCGGAGCGGGTGAAGAAGGAGTTCAGCCTCCTGCAGGCCCTCCAGAAGACCCTCACCCCGCAGGGGCAGATGGACTACATCGACAAGCAGAACATCCTGATCGTGCGGGACGTCCCGACCGTCGTCGAGCGGATCGGCGCGATCATCGAGGCGATGGACACGGAGCCGAAGCAGGTCTTCGTCGACGTGAAGTTCGTCTCGACGACCGAGAGCGACCTCCTCGACTTCGGCGTGAACTACGGCGACCAGGGGGCGGTCATCCGCGCGAGCGGGGGGCAGGTCCCGATCGAGCTCCCCTTCCGCGTGGGGGACCAGGGGTGGGAGGACTCGATCCTCGCGAACCCCTCCGGCGGGCCCTTCTCGAACCTGATCGACGGGGCGGGCAACCCCGACAGCTCCGCGAACACCGCGATCCCGACGACGATCTTCGGCGCCCTCTCCTTCACGGAGGTGACCCTCGCGCTTCACCTCCTCAAGCAGGACCGCAACTCCGAGATCGTCCAGGCGCCCAAGATCATCGCCCTCGACCACCAGCCCGCGACGATCTTCGTCGGGGAGGAGGTCCGCTGGGCGATCGCGCGCGCGGAGCAGGGGCAGGCGGGAGGGGCCTTCCTCTCGATCGAGGAGGCGCCCGACTCCCCGGTGAAGACCGGCTTCCAGCTCCTCATCATCCCCCACGTCGTCCCGGGGACGCAGAAGGTCGTCATGGACATCATCCCGAAGCAGGACGCCCTCTCCGGGACGGGCGGGCCGCCGCTGGCGCCGCCGGGCTTCGACGTCTTCCAGGTCGGGGCGGGGGCGGATGTCGGGGCGGGGGGCCAGATCGCCCTCCCCCGGATCGCCTCGAGCACGATCGCGACGACGATGCTCCTCGAGAGCGGCCAGACCGCCGGGATCGGCGGGCTCACCACGGACACGGACCAGTCGCGGGTGACGAAGCTCCCCTGGCTGGGCGACATCCCGATCCTCGGCTGGCTCTTCAAGCACGAGCAGCGCACGAAGGACAAGCGGAGCCTCCTCGTCTTCATCACCCCGAGCATCGTGCGCTCCCCCGAGGAGACCGACCTGTTCCTCCGGACGGAGCTCGAGAAGCGCCAGAAGGCGCTCCAGTCCCGGTTCGAGGGTCTCCTCTCCGGCGGCGTCGTCCCGCCGGGCGGGGAGGCGACCCCCGCCGCCCCCTCGGACCCGTCGGCGACCTCTCCGCCGGCCGACGCCCGCCCGTAGGGCCCGGCCGGACGACCCTCCCCCCACTCTTCCATCGGGCGGCGGGCCCGCTCGGCCCGCCGCCCGTCTTCCCGCACGGGCGTTGCAAGGGACCCCCGCGTCGCCTATCCTCCCGCGCCTCGCAGGAGGAGGGGACGTGGGAGGAGTCGGGATTGCGCCAGCGGATTCGGGTGTCGTACCGGCGGACCGGCGACCTTCGCTTCCTCTCCCAGCTCGACGTCGTCCGGACCGTGGAGCGGAGCGTGCGGCGCTCGGGCCTCCAGGTCGCCTTCAGCGAAGGGTTTAACCCCAGGGTGCGCCTCTCCTTTTCCCCCGCCCTCCCGACCGGCGTCGAGGCCGGCCGGGCATGGTTTGAACTCCTTCTGGAGGAGCCGGTTGCGTTGTCCGACGTCCGCCGGCGCCTCGCCACCTCGCTCCCCGGGGGATTCGAGATCCTCGACGTGTCGCCCCCCGAGGCGGGCGGGGGTCCGGGGAGCCCGATCGTCTACGGGGTCCGCCGCGCCGACGGCGCGGAGGCCCCGATTCCCCCCGAGGCCGTCGAGCGCCTGCGCCCGGAGTTCCCCTCCCTCGAGGGGCTCCTCGACGTCGCGTGGCGGCCGGAGGGGATCGCGATTCAGATGGAACCGGGCGCCGGCGGAGCACGCCTTCGGGCTGTGCTCGCCGCGCTCGGCCTGGCGGGCCCCGACGCCCCACCCGTGGTCGTCCGGGCGGCCCTAGGAGACTGCGCTCTTGTCGACGAACGAACTCCCGATCGACCCGATCGATCCGACGGACGACCCTCGAGACCCGACTGAGGGAGGCGCGCCCGCGCCCGAGGGCGCGCCCCCCGTGGACGTCCTCCCCCCCGAAGTGACGGAGAAGGGGGCGCCGGCGAGGGGCGCACCCCCGCAGCCCGGGGAGGCCCCGCGGCGCCGGGGGCGACGGCGCGGAGGGAGGCGCCGGCGAAGGAAGGGGGGCGCGCCGGCACCCGGCGTCCCGGTGCCTCCGGCCGGAGGGCCGCCCGCCGCGCCGGGGGAGGGCTCCGCGGAGAGGGTCGAGGCCGAGGAGGACGCCGAGGCGGCGGAGGGTCCCCGCGAGGAGACCCCCAAGCGCGACTACCGGCTCCTCCTCAACACGACCGACCCCGAGCAGGCGCGCGCGGCGCTCGTGCGCGGGATGGAGCTCGAGCAGCTCCTCGTCGACCTCGCCTCCCGCGTCTCCTACCTCGGCAACATCTACCGGGGCCGGCTCGTCAACGTGGAGCCCTCGATCGGGGCGGCCTTCGTCGACTTCGGCGCCGCGAAGAACGGGTTCCTCCACACGAACGACGTCCTCCCCGCCTACGGCCAGCCGGGGTTCCGGACGGTCGACCTCCCGCGGGCGAAGGCCGGGGCCGGCGAGGGGCCCGAGGCCCTGCGGGCGGTCTTCGAGGGGGACAACGGCGAGGAGGGGCGCCCGGTCGAGCGCCCCCCGATCCAGCAGCTCCTGCGCCGCGGGCAGGAGGTCGTCGTCCAGGTGACGAAGGACGGGATCGGCGCGAAGGGCTCGGCGCTGACGACCTACGTCTCGATCCCGGGCCGCTACCTCGTCCTGATGCCGAGCCTCTCCCGGTGCGGCGTCTCCCGCAAGATCGCCGACGAGAAGGAGCGGCGCCGGCTGCGCAAGCTCCTCGAGGCGCTCGCCCCCCCTCCCGAGGTCGGCTTCATCATCCGGACGGCGGGGGAGGGGAGGACGCGCCGGGAGCTCGAGCAGGACCTCGGCTACCTCCTGCGCGTCTGGGAGGCCTTCCACCGGCGCCTCTCCTCCGGCCCCACCCCCTCCCTCCTCTACGAGGAGACCGACCTCGTCACGCGCGCGATGCGCGACCTCTACACGCCGGAGGTGCGGGAGATCGTCGTCGACTCCCCCGACGTCGAGCGGCGGGTGCGCGAGTTCCTCGAGCGCTACGCCCCGCGGGCCTCGACCGAGGTGAAGCTCCACGCCGCCCCCGTCCCCCTCTTCCACGCCTACGGGGTCGAGGTCGACTTCGAGCGCACCTTCGCGCGCAAGGTGAACCTCCCCTCCGGGGGCTCGATCGTCTTCGACCAGGCGGAGGCCCTCGTCGCGATCGACGTCAACTCCGGCCGCTACCGCAAGGAGTCGGACCTCGAGGAGACCGCCTACCGCACGAACCTCGAGGCGATCCCCGAGATCGTCCGCCAGATGCGGCTGCGCGACCTCGGCGGGCAGATCGTGATCGACTTCATCGACATGATGCAGGCGCGCCACCGCCGGGAGGTCGAGCGCGCCCTGCGCGAGGCGCTGCGGGACGACCGCGCGCGGGTCCGGATCGGGCGGATCGGCCCCTTCGGGCTGATCGAGATGACGCGCCAGCGGCTCGGGCCGGGCCTGAAGACGGCGATGTACGCCCCCTGCCTCACCTGCGGGGGCTCGGGGGCCGTGCGCACGGCGGAGACCGCCGCCATCCAGATCCTGCGGGAGGTCCAGGCGGCCGCCGCGCGGCGGCGCGGGGGGACGATCGAGGTCACGGTCCACCCCGACGTCGAGCAGTACCTCGCGAACGTCAAGCGCCGCGCGCTCCTCGACATCGAGGCCCGCCTCGACCGGGGGATCCTCGTCCTCGCGGACCGGAGGCTCCCGCCCGGCGAGTACCGGGTGAGGGTCCCCGGATCCGAGGGGAGGGAGGGGTGAGCCCGCGATCGTTGACCTGCGGGGCGCGCCCGGTATCCTCTTCGCCCCTTCCATCCCCGCCCGTGTACGCCGTCATCCGCGATCGGAATCGAAACTACACCGTCCGCCCCGGGGACGAGATCCGCATCGACCTGCGCGAGGACCTCGCGCCCGGGGCGGAGATCTCCTTCGAGGCGGTCGTGGTGGGGGAGGGGCCCGCGACGCGGGTCGGCCGCCCCACCGTCCCGGGGGTGAAGGTCCTCGGGGAGGTCCGCGGTCCGGCGAAGGGGGAGAAGCTGGTCGTCTACCGCTGGAGGCATCGGCACGGGTTCCGGAAGAAGAACGGACACCGCCAGAAGTACCTGGCGGTCCGGATCCGCGAGATCCGCACGGAGTGACCCCATGGCGCACAAGAAGGGACAGGGGGCGACCCGCAACGGACGCGACTCGAACCCGCAGTACCGCGGCGTGAAGTGCTACGGCGGGGAGCGGGTGCGGGCGGGTTGGATCCTCGTGCGCCAGTGCGGGACGCCCCTCCGGCCGGGTTCGGGGGTGGGGCGGGGGAAGGACGACACGCTCTTCGCGCTGCGCGACGGGGTCCTGCGGTACCAGGACAACGGCCGCGTGCACGTCGACCCCGTCGCCTCGACCGCCGCGGCGAGCTGACGGCGGCGGCGGGGCGGCCGCGTCCGAGGGGCCGTGTTCCGCGACGAGGCATGGGTCACGGTCCGCGGGGGGCGCGGCGGGGACGGGATCGCGACCTTCAGGCGGGAGAAGTACGTCCCCCGGGGAGGCCCCTCCGGCGGGGACGGGGGCCGCGGGGGGGACGTCACCCTCCTCGTCGACCCGTCCGTCACGACGCTCCTCGACTTCGTCCGCCGGAGGGAGTGGGCCGCCGGCTCCGGCAAGCGCGGAGGCTCCGCGCTCAAGCATGGATCGGACGGCGCAAGCCTGCTCTTGCGCGTCCCCCAGGGAACGGTCGTCCGCGACGGGGAGCGCGGCCACGTGCTCCGCGACCTCGCGGGCCCGGGCGAGTCCCTCCTCGTCGCCCGCGGAGGCCGGGGCGGGAAGGGGAACGCCCGCTTCAAGTCGGCGACGAACCGGACCCCGCGCCGGTTCGAGAAGGGGGAGCCGGGGGAGAGCCGGCGCTTGCGCCTGGAGCTCAAGCTCATCGCCGACGTCGGCCTCGTCGGCCTCCCGAACGCGGGGAAGTCGACCCTGCTGCGGCGGATCTCGGCGGCCCGGCCGAAGGTCGCGGCCTACCCCTTCACGACGCTCTCCCCGGTCCTCGGGATCGTCGAGGTGGAGGAGGGCCGCTCCCTCGTCTTCGCGGACATCCCCGGCCTGATCGAGGGGGCGCACCGCGGCAAGGGGCTCGGGGACGCCTTCCTCCGGCACGTCGAGAGGACGCGCCTCCTCCTCCACCTCGTCGACGCGAGCGGCGAGGCCCCCCTCCCGCCGCCCGACGCCCACGCCGTCGTGACGAAGGAGCTGCGCGCCTACTCGAAGGCGCTGCTCGACCGCCCGCGGATCGTCGTCGCGACGAAGATGGACGACCCCTCCGCGGAGGAGGGGGCGTCGTCCCTCGAGCGGGCGCTGCGCGAGAAGGTCCTGCGGGTGAGCGCGGTCACGGGGAGGGGTCTCGAGGACCTCCTCCGCGCCGTCCTCGAGGCCCTCCCCCCGCGCACCGAGCCGGTTTAGTCCGGGCCTCCGGCGAGCCGAAACCCCCTCTCGGCATCGTCCCCCCTCCCCGCGGGAGTCGGGTCGACCCGGAGGACGCCCGTGGAACTCGAAGGCCTGCTCGCGACGCTGGTCCAGGAAGGCGGCTCGGACCTGATCCTGAAGACGGGGGGATACCCCGCGATGCGAGCGCGGGGGCTCGTGCGCTACATCGCGGACGAGCGCGTCGACCGCGTCTTCGCGGAGACGGTGCGCACGCGCCTCCTCGACGGCAACGCCCTCGCCTCCCTCCAGGCGAAGGGGGCGGCCGACATCTCCTTCGACGTGAAGGAGATCGGGCGCTTCCGCGTGAACGCCTTCCGGCAGAACGGGGAGCCCTCCTTCGTCTTCCGGCACGTCAACCGGGTGATCCCCTCCTTCAAGGAGCTCCACCTCCCCGTCGACCAGCTCCAGCGGCTCGCCTCCCTGCAGCGCGGGCTCGTCCTCGCGACGGGGGTCGCCGGCTCCGGGAAGTCGACCTCCCTCGCCGCGATGATCGAGTTCGTCAACCGGACGCTGAACCGGCACATCGTCACGATCGAGGACCCGATCGAGTTCGTCTTCGAGGACAAGCTCTCCGTCGTGAACCAGCGCGAGATCGGGCTCGACTGCCCCGACTTCTCGATCGCCCTCAAGCACGCGGTGCGGCAGGCCCCCGACATGATCCTGATCGGGGAGATGCGGGACCGCGAGACGATCGAGTCGGCGATCCACGCCGCGGAGACGGGGCACCTCGTCCTCTCCACCCTCCACACGGTGAACGCGGTCCAGACGGTCGAGCGGATCATCCTCTACTTCCCCCCCCACGAGCACGCCCTGATCCGGCAGCAGCTCGCCCTGAACCTCGCGGGGGTCGTCTCCCAGCGCCTCCTGCGCACGAAGGACGGCCGCCAGGTGATGCCGGCCGTCGAGCTGATGATGTCCTCCCCGACCGTCCGCGAGATCCTCATCGAGGGGCGCACGCGGGAGCTCCCCCGCGCGCTCGCGGAGGGGAGCTACTACGGGACGATGACCTTCAACCAGAGCCTGCGCCGCCTCGTCGAGGCCGGGAACGTGACCCTGGACGAGGCGATCGCCGCCTCGGACAACCCCGACGAGCTGAAGATGCAGCTGCGCGGCATCACCCCGGGGGTCCAGGAGCGGCAGTTCGCCGGCCGGGCTCCCGGGAAGTAGGGGGCCCCCGCCCGTCCCCCGCTGCCCGTCCAACGGATCCGGGGGAGGAGCCCGGGAATAGGGAAGGCGGGGGGACCGTCTCGGGGGGCGTGGCTCCGCTCCCCAGGGGTACAATCCGGCGGTTCGACTTCACGCGAGCCGCGTCCTCCCCCTCCTCTGGGTCGTCGCCGTCCTCGTCGGGGGGTGGACGCTCTATCGGTTCGTCGACTTCGTCCGGAAGAAGAACCTCTACCTCACCCCCTACGGGGAACGGGACGTCCGCGAGCCGCTGAAGGAGAAGGGGACCTCCTCGAAGGCCCGGGTCGCCAAGAACTGGGCCGACTACAAGAACCTCTTCGAGCTCAACGTCACCGGGAATGTGGCCCAGGCGCCGGCCTCCGAGGACATCGGGCCCCCCCTCCCCCCGATCGGGCAGATCCAGCCCGTCGCGGACCTGCTGCGGGTCCTCTACGTCATGTTCGACGCCGCGGACCCGGAGGGGACGGCCGGGTTCGACCTCGACCAGTTCACGGGCCACTTCTGCTACGTCCAGTACAAGGACACGATGCTCGAGAAGTCCGCCGCGCCGCTCCTCAGCGTCGGGGACCGGCTCCCCGAGCCCCACTCCGCGATCCAGGTGAAGTCGATCCACCAGGACCGGGTCGTGTTCCAGCGGAACGGGGAGAAGGACGAGGAGGTGCCCGTCCGGGAGATGGAGATCGCGCGGGAGCTCGTCCACGGCGTGCTCGGGGACGGGGACGGCCCGACGACCCTCCCGTCGAGCGCCCCCGCCACGCGCCCCGCGATCAAGGCCTCCCGCGACTGGCCGGCGACCACGATCGAGGAGAGGCCGAACAAGTTCAAGGTCTCCGCCTCCGACGTCGAGCAGGTGACCGAGCGCGCGAACGAGATCGTGGGGACGGGGGAGATCACCTTCACGCCCCACTACCGCAAGGGGGACTCGAGCCCATCGGGCCTCCGGATCGGGAACATCAAGCCGGGGTCGATCCTCGAAGGGAAGGGCGTGAGGCCCGGCGACGTCGTCAAGTCGATCAACGGGACGCCGGTCCGCTCGAGGGAGCAGGTGGTCGAGTACATCCAGGCCCACCCCGACCTGCGCTCCTTCACCCTCGAGATCGAGAGGCTCGGCCGCCCCCTGACGCTCCAGTACTCCCTCCCGCGCTAGGTCCCCCCTGTTCCTCTCGGGGAATCTCGGGAACACGAACCTCTCCCTCGCCCTCTTCGACGGGGAGAGACTCCTCGCGCGGGCGGCGGCGAGGGCGGGCGACGACCCTTCCGCCGCGCTCGGGCGGATCCTCGAGGGGCGCCCCCTCGAGGGGTGCGGCTACTGCTCCGTCAACCCGACGCGGGAGGAGGGGTTCGAGGCGGCCGTCCGGAGAGCCGCCGGCGTCCGGGCCCTCCGCGTGGGGCGCGACGTCCCCGTGGGCCTGGACGTGCGCTGCCGGGAGCCCGAGCGCGTCGGGGTCGACCGCCTCGCCGCCGCCCGGGGTGCCCTCGTCCTCGAGCGCTCCGCCGCCGTCGTCGTCGACGCGGGCACGGCGATCACCGTGAACGCCGTGACGGCGGAGGGAGCCTTCCTCGGGGGGGCGATCGTCCCGGGCTACCGTCTCGCCGCGCGCGCGCTCGCGGAGGGGACGGCCCTCCTCCCCTTCGTCGAGCCGGGCGAGGCGGGGAGCGCGCTCGGGCGGGACACGGAGGAGGCGATCCGCGGGGGGCTCTTCTTCGGGGTCCCGGGCCTCGTCGACGCCCTCGTCGCGGAGGTCTCCCGCGCCCTCCCGGCCGGGTCCCGGGTCCTCGCGACGGGGGGGGACGCCTCTCTCCTCGCCCGCCGCAGCCGCTTCCTCGGGACCGTCGTCCCCGAGCTGGTCCACCTCGGGGTGCGCGCCGCCTGCGCGCGGGCCTGAACGGCGTTGTCCGCGGCGCCGCCGGAGGCTATCGTCGTGCCCGGTCGTGAAGCGCGACCTCGTCTCGATCGACGACCTCTCGAGCGGAGAGATCGCCGCGCTGTTCCGGACGGTCGACGAGATGGCCGCGCGACCGCGCGAGTGGACCCACCTCGCGCAGGGGGCGATCCTCGCGAGCCTCTTCTACGAGCCCTCGACGAGGACCCGCCTCTCCTTCGAGGCGGCGATGCACCGGCTCGGCGGGGGGGTGATCTCCGCCGCCGACATGCGCTCCTCCTCCGCGGCGAAGGGGGAGACGCTCGCCGACACGGTGCGGGTGGTGGGGGGGGCCTACGCGGACATCCTCGCGCTGCGGCATCCGGCGGAGGGGGCCGCGCGCGTGGCGGCGCGCTACGCCTCCGTCCCGGTCGTCAACGCCGGGGACGGCTCCCACGAGCACCCGACCCAGACGATCTGCGACCTCTACAGCCTCTACGCCGAGAAGGGGCGCCTCGAGGGGCTCGACGTCGTCCTCTCGGGCGACCTCAAGTACTCGCGGACGGTCCACTCGCTCGCCTACGCCCTGGCGCGCCTGCGGGCGAACGTCGTCCTCATCCCGCACCGCGGGTTCGAGATGCCCGAGTACGTCCTCCGCCGCCTGCGGGAGCGCTACGGCAACGAGCCGCAGCGGCTCGAGGCGGACGACTTCCGCTCGATCGCGGGGAGGGCGGACGCGGTGTACTTCACGCCGCAGCGGCCCCACCAGCTCTCCCTCTTCACGGAGGCGAATCGCGTCGCCGTCGCGAAGCTCGACGCCCTCTACGTGACGCGGCCCCAGCAGGAGCGGTTCACCGAGGGGGAGGCGGCGCCGCCCGTCCGGATCGACCGCGAGGCCCTCTCGGGCGCGCGATTCAAGGACACCTTCGTCATGCACCCTCTCCCGCGGGTGAACGAGATCTCCTACGACCTCGACCAGGACCCCCGGAGCCTCTACTTCAAGCAGGCCGCCCGCGGCGTGCCCGTGCGGATGGCGCTCCTCGCCTTCCTCCTCGGGCGCCTCGACCTGGGGGCGGAGGCGCCCGCGCCCGAGCCCACCGCCGAGGCGGTGCGCGGCCGCCTGGGGATGGCCTGCCCCAATCCGACCTGCATCACGAACCTCGAGTCGCACTACCTGGAGCCGGAGTACGTCGTCGTCTCCCGGTCGCCGCTGACGGCCTCCTGCACCTTCTGCGAGGTGGCGGTCGCCCCGGTCCTCGTCGGTTGCGCGAGCACCCGCGTCTTCCACCGGCACAACTCGGGCGACGTGAGGCGGATCAAGGCGGAGCACCTCGTCCTGTTCGCGAGCGAGGAGCAGGCGCGCGGATCGGGGTTCGCGGCCGCCGGGCGACCCTGATCGGGCCGGTCCCGCCGGCGTGCGGGGGCGCACGCCGCGCGCACGGTCGCGCACGGTCGGGGGTTGGGAGGGGAGGGGTTCTCCCGGATTCTGGAGCGGGGGAGGGGGGGGTGGCGGACCCCCGGCCCGGCATCCCGTTTGACAGTCGGAAGGTCCCTTCCTTATAAGATTTCCGCGGGTCACCGTGGGCGCGTACGACAACCCTGTGGTCCGGCACGATCCCCCTGCGTCCGGATCCGCGGCATCCGAGGAAACCAGCATGGTCCCCACCCCTTCCGGTCGCGTCGTCGCGGGACTCCTTCTCGGCCTCCTCTCCCTCCCGGCCTGCGGCGGCGGCGGCGGCGGGGGCGGGAGCTCCGCCGGCGGTCTCGCCCTGCTCGAGATCCGCTGGGGCCGGATCGCGGCGGTCCGGGACGTCAACCAGGCCCTCGTCGCGAGGGAGAAGGTCATCGAGGAGGGGATCCAGAGCGACCTCCTCTCCTACGAGGTGACGACGAACTCGATCACCGGGACGACCACGGTCCGCATCCTCGTCCCGGAGGGGACCCCGCAGTTCGACGCCGCCTACGCCGCGCTCGACGACCAGCTCGGGTTCGTCGTCCCGAAGTCGGTGAACTCGCCCCCGCCCTACTCGATGGTCCCGCGCAACGCCGTCGCGCTGCTGCGGTTCAACCAGCCGGTCAAGGCGAGCTCGCTCACCCCGCAGACGATCCGGGTCTTCGAGGGGGTCCCGGCCGAGCAGCAGCTCGAGGTCCTGACCCGCCTCGACCCGAGCGACTCCCGCAACGTGATCGTCGAGCCGACGGTGAGCGCCCTCCAGAGCGAGCTCACCGGGCTCGCGGTGAACGCCTTCGGCTTCCCCCCGGCCCTGACCACGGTCAACCCGAACCTCCAGATCCGCATCCCGACGAAGAAGGACCCGCAGATCGGACAGACGACGCTCCTCCGCGGGGCGTCGGGCTCCTTCCCGGAGGACGACGATCCGTCCGACGGGACCGACGTCGTGCGGACGCTCCGGTCGGGCGGGTCGACCGCCGCGACGGGGGACCCGAACAACGGCTTCGTCCTCGACCTCGTCCCGCCGACCCTCGTCGGCGTGCAGGGGATCACGATCTGCGACGTGAGCCCGGTCTCCGAGCTGCGGCGCCAGGTCTCCCTCGGCTTCTCGAACGCGGCGTGCGCCTTCGTCCCCGAGATCGGGGACGTCCTCAAGCGCGGGGCGTCGCTCGGCCTCGTCGTGGGGCTGACCGGCGCGATCAGCCCCTGCGCGCCCCCCTCGGTCCCCGGCCAGCAGGTCTTCGTCGAGCTGATCACCTTCGACGCGGACGGGGACCCGATCGAGATGGGGACCGGCCCGGGGGAATACAACCTCGCGTTCAAGCCGGTCGACGAGGACAAGGTCGGCTGCTTCGTCACGTTCGTGCCCGAGCCGACCTCCCCGGGGGGGACGAGCCCGGCCGGGATCGATCCCGTCGCGGTCGTCCGCGTCCGCTTCAGCGAGCCGATGGACCCCGAGACCGTGCGTCCGTACGACACCCTGACCCTCACGCTCGCGGACCCGACGGCCCCGCCGAACACCTCGGTCGACGACCTCGCGCCCAACGCCTTCGTCGTCGGCGAGCTCGCCGCGTCGGGGGATCTCCGGGAGTACACCTTCGTCCCCTCCCTCCCGATCCCGCACCTCTCCGGGGCGAGCGAGTCCCGCTTCCTCACCCTGAGGACGGGGAACTCCGGGGTGCGCGACCTCTCCGGCAACCCCCTCACGGTGCCGGCCTTCCACCTCCCCTTCTCCCTCTCCGCCACGGCCCCGGCCGCGCCCACGGGGGGATTCGCCCTGCGGTTCACCCGGCTGAACGAGACGAACTACGACCTCGGCCTGCCGGACCTCGGAGCGGGCCCCGACCCGGTCGGCACGGGGAAGCCCGACTACGGCGGACAGATCGTCCTCGACGAGGTGAACGGGGAGCTGCGGGGCCGGCCGACCGGGCGGTTCCCGAAGGTCGCCGACTTCGGCAACCCGTTCGTCGGCGGGGCGCCGGTCCAGCTCCCGGCCCCCCTCCTCACGCCCCTCACCTCCTACGGGAGCCGGCTCCAGACCCTCCTGCGGCACGTCGACCTCGGCCTCTCGGGGAGCGAGGTGAACGAGATGAACCTCGACGTGGAGGGGCTCAACTGGGCCCCCTTCGGCGGGACGGTCGCCGCCGACGCCCTCCCGCGGTTCCGCATCGACCTCGCCCACTCCCACTACTTCCCGGACGAGGTGATCGACATCAACAGCCTCCTCCCCGTCCATCCCCTGTCGGGCCTCGACTGCAACAAGTTCTATCCGACCTCCGCCGGCCAGCCGACCGCGGCGAACCCGGCCGGCCTCACCGGGACCGGGATCGGGAACCCCTTCTACTTCTGGTACTGGAACAACGAGACGAACTCCGTCGTCAGCACGCCCCCGGGACCCGGGGAGTCGATGCGGCTGGGGTTCAGCGGCGCCCCCGTGACGGTCACCGACACGTTCCCGAACCCCTACGTCATCAACCCTCTCAACCTCTTCCTCGTCCCCGGGACCCTCACGCCGATGGTCCCCTTCCCGTCGTTCACGCAGACCTACACCTGGCGCGACACCGGGATCCCGTTCGGCCGCAAGGGAGGTCCCAACAACGGGGGCGTCGAGCCGGAGAAGTGGAGCCAGGTGCTCCCGACGACTCCGCCCCAGCTCTATCCGAGCGGGCTCGTCCCCTCCGTCTGCCTCCCGCTCCTCATCCAGTGCAAGTCCTATCCCCCGACTGGCCAGGACACCACGATCAACATCAACGGTCTCCAGGTGAGCCTGATGGTGAACACCTCGGCCCAGCCGAACTTCCGCGTCTTCACGACGGGGGGCACGAACACCGCGGGAAATGTCGTCTACCGCAACCCGGACACCGGGAACACCCCGCTGGGGGGATTCAATCCGAACTCGGAGCCCCTCCCGGGCGCCCCGACGGTCGCGTGCGGGCCCGAGCTCTACTGGAGCCAGGTCGACTTCGTCGTGCGCGTGACCCGCGCCTTCACGCACTGGTTCGACCTCGGGGCGACCACGACGGTCGGCGCCCCGATCTTCTCGACGCCGGTCGTCGAGCCTCGCGCGGCGGATCAGCCCGCCGGGACGAGCATGATCGTCGAGTACCGGGGCGCCTCGACCGCGACCGGGGCCTGCGCGCCGCCGGTCCCCGGCCCCTCCTGCCTCATCCTCACCGACGCCACGATCCAGCCCGGACCGAACGTCCCGAACGTCTACGGGGTCTACATCTCCGGGGGGACCTCGGGGTTCCCGAACCAGGCGCCGACCTCCCTCCTCACGGGGGTCGCCCCGCCGTTCGCCACGCCCAACTCGACGCAAGCCTCGGTCCTCCCCGAGTTCACGCCGGACATCACCCGGCTCAACGGGAAGCGCTACCTCCAGCTGCGCTTCACGTTCCTCAGCAACATCACCACCGGGGAGGTCCCGACCATCTCCTCCGTCGGCGTCGCCTACGTCAAATGATCCCGTGAACCCGCCCCGGGCGGGTGAGAGCCCCATCCGATCCAGTGAACCCGCCCCGGGCGGGTGAGAGCCCCATCCATGCCTCGTCCGCGCAGCCCGAGACTCCCCCTCTCCTTCCTCGGCCCGGCCCTCTTCGCCGCCTGCTCCGGCGGAGGAGGAGGCTCCGGAGGGGGCGGGGCGTTCGTGCTGACCGGGACGAACATCTCCAACAACCAGATCTGGCCCCTCAACCGCCCGATCGTCTTCACCTTCAACCACCCGGTCCAGGCGTCCTCCGCGAACTTCGCCTCGATCACCTTCGCCTCGCTCTCAGCCCCGGGGGTGACGGGGAGCTTCTTCGTCGATCCGTGCTCGGACGGCTCGGTGCTCGTCTTCCAGCCCGACTGCCCCTCCAACGCCGCGCTGGACGACGGCGGGTTCAAGCCGGGGGGGATCAACTACACCCTCACCGTCCTCTCGGGCGGCGGCGCAAACGTCCTCAGGGACACCGGAGGCAAGAAGCTCGCCTCCGGGATCACGATCACCTTCAAGAGCCCGACGGTCCCGGTCGACCCCGCGTTTTTCGACGTCGAGCCCTTCGGGCCTCCGGTCGGCTCGATGACCGACCTCGTCTCGGTCCCCCTCAACACCTTCACCGCTCCGGCCGAGCCGATCCTCGTGAAGTTCGACCAGCCGATCGACCCGCGCCCGTCCAACCTGGCGACGCCGACGGGGGAGCCGGTCGTCCAGCTCCAGTTCGAGGAGCCCCCCGCGTCGGGGACCTGGCTCCTCGTCCCCTCGACGCTGACCCTCCTCTCGAACTGCGTCCCGGAGCTCGACGTGGCGGGAGGCGACCCCTGCCCGGTCTCGCAGAGCGCGACGGTGGCGGTCACCCCGCTCGGGATCCTCCCGGAGGGGCGGCAGGCCCGGATCCTCGTGAAGGCGGGCCTCGACGACATCGGCGGGGACCAGTCGACCATCACCGACTTCGTCCTCGACGCCTTCGCGATCGAGGCGGCGGATCCCCCTCCCGGCGAGGCGGACGCGTTCGACGAGACGTTCGACGACACGGCGCTCGAGGACGCGACCTCCCCCCTCCTGATCACGACCCCTCCCGCGGTCCTCGCCGACTGGGGGGACGGGGTCCTGCGCGCGGCCGAGCCCTTCCCCGCGCCCGCCCTCACGGGAGCCCAGCAGTTCAACCTGAACGTCGCCGTGGGCCAGACGATCGAGCTCGACACGACCCTCGACACGCTCGTCGGCACGGACGGCAACGGCGCGCCGGCCCAGCTCACGGTGGTCGGCGGCGTCGTCAACCTCCACAACCTGACCGTGGGCGCCAGCGCGACCCCCGGGGCGGCACGCATCCTCGGCACGGGTCCCAACCCCCTCGTCTTCAACTGCACGGGGAACGCGACGATCGGCTTTTCCACCGGCGGCACCATCGGGGAGATCAACGTGGACGGCGGGTTCGGGCTCGACGTCGTCCAGGACTCCGCGGACCAGCCGGACCCGGGCGCCGAAGGGAACTGCGGCGGCGGGAAGGGAGGGGACTCGAGCCCCGACAACAGCCAGTCCTCGCAGCGAGGAGGCGCGGGGACCGGCGCCGCCAACCTGGCGGGAGGCGGCGGGCGCGGAGGCCACTCCTGCTTCGGGACGGTCGATCCCGTCAACCGCCGGGGGGCAGGCGGCGGAGGGGGATCCTTCGGGACCCTGCTGGGCTTGGTGGGGAATCCGGGCGGGCCGCTGGGGACGGATGCCCTGACGGGGTCGGGGGCCGCGGGAGGAGGGGAATCGGGTCCCGGCGCCTTCACGAACGGCCTCTCCACCGACGACTTCTTCGGGAGGAAACTCGTCTCCATCATCGGGCCCCCCGCGATCACGACGATCGTCGCCGGCGAGCTGCAGACCCTGCGCGGCGGCGCGGGAGGAGGAGCCGGCGGGGACTCGGTCGCCGGCCCGACCTTCCCGAACCCGACCTTCGCCTCCCCCGGGACGATCGGCGACGAGAAAGGGGGGCGCGGCGGCGGAGGGGGAGGCCTCCTCGTGATCCGGTGCGCCGGCACCTTCACGCTGAACGCCACCGGAGTTCTCCGCGCCCGCGGAGGGGCGGGGGGCGACGGGGAGAGCACGGTGAACAACCCCGCGAACCGCGTCGGCGGCGGGGGCGGAGGAGGCTCGGGCGGGATGATCGTGATCGAGGCGCTCACGCCGCCCCCTCCCCCCGCGCTGCCGAACACCCCTCCGATCACGATCGCCACGGGCACCGCGAACAACGAGCGGCTCCGCCTCAAGGGAGGGGCGGGCGGCCTCGGAGCGGGAGCGGCGCCCACCAACGCTGGCGGGGCTGGAGGGGACGGCGTCCTCCAGATCCACACCCCGACCGTGAACGCCACGGGCTCGTTGACGGTCCTCTCCGGAAGCACGATCGTCGCGACGCTCCCGACGAACACGGCGGACATCCTTCCCGCGGTCAACCACATCCTCCTCCCCGCCTTCTCCCGGATCAGCCGCGCCCGGACGAGGTGGATCAACACGGGCCAGACGCCGCTCGGGAACGCGGGGGGACCGTTCTACGAGTGGGTCGTCCCTCCTCCGGGGACGCCGATCGGCGACCCTTCCGAGCCGAACAACGCGAGCAACCCGGACTATCCGCTCGACGCCCCCTCGGGACTCGTCCGGACGGTCGCGGGGGTCGTCTCCCAGCCGGCGCCTCAGCCGGTCGGCACCGTGCCGATCGGGTCGGTCGCCGACCAGACGATCACCATCCCTCTCGCCGCGCTCACCGCGGCGAACTTCCTCAATCCCGCCGCGATGGTCGGCTTCGAGCTCAACCCGAACAGCGGGCAGGCGCAGACCTTCACGATCGTCTCCGGTACGACGAGCGGCTCGAACGCGGTCTTCACGACCGATCCGGCCGACGGATCGATGATCGCCGTCGCCGTCGCGCCGACGACGCCGGTCGCGATCGGTCCGAGGTTCTTCCGGGTCCGGACGAACGGCGTGGAGGATTCCCTGCCCGTCGGCGCCACGGTCAAGATCCTCTTCGAGGGGGCGACGAACGTCTCCCCGACGGGAGTCGTGACCGGGTCGACGGGCTTCCAGGCGAACCTCGACCTGCTGAACGGCAAGCCCTTCATCCGCGCCCAGGTCGAGTTCGACCTGACCGGCCTCGGCGCGCCGAGCAGCTCGCTCCCCCGGCCCGAGATCGAGTTCATCAAGCTGCCGATTCGGTTCTGAGGGCGCGCCCCTCCTCCGCCTTGACCGGCGCCGCCGGACGCGCAGGATGCGCGTCGCGGTGATCCGGACGGCCCTCCTCCTCGCGCTCGCCCCGGCCTCGGTCGCCTGCGCACGGGCCGATCCCGGGAGGAAGGAGTCCTTCCGGCTGGTCGCCTTCGGGGAGGCGGACGCCCGGGCCGTCCTCCTGAACGAGAAGCTCCACTTCGTCTTCTCGGCGCCGGTCGATCCCTCGAGCGTGACGAGCCGCTCGATCGCGATCCGCTCCGAGGACGGGGCGAGCGCGCTGGGGAGGTTCGAGGTCTCGAGGGAGCGCGTGGCGTTCCACCCCGACCGGGCCCTCTCGCGAACGCTCGACGACGGCGGCTACCGGCCCGCCACGGCCTATCGGGTGGAGGTGGCGGGCTTCCCCCGGCCCGACGGCGTGCGCGCGCGGGACGGCCGGATCCTCGAGCGCGGCGTGACGGCCTCCTTCCGGACGGTCGATCCGGCGAAGGGGATCCAGCCCTTCCTCGACGACAGCCCCTTCCAGGGCCCGTTCCCCGGTCTCCCGGGCGCCTCCCCCCTCCAGGTCCGGATCGGGGACCCGATCTCGATCGTCTTCACGGAGCCCCTTCGGCCCGACACCGTGACGGAGGAGTCCTTCCGCCTCCGGGAGTTCCGCGGGGGGACCGAGCTGGAGGACGTCGCGATCGAGGTCCGGCTTCCCCGGACGGGGGAGGGGAGGGTCGTCGAGATCGTCCCGCGCGACCCCGAGCCCCTCCCGACGAAGTACGTCCTCGTGATCCGGGACCGGATCCAGGACTACGGCGGGAACCGCGTCCCGGGCCTCTCCGCGATGGTGGAGTTCCTCCCGACCTCCCCGGAGGAGACGGCCGAGGTCTTCTCGGAGGAGTTCTCCACGGAGAGGAACCTCGACCTCGAGGACGCGGGGGAGGATGGATGGGCGGCGTGGGGGAACGGGACGGTGAGCGTCCAGGTCCCCGATCTCGCGGGCGACGGGCGCCTGGGGTCCTGGAGCCCGGCCGGGGCGGTTCGGTGGAAGGCGGGAGAGACGGCGAGGATCGCCGTCGCGGGAGGAGAGAGGGAGGCGGCGATCGCCGACCTCCCCTTCGCCGAGGTCGACGTCGGCCCGGAGGCGGAGGTGCGGATCGAGGGGGAGGGGCCGGTCCGGATCCGGAGCGCCTCGATCTTCCGCGTGCGGGGGACGCTCCGGCGTGGCCGCACGGAAGGGGGCATCCCGACCCTCCGCAAGCGCGGCTCCCCCTCCGACGCGAAGGACGCCCTCGCCCTCCTCGAGGGCTCGAAAAGTCCCGACCTGGTACTGGTGTCGGCGGGGAACCTCCTCGTCGAGGGGGAGGTCGCCTGCGAGGGGATCCTCATCCTGATCACCGGCGGGCGGCTCGTCGTCGCTCCCGGGGGGAAGGTGAGCGCCGGGCGCCTCTTCGTCGCGTCGGCGGGCCCTCCCCTCGCCCGGGGGAGCCTCCACCCGGAGATCGAGAGGCTTCGACCCGCCCCGACCGGGGAAGGCTGGCGCCCTCCCCGGACCCTCGCCTTCTCCTGCGCGAGCCGCTTCCTCCCCTTCCCCGACGCGCGCTACCTTCCTCCTCCCCTCCTCGAAGGAGGAGGGGGCGCCGAGGTCCTCTTCTACGGGGCGCGCTCCCTCCCCGAGCGGAGCGGGGAGCCGGATCCCTCGAGCGTCGTCGGCCCCTTCGAGGACCTCGAGCGCCTCGAGGGGCTCCCCTTCCTGCGCTTCCGGGTCCGATTCGAGATCCGGCCGGAGGCGCCCCGAGCGGAGGAGTTCCTCGACGCCCTCCGGATCCGAATGCGACGCCGTAGCCCAACTCGTTGACAGGGCGGGGGGGACGCGCAGAATCCCGCGCCGTCTCCGAGAGAGACCTCCCCCTGGGACCGGCCTTTCACCCCGCCCTCGTCCTCTTCGGCCTCTGCGTGGGCTCCTTCCTGAACGTCGTCGTCCACAGGCTGCCGCTCGGGCGGTCGATCGTGACCCCCCGCTCCGCGTGCCCCTCCTGCCGGGCGCCGATCCCCTGGTACGACAACCTCCCGATCCTCTCCTACCTCCTCCTCGGGGGCCGCTGCCGCCGGTGCCGGGCGGGGATCTCGCTCCGCTACCCCTTCGTCGAGGCGCTCACCGCCCTCCTCTTCCTCGCCGCGGGGACGGTCGACTCCCCCCCCGCGGGCGTGCTCGCGGCGCGGCTGGCGGTCGTGTCGGCGCTCGTGGCGGTCTCCTTCATCGATCTCGACCACCTCATCGTCCCCGACTCCATCTCGATCCCGCTCATGGTCGTGGGGCCGGTCGCCGCTTTCGCCGTCCCCGAGCTGCTGGCGGGGGCCTGGCTCACCGGCCCGGGCTTCCCCCCGGACCGAGGCGGCGCCGTCCTCGCCTCGGCGTTCGGCGCGCTCGTGGGGGGGGTCGGCCTCAACCTCGTGCGGTGGGGGGGCTCGGCGCTGTTCCGGCGCGCCGCCGAGCGCCAGGGGGGGGAGGCGATGGGGTTCGGGGACGTGAAGCTCCTCGCGGGGATCGGCGCCTGGACGGGGGGGCAGGGGGCGCTCCTCGCCTTCGTCCTCGGCTCCGCCCTCGGGGCCCTCTTCGGGCTCGCCCACATCGGGCGGCTCGCGTGCGTCGCCCGCGCCCGGCGGTCCCGCCGGGCCTCCGCCCCGGGGCACGGGGCGCTCGCGGCGGCGCGCCGGTTCGGCTCGGCGATCCCGTTCGCCCCCTTCCTCGCGGCGGGGGGCGTCGCCGCCCTCCTGCTCCGCGGGAGGGTCGTCGGTTGGTTCGACTTCTGGATCCGAAACGTCTGACATCGGAGGTGAAGACATGAATGCCCGTAGAACCGGTTCCGTGGTCGCCGTCTGCCTCCTCGCGCTCGGCGCGGGGTCGGGCTGCACGGCGAAGTACAAGAAGGAGCTCGACGAGCGCAATCGCGAGCTGCGCACGGTCCGCGAGGAGCGCGACGACCTGCGCGCGCAGGTCGACGAGCTGAAGGCGAAGGAGCGCCTCTACCTCGACCAGCTCGCGGCCCTGAAGAACGCGGACGGGGCGAAGCCCCTCGCCGCGGCGGCGCCCGACCCGCTCCAGTCGAGGACCGAGGAGAAGGCGCGGGCGATCGCCGAGGAGCTGAAGGACACGGGGGTCGAGACCGACCTCCGGGACGGCCGGATCGTCCTCACGGTCCCCTCCTCGATCACCTTCTCCTCCGGGAAGGCCGACCTGACCGAGAAGGGGAAGGCCGCCCTCCGCAAGGTCGCGGCCGCCCTGAAGGCCCAGTACGCCTCCGGGAAGATCTGGGTCGAGGGGCACACGGACAACGAGCCGATCAAGCGCTCGAAGTTCCGGACGAACCGCGCCCTCTCCCTCGCGCGCGCGGGGGCCGTCTCCGACTTCCTGACGAAGGAGTCGGGGATCCCCGACCGGAGGATCATCCAGGCCGGGCACGGGGAGTGGGGCCCGATCGCCGACAACGGGAGCGCGGCGGGGCGGGAGAAGAACCGGAGAGTGGAGCTCCTCCTCGACCGGGAGGGGTAGCGCCATCCCGGGGGTCCCCCGGGGCGGGGCGGTCGCCTAGAATCCGCCGACCTCCGCGCACCGGCGGGGCACCGCGACCCGGCGGCGTTTCGCCTTCCCGGCGGGGGAGGACGCCCACTCCATGCCCCACGAAGTCCAGGACATCCGCAACCTCGCGCTCGTCGGCCACGGAGACTCCGGGAAGACGGCGCTGGTCGACGCCGTCGCCCACCTCGCGGGGGCCGTACCTCGGCGGGGCTCGACGACGGAGGGGACGAGCGTCTGCGACTTCGAGGCCGAGGAGAAGGAGAAGAGGCACTCCCTCTCCTCGGCGGTCGTCCACGTCGCCTGGAAGAAGCGGGTCCTCAACTGGATCGACTGCCCCGGCTACCCCGACTTCGTGGCGGACGCCAACTCCGCGCTCGCCGCCGTCGAGACCGCGATCGTCGCCGTCTCCTCGACGACCGGGGTGACCTTCAACACGCGGCAGGCGTTCGCGGCGGCGGGGCGGGCGGGGATCGCCCGGGCCCTCCTCGTCACCCGGTGCGACGCGGAGAACACCGACTTCGGCCTCCTCGTCGAGTCGATCGCGGAGGCCTTCGGCGACCGGGTCGTCCCCGTCACCTTCCCCGACGGCAACGGCCCCGCCTTCCGGCGCGTGGTCGACGTCCTCGCCCCGGCGGCCGACCTCCCCGGGCCCCTCAAGGAGCGGGCGGCGACCTACCGGACGACGCTCGTCGAGCGGATCGTGGAGACGGAGGACGCGCTCATGGAGCGCTACCTCGCGGAGGGGGCGGTCTCGGACGCCGACCTCGCCCGCGTCTTCCCGAAGGCGATGGCGCGGGGGCTCCTCGTCCCGCTCTTCGCCGTGGATCCCCTCCGGGGGATCGGCCTCGAGGAGCTCCTCACCCGCGTGGTCGAGGGGTTCCCCTCCCCGGCGGACCTCGGCCCGCGGCGCGCCCTCAAGGGGACGCCAGGGGGGACGCCAGGGGGGACGGAGGAGGTCGAGGTCGCGCCGGACCCCGCCGGGCCGCTCGCCGCCTTCGTCTTCAAGACCCTCACCGACCCCTACGTCGGGAAGATCTCCTACCTCCGCGTCTTCCGGGGCACCCGCAAGGCCGAGGAGATGCTCCCGAACCCGAAGACGGGCAAGGGGGACAAGCTCGCGGGCCTCGGGTACCCCCTCGGGAAGGAGCTCCGGCCGGCGCCCCGGCTGATCCCCGGGGACATCGTCGCCGTGCCGAAGATCGAGTCCCTCGACTGGGGGCACACGGTCCACGACGAGGGGGAGCCGGTCGCCTTCCCCCGTCCTCCCCAGCCCAGGCCGATGGTCGCCTTCGCGATCGAGCCGAAGGCGCGGCAGGACGAGGCCAAGCTCTCCGGCTCCCTCCAGAAGCTCACGATGGAGGACCCGACCTTCCACGTCCGCCGGGACGCGGACACGAAGGAGATGGTCGTGGAGGGGCTCTCCGACCTCCACCTGCAGGTGATGCTCGCGCGCCTCAAGCGCCGCTTCGGGGTCGAGGTGACGACGCGGCTCCCGAAGGTCCCCTACCGGGAGACGGTGCACGGCCGGGCGGACGGGCACTACCGGCACAAGAAGCAGACGGGGGGGCGCGGGCAGTTCGGCGAGTGCTTCCTCAAGGTCGAGCCGCTCGAGCGCGGGGCCGGCTTCGAGTTCGCCGACGAGATCTTCGGCGGCTCGATCCCGCGGCAGTTCATCCCCGCCGTCGAGAAGGGGATCCGGGAGGCGATGGAGCGGGGGGTGATCGCCGGCTACCCGGTCGTCGACGTCCGCGCGAAGCTCACCGACGGGAAGTACCACGAGGTCGACTCGGACGAGGCCTCCTTCAAGATCGCGGGCTCCCGCGCCTTCCGCGACGGCTTCGAGAAGGCGAAGCCCGTGATCCTCGAGCCGATCCTCGACCTCGAGGTGACCCTCCCGACCCGGTTCCTCGGGGACATCACCGGGGACCTCAACAGCCGGCGGGGCCGGATCGTCGGGATGGAGTCGGACGGGGTCCTCCAGACGATCAAGGCGCAGGCGCCCCTCTCCGAGCTCCTCACCTACTCGACCCAGCTGCGCTCGATCACGGCGGGGGAGGGGACCTACTCCACGACCTTCTCCCACTACGAGGTGCTCCCCGCGCACCTCGCCGAGAAGATCGTCACGGCGCACCGGGCGTCCCGGAAGGCGGAGGAGGAGTAGCCCCGAAGGAGTAGTCGCCGAGGAGCGCCTCGGCCTCCCGGTCGGCCCGGGCGCAGGCCGCCGCGAGCTCGGGGGGGAGCCGGGGCGGGGGCGCGCCCTTCGCCCGTCCCGCCGCGGCCACCTCGCGCGCGGTGATCTCCCCCGGGGCGCGGGCCGGCAGGACGGCGTCGCGGGGGGACTCCGTGCGGACGAGGAGGCCCGCTTGCACGAGGGCCTCGACCGCCTCCTCGGCCTCGTCGCGGGCGAGGCCGGTGGAGCCCGGCGGTCTCCAGGGTCCCCCCCCCGATCGGAACGCCTCGGCCGCCGCCGACATCACGGCGAGGAGCGTCTCGCGCGGGAGATGGGGGCGCTTGGAGATCCCGTCCCCGGGATTGCGCGCGCGCGGGGCCCGCTCCCAGGCGTGGGCGAACTCCGCTCCGAAGAGGAGGACCGCCCACCCGGTGTAGAGGAAGACGAGGGAGAGGGGGATCGCCGCGAACCCGCCGTAGATCGCGTTGTAGCGGGCGACGCCCACCTGGGCGCGGAAGTAGGAGGCCTGGAGGACCTGCCACAGGAGTCCCCCCGCGATCCCCCCGGCGAGCGCCGCGCGCCAGGGGACGAGGGTCCCGGGGAGCGTCCCGTAGAGGAGGGTGAAGACCGCGGCCTGGACGACGACCGGGACGAGGAGCGCCGTCGTGGAGAGGACCCCCTTCAGGCCGGGGACGGCGCGGAGCGCCGCGGCGGTGAGGGGGTTCGCGACGAGGGCGGCGTTGAGGCCGCTCGCCACGACGAGGAGGAGGGGGGCGAGGAGGACGGCGCTCACGTAGTTCCCGTAGCGCTGGATCCCCCCGCGGCGCCGGCGGCGCACGCGCCAGATGACCTGGAACGCCGTCTCGAGCCGCGCGAGGACGGAGACGGCGGTCCAGAAGAGGAGGATGAGGCTGAGCGCGGTGAGCGTGCCGAGATCGGTCCGGTCGACGTAGCCGCGCATCTGCTCGAAGAAGTCCTGGACCGCCTTCGGGTAGTCGCGCACCTGCCCCGCGAGGAAGGTCCAGAGCGCCTCGTGCGCCCCGAAGCCCTTCGCGACCGCGGCCCCGACGGCGAGGACGGGGACGATCGCGAGGAAGGTGACGTAGGTGAGGGCGCCGGCGCGGGTCGCGCACGCGTCGACCCGGAAGCCATGGATCGCCGCGAGGAGGGCACGAGCGAGGCTGAGGAGGAAGCGGGGGACGGGGCGGGCGGTCGCGAGGTCGCGCGCGTAGACGCGGGCGACGAGGGGAGCGGCGATCCGGCTCCAGCGGGACTCCACGGGGGGCGAATGGTGGGGGGGGAGGGGGCCCTCCGCAACCCGAGGCCGCGGCGCGGGCGGGGGCGGAGGGGCTCAACCGGGGCCGGAGGACGGCCGAAAAACGGTGGGTCCACCCCGGGAGACACCCATGATCTCGATGGAAGAGCTGCTCACGATCCTCGTCCAGCGAGGAGGATCCGACCTCCACCTGTCCGTCGGCTCGCCCCCGCGCATCCGGGTCGACGGGCGGCTGCAGCCCCTCGAGTTCGACCCGCTCACCCCCGACGTCACCCAGAAGATCGTCTACTCCGTCCTCACCCCGGACCAGGTCGCCCGCTTCGAGAAGAATCTCGAGCTCGACTGCTCCTTCGGGTTCGCGGGGTACGGGCGCTTCCGGACGAACGTCTTCCTCCAGCGCGGGACGGTCGGCGCCGTGCTCCGGGTCATCCCCTTCGAGATCCACGGCTTCGAGGAGCTCGGCCTCCCGCGCCGCGTCTGCGAGGACCTCTGCGCGCTCCCGAAGGGGCTCGTCCTCGTCACGGGGGCGACCGGCTCGGGGAAGTCGACGACCCTCGCCGCGATGGTCGACTTCATCAACCAGGGGCGGATGGGGCACATCCTCACGATCGAGGACCCGATCGAGTTCCTCCACCGCAACAAGCGCTGCCTCGTCAACCAGCGCGAGGTCGGGTCCGACACCCACGGCTTCACCCCGGCCCTGCGCGCGGCGCTGCGGGAGGACCCCGACGTCGTCCTCATCGGCGAGATGCGGGACATGGAGACGATCGAGGCGGCCCTCACGATCTCGGAGACGGGGCACCTCACCTTCGCCACCCTCCACACCTCCGACTGCGTCCAGACGATCAACCGCGTCGTCGACGTCTTCCCCGCCCACCAGCAGCAGCAGATCCGCACCCAGCTCTCCTTCACGCTGCAGGGGGTCTTCTGCCAGCAGCTCCTCCCCCGCGCGGGGGGCCGGGGTCGCGCCCTGGCCGCCGAGGTGATGATCGTCAACCCGGCGGTCCGCGCCCTCGTCCGGGAGAACAAGGCCCACCAGCTCTACTCGATCATCCAGACCGGGGCGCGGCTGGGGATGAAGACGATGAACCAGGGCCTCGCCGACCTCTACAAGGCGGGGACCGTCGCCTACGACGACGCCGCGGCCTCCTCGCCCGACACCGCGGAGTTCAACCGGCTGATCGGCCGGTAGGGGCCATGTCCGTCGCGGGCTCGAAGAAGCTCCAGGCGATCCTCGTCAAGGCGGGGGTCCTCTCGGAGGAGCAGGCCGCGACCTTCGCGGCCACGGCGCAGCAGGACGGGCGCCCGATCTCCTCCGTCCTCGTCCGGTCGGGGGTCCTCTCCGAGCGGGACCTCCTGGCGACGATCTCCGGGGCCGCCGGCGTCTCGCCGATCGACCTCAACCGGGTCCACGTCGCGGAGGAGGTCCTCGCCGCGATCCCGCAGGAGACCGCGCTCGCCTATGGCGTCTTCCCGGTCTCGAAGATCGACGACGTCCTCACGATCGCCGTCGCGAACCCCTTCGACGTGATGAAGCTCGACGACCTGCGCCTCATCACCGGCTGCACCCTGCGGATGCTCGTCTCGACCGAGGAGACGATCCGCTCGGCGATCACGAAGAGCTACGACGCCGGCGGCCGCCAGCAGATGAAGGACCTGATCGGCGAGGCCGAGGGGAAGCAGGTCGGCTTCACGGAGGTCGAGGAGGACGGCCGCGTCGACCTCGACGCGCTCTCCTCCGAGGAGTCCCCGATCGTCAAGGTCGTGAACCTGATGATCTTCGAGGCGCTGAAGGTCCGCGCCTCCGACATCCACGTCGAGCCGGGGGAGAAGAAGGTCCGCATCCGCTTCCGCGTCGACGGGGTGCTCCGGGAGGGGCCCGCCCCCCCGAAGAAGATGCAGAGCGCGATCGTCTCGCGCTTGAAGGTCATGGCGCACCTCGACATCGCGGAGAAGGTGAAGCCGCAGGACGGGAAGTTCCAGATCCGCTTCGAGGGGCGCTCGATCGACTTCCGCGTCTCCGTCCTCCCCGTGGTCCACGGCGAGAAGATCGTCTGCCGGGTGCTCGACAACACGGCGGTGACCCACGCCCTCGAGAGCCTCGGCTTCGAGGAGAAGGCCCTGCGCGACTTCGGGGGGGCGATCCGCCGCCCCTACGGGATGGTCCTCGTGACGGGGCCGACCGGCTCGGGGAAGTCGACGACCCTCTACGCCGCCGTCCGCGAGCTCGTGAGCCCCGAGACGAACATCGTCACGGTCGAGGACCCCGTCGAGTACACGATGGAGGGGGTCAACCAGGTCCCGATCAACCCCAAGCGCTCGGTGACCTTCGCCTCGGCGCTGCGCTCGATCCTGCGGCAGGACCCCAACATCATCCTGATCGGCGAGATCCGGGACGCCGAGACGATGGAGATCGCGGTCAAGGCGGCCCTCACGGGCCACCTCGTCCTCACGACTCTCCACACGAACGACGCCCCCTCGACGATCACCCGGATGACGGACATGGGGTGCGACCCCTTCCTCGTCGCCTCCTCCGTCCTCCTCGTCTCGGCGCAGCGCCTCGCCCGGACGCTGTGCCAGGGGTGCCGCGAGCCGGCCCAGTTCCCCGTCGAGCGCCTCGTCGAGATCGGGTTCCGGCCCGAGGAGGCGCAGGGCGCGACCCTCCACCGGGCGGTGGGGTGCGCGCGCTGCAGCGCCGGATACCGGGGGCGCTTCGCCCTCCTCGAGACGATGCCGATGGCGGAGGAGCTCAAGCGGATGGTCGTCGAACGCCGACCTGTGGACGAGATCAAGCGCAAGGCCCTGGAGCAGGGCATGCTCACGCTGCGCCGCTGCGCGATCCTGAACGCGCTGCGGGGGAGGACCACCATCGAGGAGGTCCTGCGCGTGACGATGCCCGACGGAGCGGGTCCCTCATGAGCCACTTCCGGTACGCGGCGAAGGACGAGAAGGGGAAGACCGTCAACGGCACGATCGCGGCCCGCGACCGGGGGGAGGTCGTCGCGGAGCTGCGCCGGCGGCGCCTGACGATCCTCGACGTCGAGGCGGTCGGAGGGGGTGGCGCCGGGCGTCCCGCGAAGAGCCAGCGCCTCGCCCGCCGGCCCGGCGGGAAGTCGAACGAGATCGTCCTCTTCACCCGCCAGCTCGCGACGATGATCTCCGCGGGGATCCCGCTCCTCGAGGCCCTCGAGATCCTCCAGTCGCAGGCGGAGAGCCCCGCCTTCCGCGCGACGACCGCGCGGCTCGTCGAGGAGGTCCGGGGCGGGAAGGACTTCTCGAAGGCGCTCGAGACCTGCCCGAGGGCGTTCCCGAACCTCTACGTCAGCATGGTCCGCGCGGGGGAGATCTCGGGCCAGCTCGACGTGATCCTCGTGCGCCTCGCGGAGTACCTCGAGGCGACGGCGGCGCTGAAGCGGGAGATCCGCGCGGCGATGACCTACCCGACGATCTCGATGATCCTCGTCGTCGGGATCGCCTCCTTCCTGATGATCGGGATCGTCCCCCAGTTCAAGCCGGTCTTCGACGCCCTCGAGGTGAAGCTCCCCGGCCTGACGACCTTCGTCATGGACACCGCCTTCTGGTTCAAGGCGAACGCGATCCTCGTCTTCGGGGGCGTCGGGGCGGCGATCTGCGGCCTCGTCGCGTTCCGGCGCTCGGAGCCGGGGCAGGAGGCGACCGACCGCCTGATCCTGCGCGTGCCGGTCTTCGGCCCGCTCTTCCAGAAGGTCGCCCTCTCCCGCTTCTCGCGGACCTTCTCCACCCTCGTCCGCTCGGGCGTGCCGATCCTCGCGGCGATGGAGATCGTCGCGGCGACCTCCGGCAACCGGGTCGTCGCCAAGGCGGTGCTCAAGGCCCGCGAGTCGGTCCGCGCGGGGGACTCGCTCTCCGGGCCGCTCGCCGCCTCCCCGGTCTTCCCCCCGATGGTGACGAAGATGATCGGGATCGGGGAGCGGTCGGGGGCCCTCGAGACCCTCCTCGAGAAGGTCGCCACCTTCTACGACCAGCAGGTCGCCGCGGAGGTGAAGAGCCTCACCTCGATGCTCGAGCCCCTCCTCATCGCGGTCATGGGGTTCCTCGTCGGGACGATCGTGCTCGCGGTCTTCCTCCCCATCTTCAAGCTCCAGGAGAGCCTGGCGAAGATGCGCTAGGGGGCCGTGGACCGGCGCCGACTCCTCCTCTACGGCAGCGCGCTCCCCCTCACCGCCGGCCTCGCGGCCGCGGCGCTCTGGCGGCCCGCCCCCGACTGCGACACCCTCGCGACCTGCGCGGAGTTCGAGCTGCGGAGCGGCCTCGTCGAGGAGGCGGCGAGGAAGACCGCGGAGGTGCTCGCCCGGGAGCCGGACCACTTCCTCGCCCTCCTCGTCGACGGGGGGTGCGCGGAGTTGCGCGGGGAGAAGGAGCGCGCCGCCGGGCGCTACGAGCGGGCGCTCCCCGTGGCGCCCGACGAGCGGCTGCGGCCGCCGATCCTCCTCTCCCTCGCCCTCCTCGAGGTCGACCTCGGGCGCAAGGACGCGGCCGCCCGCCACCTCCGCGAGGCGAGGGGCTTCCCCGACCATCGGGCGCAGACGGCCTACGTCGAGGCGGTCTGGGAGGGGTCCTTCGGGACCCCGGAGGGGGCCCTCGCCCGGCTGCGGGAGGCGAGGGCCGGGGCCGGGTCCGACCGGCGGCTGCGGGCCGCGATCGCCGGGCGGCTCGCGCGGCTCGGGGCGCGCGAGGAGGCGATCGCCCTCCTCGACCAGGGGGGGGACGACCCCGACACCCGGTACGAGGTCGCGCGCCTAAAGTTCGAGGGGGGAGAGGCCGAAAACGGGCTCGCCGTCCTCACGCGCCTGCAGGCAAGCCACCGGTCCTGGCTGCGGCGCCGGATGGAAAGGGACCATGACTTCTGGGATCCGATCCACGAGCGCGGGGATCTTCCGGAGGGTTTCCTCCGTGAGGGGGAAGCCGGGAGAGGGCCGCGGTAGCAGGGACCGGGACAAGGGACAGAAAAGGAGCGACTCGATGAAGAAGGGCAACGCGGGATTCACCTTGATCGAACTCATGATCGTGGTCGCGATCATCGCGATCATCGCCTCGATCGCGATCCCGAATCTCCTCTCGGCGCGCGTGAGCGCCAACGAGACGGCCGCG
>JAKEFM010000180.1 GCA_022616055.1 Planctomycetota bacterium
CCACGTCCCCGAGCGCGACCGCAGTCGTGTAGTCCAGTAGGGACGGCAGGTTCGTCGCGGTGACGTCCGTGAAGACCCCCGTGCCCCCGTTGAGGTAGAGGCGGTTCTGCCCTCCAGGGGCCGGAAAGATCCCGGGGTTCCCGATGAACGCGTCGAGATCGCCGTCCCCGTCCACGTCCCCGAGCGCGACCGCCGTCGTGCTGTCGAAAAGGGCCGGGAGGTTCGTCGCCGTGACGTCCGTGAAGACCCCCGTCCCGCCGTTGAGGTAGAGGCGGTTCTGCCCGGAGTTCCCCACGAACGCGTCGAGGTCCCCGTCCCCGTCCACGTCCCCGAGGGCGACGGCCGGGGTGTAGTCGCTCTCCGCGGGAAGCATTTGATGCGTGAACCCGAACCGCTGCGCCGGCGCCAGCGAGGCCAGCCCCAGCAAGGCGGACGCGACTGAACTCCAGATCCTCATGGTCAACCTCCTCGTCGCCGGTCGCCCCGCTCCTCGCGCGGTCTCGGACTCCCCCCCGGAACCCGAACCACCGGACGATGAGCGGAAGTCCTCGACATCGGAACGCCTTCTTAGAGCACCGTCACCTCGACCCCCTCCGTCGCCGCGATCCCGGCGGGCGCTCCTCCGTCGAGGTGGAAGCTCTGGAAGTAGAGGTGCGCGCCGACGAGCGTCGGGTCGTTCGGGATGGGAAGATTGATCGTCCCTCCGTGGGGAGTCGGAGGGAGGAGGATCTGGGCCGGATCGAGTAGCAGGGTGAAGCCGAGGCCGAGGAAGTCGGGGAGGTTGGCCGAGCCGAGGCTCGCCGCGACAAGCCCCGCGGCCGGGGAGCCGTTCGCGGCGACGGCCAGACTGAACCCCGCGTTTCCCACCTCCGGGAGTCCGCCGGCGTTCGGGCAGAGCTCCCACGAGTACGTGGAAGCGCCCGGAGTCGCCGGGCCGTACGCCTCCGGGTTCGGATTCACGGTGAGGCCCGAAGGCGCTCCCCACCCTCCCAGGGGAGCCGAGGCGAGGAGCGTCGCGACGCCCGCGGGGGTCCTGCGGACGACGGACCAGGGGAACGGACTCGGGAAGGTGGTCGCCAGGGCCAGGGCTCCCGTCGCGTCCTCGACCGCGAGCGCGTTCAGGTTTCCGAGGGGAGGGGAGAGAGGGACGGCGGCCCCGGCATGGAACAGATTCGGCGGGCCGCCGAACGCAGTCATCCAGAGTTGGTTGGAGCAATCGAGGGCGAGGTTCGTGAGGCCGATCCACGGGTTCGGACCAAAAGTGAGCACGGTCGTCGGGGCGCCCCCGCCGGGAAGCGGAACGCTGTAGATGGTGGACTGGAGGAATGTGGGGGACTGGAACATCCCGAAGTAGGCGATCGGCGCTCCCGGTCCGCTCGCGTCGACCGCGAGAGCGTTCATGATTCCCGGCGGAACCGGCGTCACGGGAACGGGAGTCACCGTCCCGGACGCCGTCGACACGATCCCGAGGATCTGTCCCGCAAGGGGCCCCGGCAGACCGAGGGCGTTGACGGCGACGACGACGTCCCCGTTCGGGAGCAAGGCGGCTTGGCCGACCCACGCGGCGGGCGGGGACGTCGGCGACACGGGGCCCGGCGCAGAGGTCCCGAGGGGGATCGTCGTGATCCCCGTGGCCGCGTTCCCGGTGAGGTTGACGACGTGGAGCGAGATCGTCGTACCGGCTGGCCCCTCATCTCCCACGATCAGCGCGCCGTCGCTCGGCCGGTAGACGACGGTGCACGCGCCCCGAGGACCTGGAACCCCCACCCCCGTGATCTCCGGAGGAAGATTCGTCACGGGGATCGCCACTCCCGGGACGGTCGGGTGGACGAGGAAGAGCCCGCCGTCGCCCGGGGCCGGGTTAGGATTCCAGAACGGGTCGTAGGTCGTGTTATTGAAGTTCGCGGTCACGAACCATCCGTCCGGGACCTGGGCGAGAGCGCCCGTCGAGAGAAGGAGAGAGAGCGAAGGCGCGAGCAGCCGGCTGATCCTCATGGCGACCTCCTCGGGATCTCGGGTCGATCGTACCGCGGGGTCCGCCGGGATGCCGTCCCGGCGTCGCCCGCGCGGCGGTTCTCGTCCGCCGGAGCCGGGGGGTTATCCTCGACCCATTCGGATCGGGGACCCCGGCCCTGCAGACCCTCATGCGAGAAAGAGACCGGGCCGGGGCCACGAATTCGCCCGGCTCCTCTGGAGGGAGACTTGGAATCCTCGCCCGCCGATCGCGTGACCCGGATCCTCGCCGCCGTCGGCGCCGGAAAGGCGCGGGCTGCGGACGAACTCCTGCCCCTCGTCTACGACGAGCTCCGGGTCCTCGCCGGCCGTCAGCTCGCGGCCGAGCCGCCGGGCCAGACGCTCCAGCCGACGGCGCTCGTCCACGAGGCCTACCTCCGGCTCGTCCGGGACGAGCCGGCTACGTGGGAGAACCGGGGGCACTTCTATGGCGCCGCAGCCCGGGCGATGCGCCGCATCCTGATCGAGAGGGCGCGGAAGCGCGCGGCCGCCCGGCACGGCGGCGGCCGCCGCCGGGTGACGCTCTCCGAGGTCGCGTCGGAGGAGGCGACCGACCCGCTCGACCTCCTCGCGCTCGACGAGGCTCTCTCGCGGCTCGAGCGCCGCGACCCTCGCATGAGCGAGATCGTGATGCTCCGCTACTTCGCCGGCCTCGGCGTCGAGGATGCGGCCGCGGCCCTCGGCGTCTCCGTGCGGACCGTGAAGCGGGACTGGGCCGTCGCCCGCGCGTGGCTGTTCGAGGAGATGTCCGGCGGGGAGGAGGGGAGCGGTGGCCGCTGAAGCGGACCGCTGGACCCGGGTGAGGGACCTCCTCGCCGACGCGCTCGAATGCGCGGCCCCGGATCGGGCGAGTTTCCTCGACGGCGCGTGCGGCGGAGACGCGAGTCTGCGCGCCGAAGTCGAACGGCTCCTCGCCGCGCACGACGGCGCGGGGGGATTCCTCGAGGAACCGGCGGCGATCGCCCCGGGAGCGGTCCCCGAGACCGGCTCTCCCGGCTTCGTCGAAGGCGCTCGCATCGGTCGCTATCGCATTCGCCGCCGGATCGGCGCTGGCGGAATGGGCGTCGTCTACGAGGGGGAGCAGGAGCAGCCGCACCGGACCGTGGCGCTGAAGGTGTTGCGGCCGGGGATCGCTTCCGGATCCGCCCTCCACCGATTCCGTCGCGAGGCGGAGCTCCTCGGCCGGCTCCGGCACCCCGCCATCGCCGCGATCTACGAGGCCGGGACGCACGGCGACCCGTCCGGGGCCGACGGCGAAGAAGCCGTCCCGTTCTTCGCGATGGAGCTCGTCGAGGGCCGGCCGCTCGTCGAGCACGCGGACGCGAAGGGGCTCGGCCCGCGGGAGCGGGTCGGGCTCTTCGTCCGGATCTGCGACGCCGTCGAATACGCCCATCGGGCGGGCGTCCTCCACCGGGACCTGAAGCCCGGCAACATCCTCGTCGACGAGTCGGGGCACCCGAAGGTCCTCGACTTCGGCGTCGCGCGCTCGACCGACTCGGACCTTCGCGCGACGACGCTCCGGACCAGGGTCGGCGAGATCGTCGGCACGCTCCCGTACATGAGCCCGGAGCAGCTCGCCGGCGATCCCGACCTCGTCGACGAGCGTTCCGACGTCTACGCCCTCGGCGTCGTCCTCTACGAGCTGCTCGCCGGGCGGCTGCCGCACGACCTCGCGAACCGGAGCCTCCCCGAGGCGGCGCGGATCCTCGGGGAGGAGGACCCGACGCCGCTCTCGTCCGTGAGCCGGCTCTTCCGCGGCGACCTCGACACGATCGTCGGGAAGGCGCTCGAGAAGGAGAAGGGCCGCCGGTACGCCTCGGCCGCGGATCTCGCCGCCGACCTCCGGCGCTACCTCGAGGACCGCCCGATCTCGGCGCGGCCTGCGAGCGCGATCTACCGTCTCCGGAAGTTCGCGGATCGCAACCGGATTCTCGTGGCGGGCGTCTGCGCCGTCTTCCTTCTTCTCGTCGCGGGCCTCTCGGCGAGCCTCGTCTTCAAGGCGCGGTCGGACGAGAACGCGAGGATCGCCAAGTCGAACGAGGAGGAGGCGAAGAAGCGGGCCGACGACGTGCTCTCCCTCTCGGCCCTCCAGGACCTCGACGACCTCACCGGCGAGGCGGATCGGCTCTGGCCCGCCCACCCCGAGAACATCCGCCGCTTCGAGGACTGGATCGAGCGGGCGCAGAGGCTCGTCAATGCGCTCCCGCAACACGAGGAGCGGCTCGCGGCTCTGCGCGCAAATGCGATCCCCTGGACCGAGGAGGCTCGCGCCAAACAGCGGGCGAGCCACCCTCGGCTCGGCGACCTCGAGAAGGAGGAGCGCCACCTTGAGTTTCGCCGGAGGCTCCAGGCGGCGATCGGGACGAGCGGCCCGAAAAAGGACCCGACTCCGGAGGAGGTCGGGGTCGACCTCGCGAGCCTCCCCGCCACGGCGAAAGGCGTGAACGGCCTCGCCTGGCCGCTCGTCGACCCCGACCGGAAGGACTGGGGCGGGGAGGCGAAGGGGCTCCTCCTCGCGCGAAGAGCCGTCGACCTCGCCGCCGCTCTCCCTCTCGCCGAGCGCGCAGGGATCCGAGACAGCCTCGCGTGGGCTCTCTTCGCCAACGGGCGGTTCGGGGAGGCGGTCGCGGAAGAGGAAAAGGCCATGGAAGAGGCGGGTCCCGAACAGCGAGCGGAGTTCGAGGGCTACCTGAAGAAGTTGCGCGGCGAGATCGAGAGCCATTCCGGTCCCGAGGGGCGGGAGAAGGAGGCGAAGCACGTCGCGGAGATCGAGAGCCATGTCGCATCTCTCGAGGCAGAGGTCTCGACGCGTTCCGAGTGGACCTTCGAGGAGATCGAGGTCCGTTGGTGGCACGGTCAGCTCGTGAAACTGGTGGACGGGCTCAAGGGATTCTCGGACCCGAAGCAAGGCCTCCTCTCCACCGGCACTTCGCCGGAGCACGGATGGGGAGTGAAAAGGCGCCTCGACTTCGCCCGGACCATCGAGGAGCGGAGCGTCGCCGGACCCGAGGTGAAGGCCCGGTGGGCCGAAGCGATCGCCTCGATCAGGGACCGCGCGCAGTGCCCCATGTACGACGGCCTCGAGATCGCGCCGCAGACCGGACTCCTCCCGATCGGGCGGGACGCCGGCTCGGGGCTCTGGGAGTTCGCGCACCTCGAGACGGGCGAGCCGGCGGAGCGCGCAGCCGACGGGAGACTGGTGTTGCAGGAGGAGACCGGGCTCGTCCTCGTGCTTCTGCCGGGGGGGACCTTCTCGATGGGCGCACAGTCGAGCGATCCCGCCGGACCGAACTACGACCCACAGGCATTCCCGGATGAGGGTCCCGTGCACGAAGTCGCGCTCTCCCCCTTCTTCCTCTCGAAGTACGAGATGACGCAGGGGCAGTGGCTTCGGTTCGTGGGGAGGAACCCGAGCCGGGACAACCCCCAGACCTACTCGACGAGATGGAACCGGTCCGGCCTCAAGGGGGATCTCTTGCACCCAGTGGAGCAGGTGAACTGGAACATGTGTACGGAGATCTGCGATCGGTTGGGGGTCGCGCTACCGAGCGAGGCGCAGTGGGAGTACGCGGCGCGAGGAGGGACGACGACCGTCTGGTGGACCGGGAACGACAAGGAGTCGCTCCGCCGGTCGTTCGCAGCCAACCTGGCCGACCGCAACGCGAAGGAATTCGGCGGGTCCGGCTGGGGCGTGATCGAGGACTGGCTCGACGACGGGAACGTGTCTCACGCCCCCGTCGGGACCTATGCGGCGAACCCCTTCGGGCTTCACGAGGTGCACGGAAACGTCTGTGAGTGGTGCCGGGACGCGCACCGTGGGGGCTTCTACCGGAGAGCCCCGCGCCAGGATCCCGTCTCGGAGCCCGTGGGCTCCCCGCGTCGCGTGTTCCGCGGCGGCGCGTTCACCACCTCCGCGGCCTTCGCGCGCTCGGCGTCCCGCATGAGCCCCACGCCCGAGTACGCCGGCTTCTTCCTCGGGCTCCGCCCCGCCAGGGTCGTCACGGGCCGCTTCGCCACTTCGCCACTTCCTCCCTCCGGCCGCTGACCCCTCCGGACCAGGGGGGGTGGTCCGAAGGGTGGGGGGGCCGGGGGGGTCCTCCCCCCCGGAAGGGCGCCCCCGGAGCGGCCGTGCGAAGCCGGCCGCGGACGGGGGGCGCCCCGGTCTTGAATTCGGAGGAAGGGATGGACAGAGTTCGCCGAGGATCGAGTCCGGCGCCGGATCGGAGTGGCGGAGTGCCATGGAGGCGCGCGAGCGATGCGCGTCAGGCTCTTCACCTTCCGATACTCGGCGACGCTCGGGGGCTTCGACGAGACGCCGCTCGCGGACTTCGCGCGGGACTAGGAGTTGCTCGCCTTCCGCGAGCACTTCTTCACGGTGAACGAGGTCCCGCACCTGCTGTGCGTCCTCGCCTGGCAGGACGCCCTCGTCTCGCCCGAGGATCTCCAAGCGGCGCGCGAGATCCCCCGTCCGTTGAGCCCTCCCGCGCGGGACCGCGGGGGAGACCGGCCAGACCCTGCCGAAGGGCTCTCCGAGCCGGAGCGCGTGCTCTTCAACACGCTGCGCGACTGGCGCTCGAGAAAGGCACATGAGGAAGGCGTGGCTCCCTTCCCGATCTCACGAACCGGGAACTCCTCGCGGTCGTGCGACGGCGGCCCGAGAGCCCGACCGCCCTCTCGAACCTCGCCGGCATCGGAGCGGGCAGGGTAAATCGCTACGGGGCCGAGGTGATCGCCCTCGCGCGGGGAGCGCCGGAGCCGGTCCGGCCAGACGGGAATCCCGCCGTGACGGGCGAGCCCGCGGCCGTCACCGCGGAGACGGCGCGATGAGCAGCCAACTTTCGGCTCGCCCGGCGGCGCGCGAGGCCGGACCCGAGCTTCTCGTGCTGCAGCGCTGGGAGGAGTTCGCCGGGTGGCTCCTCGATCACACCGCGCGCTGGCCGAAGTCGGCCCGCTTCTCCCTCGTGCGCCGGGTCGACGACCACGCCCTCGACGTGACGGAGTTGCTCATCACGGCGCGGTGGGAGCCGGGGGAGCGCAGGAGCGCACTCCGCGCGGTCAACCTCCGGCTCGAGCGGCTGCGGATGCTGCTGCGGATCGCGCTGGCCCGGGGCGTCACGAGCGCGGAGGGCTTCGAGAGCGCCATGCGCGCGATCGACGAGACGGGACGGATGGTCCACGGTTGGCGCGAGGCGCTCGGCGGAAGGGGGGCGGAGGCGTGAGGCGGGCCGGCAACCTCTGGCCCGCGATCGTCTCCTTCGAGAACCTGCGTCGCGCGGCGCTCCGCGCCGCCAGAGGGAAGCGCACCGTCGCCGGGGTCGCGCGGTTCCTCGCCGACCTAGAGCCCGAGTGCCTGCGGCTCCAGCGCCTCCTGGAGTCCGGGGAGTGGCGGCCGGGGAAGGCGTTCACGTTCGAGATCCACGACCCCGACTTCATCCGCCGCATCCTCCTGCATCTCGGCCTTCCCACCGAGCCTCCCTCGATCTCTCCGGCCCGGCCTCCTCCCTCGGGAGCGAGGAATCCCCTTCCGAAGGAACCGGCCTGAGACGTTTACGAAACCGGGGTCGGATCCCCCCCCGGGTGGAGGATTCCCCGTCCCGGGAGGATTCACGCCCGCGGAACTCCCCTCGTTCTGAAGTCCCCCCCGCTCCCCGCCCCTCCGGTTCACCCCTCCGATCCGCCCCCCGAACCCCGCGCCTCCCCTTCGGGGATCCTCCGCCTCCCCCGAAGGGGCCTCATGCTTCCCTTGGTCCGAGCAGGGCCACGCCGATCACCGCGACGGAGCGAGGCTCGTCGAAGACGACGGCGAACAGCTCGTGTCCCTCCTCGTCGCCGAAGAGCACGGCCCAGAACGGCGCGCCTGAGATCCCGTTCCGGTGGCGGTCGATCCCGCGAACCCGGATCCTCACGGCCGCTCCCTCCCCCCGTCCTCTCGCGGGTGCCGGGCGGAGAAGGTCCGCATCCAGTAGGCAAGGACCTCGCGTGCGGCCCTCGGGTCGAGCCCGAACGCCTCCTCGAGGTAGGGGCACGCCCCGAACATGTTCGTGACCCCGCTCTCGCGCAACTCGTCGAGGTAGCGGAGGTGCTCTTCGGTCGCCTCGGCCTTCTTCTCGGTCGCGTCTATCGGCCCTCTCCCTTCGCCGGCCTGCGCACCTCGCGCCGAGCGCCAGGGTCGCGCTCGACGGGGGGGCGCCGGGCCGATCGAGCAGATTCACGCACTGCGCAGCACGGAAGTCGAGCGGCGCCGTTGGACACGCCCCGCCGAGTAGGCGCGACGGTCCTGGGCCGTTCTCCGTTCGACGGAACGCGGGCGCTCGGACTCGGCTGGGCTCAGGCTTGGGGCGGGACGGCGCTCCGGATGACCCGAACGCAGGCCCGCGTGTGCTTCGCCGCTGAGGTTGCTCTCCGCCTCTCTTCCGCGTGGACGGAGAGCCACGCCGCCCCGGCGCGCGATGCGTCGACCACTCCGTTCCCAGCCGGGCCACCCCCACAGCGACCGGCAGGACCCCCATCGGCCGATCTCCGCGCGCGGCCGAGGCTTACCGTCGTCCCCTACGAGAAGGTCGCTCCGTGACATGTAGCGCGGGGCCCGCGCCGTCGCGACTGGCTCCGCGAGAAGGACTTGAACCTTCAACAACCCGGTTAACAGCCGGGTGCTCTACCAATTGAGCTATCGCGGAATGCGAACTGTTTCGGTCGAACGGGGGGCGAAAGGATACCCGGCGAGGAACGCCGGGCAAGCCACCGGAGGCCCCCTTACACGGCGTAGGAGAGGAGCCGCGCGAGGTCGTCCCGCATCTTCTCGCGGGTGACCATCCCGTCGAGCTGCCCCTTCTCGAGGAGGAACTCCGAGCGCTGGAACCCCTTCGGCAGGTCCTGCTTGATCGTCTGCTGGATCACGCGCGGGCCGGCGAAGCCGATCAGGGCCCCGGGCTCGGCGAGGACGACGTCGGTCACCGAGGCGAAGGAGGCCGTCACCCCCCCGGTCGTCGGGTGGGTGAGGACGGAGATCGAGAATCCCCCCTCGCGGGAGAAGCGCTCCAGGGCGGCGCAGGTCTTCGCCATCTGCATGAGGGAGATCACCCCCTCGTGCATCCGCGCGCCGCCGGAGGAGGTGAAGAGGAGGGCCGGGACGCGCTTCTCCCCGGCCGTCTCGACGGCGCGCGCGACCCGTTCGCCGACCACCTCCCCCATCGAGCCGCCGAGGAAGCCGAACTCGAGGACGACGACGACCACCGGCACCCCCTTGATCCGGCCCGAGCCGGCGACGGCGGCCTCCGAGACGCCGACCTTCTCGCGGGTCTGTCGGATCTTCTCGAGGTAGGGGATCTTGTCGGTGAAACCGAGCGGGTCGCGGGTCTCGAGGTCGGGGGCGATCTCCTGGAAGGAGCCGGGATCGAGGGTGATGTCGAGGCGCTGCTTCGACCCGATCGTGAAGTGGAAGTTGCAGTTCGGGCAGACGCGCATCCTCGACTCGACTTCCTTGCGGAAGACGATCTGCCCGCAGGCCTCGCACTTGAGCCAGAGGCCGCCGGGCATGTCCCGCTTCTTCCCGAACCGGGTGGTCCACCCCACGGGCTAGCTCCTGGAAGCGCGCGCGGAGGCCCGCAGCGCGGCGATCGCCGCGCCGAGGTCCTTCTCCCCGAAAAGGGCGGTGCCGGCGACGAGCACGTTCGCTCCCGCGGCGGCGGCCCGGGTCGCAGTCTCGAGCCCGATCCCTCCGTCGATCGAGAGGTCCCCCTTCCACCCGTACTCCTCCCGCAGGGTCCGGACCTTCCCCAGGACCTCCTCCCGAAAGGACTGGCCCCCGAAGCCGGGCATCACCGACATCACGAGGACGAGGTCGAGGGCGGGGAGGTGGGGCCGGATCGACTCGACGGGGGTGTCGGGGTTGAGGCTCAAACCGACGCGCGTGCCGAGGCGCCGGAACACGCCGATCACTTCACCCGGGTCCGCGGCCGCCTCGACGTGGAACGTACAGGAGCCGGCCCCCGCGTCCACGTAGGCCTGCGCCCACCGGCCCGGATCCTCGATCATCAGGTGCACGTCGAGGGGGACCTTCGCCACTCGCCGGATCGCCTTCACCACGGGCGGACCGATCGTGAGGTTCGGCACGAAGTGGCCGTCCATCACGTCGAGGTGGAGCCAGTCCGCTCCCCCCGCCTCCGCCCTCTTCACCTCCTCTCCCAGCCGGGAGAAATCGCAGGCGAGGAGGGATGGGGCGATGCGAATCGGGGGGATCCCGGTCGGCATGGGGGGGCGGATTCTAGCCCGGGTCGGCGCTGCCTGCGGTCAGGCCGCGGGGAGCGAGGAGATGCCCGGAAGCTCCTTCCCCTCCAGAAGTTCGAGAGAAGCGCCCCCTCCCGTCGAGACGTGGGAGACCTTCCCGGCGAGTCCGAGCGAGTGAAGCGCGGCGACCGAGTCGCCGCCGCCGACGACGGTGTAGGCGCCACACTCCGCCACCGCCCGCGCGACCGCCTCGGTCCCCGCGCGGAACGCCGGCCACTCGAAGACCCCCATCGGCCCGTTCCAGACGACCGTCTTCGCTCCCTTCAGGGCCGAGGCGAACGCGATCCGGCTCTCCGGACCCAGATCGAGCCCGCGCCACCCGACCGGAATCTCCCTCCCGGCGACCCGGCTCGCCGCGTCCGCCGCGAACCGGTCCGCGCAGACGTGGTCCGACGGGAGATAGAAGGGGAGGTTCCGCTGGTCGGCCGCGGCGAGGACCTTCTTCGCCGTCTCGATCCGGTCCTTCTCGAGGAGCGAGTCGCCGACCCCGAACCCCTTCGCCGCGAGGAAGGTGTAGGCCATTCCGCCGCCGACGAGCATTCGGTCGACCCGGGCGATCAGGTTCTCGAGGACGCCGATCTTGTCGGAGACCTTCGCCCCGCCCACGACCGCGACGAAGGGGCGGGCGGGGTCCCCGAGCACACGCGCGAAGGCGTCGATCTCCTTCGCGAGGAGGTAGCCGGCCGCCGAGGGGAGGAGGGGGGGGATCCCGGAGACCGAGGCGTGGGGACGGTGCGCGGCGCCGAAGGCGTCGTTCACGAAGCAGTCCCCGAGGCGCGCGAGCCGCGCGGCGAACTCGGCGTCCCCCTTCTCTTCGGAGGCGTGGAACCGGAGGTTCTCGAGGAGGAGCACGCCTCCCGGAGGGAGGGCGTTCGCCAGCTTCTCCGCCTCCGGCCCGACGCAGTCGGTCGCGAAGGCGACCGGCCCCCCGAGGAGCTCGGCGAGCCGCGCGGCGACCGGGCGGAGCGAGGCCTTCGGGTCGGGCTTCCCCTTCGGCCGGCCGAGGTGGGACATCAGGATCGCGCGCCCCCCCCGCTCGAGGATCGAGCGGATCGTCGGGAGCGACTCGCGGATGCGCGTGTCGTCGCCGATCGAGCCGTCATCGGCGAGCGGGACGTTGAAGTCGACCCGCACGAGGACGCGCTTTCCCCGGACCTCCAGCGCGTCGAGCGTCCGCCGGCGCATCTAGCGGACGGCGTGGGCGTACGCGATCAGGTCGCAGACCCGGCTCGAGTAGCCCCACTCGTTGTCGTACCAGCCGATCACCTTCACGAGCCCCCCCGCGATCGCCATCGTCGACTTCGCGTCGAGGACGCAGGAGGCGGGGTTCCCGATCACGTCGGAGGAGACGATCGGGTCCTCGGTGTACTCGAGGTATCCCTTGAGCGGGCCGCCCGCCGCCTCGCGGAAGGCGGCGTTCACCTGCTCGACGGTCGCGGGCTTCCTCAGCGAGACGACGAGGTCGGTGACCGACCCGTCCGGGACCGGCACGCGCAGGGAGAACCCGTCGAGCTTCCCCTTCAACTCCGGGATCACCTCCCCCACCGCGCGCGCCGCCCCCGTCGTCGTCGGGATGATGTTCGTCGCCGCCGACCGCGCCCTCCTCGGGTCCTTGTGGACCAAGTCGAGGATCCGCTGGTCGTTCGTGTAGGCGTGGACGGTCGTCATCAGCCCCTTCTCGATCCCGAAGGCGTCGTGGAGCACCTTCGCCATCGGCGCGACGCAGTTCGTGGTGCAAGAGGCGTTCGAGACGATCTTGTGCTCGGGCTTGAGGGCCTTCTCGTTCACCCCCATCACGACCGTGCAGTCGATCGCGTCCTTCGCCGGGACCGTCAGGAGCACCTTCTTCGCCCCCGCCGTCAGGTGCTTGCCGCAGTCCGCCCGGCTCGTGAAGACCCCCGTCGACTCGACGGCGAAGTCAGCGCCGAGCGCCTTCCAGGGGAGGTTCGCGGGGTCCTTCTCCGCCGTCACGCGGATCTCCTTCCCGTTCACCCGGAGCTTCCCCTCCGCGGCCTCGACCGTCCCCTTGAACCGGCCGTGGACGGAGTCGTACTTGAGGAGGTGCGCCAGCGTCGGGGCGTCCGTGAGGTCGTTCACGGCGACGACCTCGAACTCCTTCCGCGCGGACATCGCGCGGAAGACCATCCGGCCGATGCGGCCGAAACCGTTGATCCCGACGACGATCGACATGATCCTTCTCCCGGAGCGAGGGGGGCCGACGAGTGGCGAAGCGTGCCAGACTAAGGTCGGACCTCCGCGCCTTCAAGCGAAGTGGACGCGCTGACCGCCGCCGTCCTGGAGTCCGCCGCCGCGCGCGGGTGGCTGCGCGCGGGCGAGCGCCTCCTCGTCGCCTGCTCCGGCGGGGCCGATTCGGTCTTCCTGCTTCGCACCCTGGCGGCCGGGGCGGAGCGGCGCCGCTTCGAGGTGGCCGTCCTCCACGTCCACCACGGCCTGCGGGGGGAGGAGGCCGACGCGGACGCCGGCTTCGCGAAGGCCCTCGCCGGGGACCTCGACCTCCCCTTCGTCCTCCGCCGCGTCGACGTGCCGGGGGAACGGCGGCGCCGCGCGAGGGGCTCGGTCGAGACCGTCGCGCGCGAGATGCGCTACGGCGCCTTCCTCGACGCGGCCCGCGAACAGGCCTGCCCGACGGTCGCGACGGGCCACACCCGGGACGACCTCGTCGAGACGGTCCTCCTCGGACTCCTCCGCGGCGGGGGGATGCGCGCCGCGCAGGGGATCCCTCCCGAGCGCGTGATCGGCGAGGACCCTTCCGTCCGAGTCGTCCGCCCCCTCCTCGAGGTCCCGCGAGAGACGATCCGCGCGGCGATCGCGGAGCACGGCTGGGCCTTCCGGACCGATGCGAGCAACCTCGACGCGGGACCGATGCGGAATCGCATCCGCGCCCGCGCGCTGCCGGTGCTGCGGGAACTGGGCGGTGACCGGTTCGACGCCTCCGTCGCCCGTCTCGCCGAGGAACTGCGCGAGGCCGAGGAGCTCCTCGCGCGACTCTCGCGCGAGTTCCGGTCGGGGCATCCGGGGGAATCACTCCCGGTCGGCCCTCTGGTCGCACTCCCGCGCCCGCTGCGCCTCCGCGTACTGCGCGACGCGGTGGAAGGCGTGTCGGGGCACCCCGCCTCGCGCCATGTGCTGGAGCGGCTCGAGTCGCTCCTCGACGCCGCGCCCGGCAGGACCGAGTCGGGTCCCGGGACCTCCCTCGCCATTCGCGAGAGGGAGCGGATCGCCTTCCTGCCGCGTCCTCCGGAGCCCTCTCCCGAGGTCCAAGGGGTGCCGCTCCTCGTCCCCGGCGACGTCGTCGCGATGGGCTACCGCTTCCGCGCGTTGTTCGTGGAGCCGCCGCCTCCTGCCGAGTCGCTGGGGCCTCTCGACCAGGCCTTCGACGCCTCCGCCTGCGCCGGCTCCCTTGTGATCCGTGCGCGCCGACCCGGGGACCGGTTCCATCCCCTCGGCTCGCCCGGCGTCCGGAAGGTCTCCGACTTCCTGATCGACCGCAAGGTCCCCCGCGCGCAGCGCGACCAGGTGCCGGTCCTCGCCTGCGGGGACCGCGTCCTCTGGGTGGTCGGCCACCGGATCGAGGAAGCCGCGAAGGTCGCTCCGGAGACGCGCAGGGCGATCCGCGTTCGCGCCGAGCCCCCTCCAGGTGGATGACCTCTGCGGAGAAGGCCCCCCTCCGCTTCCCAGTGGTGGTCCCGGGAATCTCTCGGCCCATCCCTGGTTCGGGATACCCCCGGATGCTGGCGATCAGCGCCGACGGGTCCAGTAGGAGGGACGTCGCTTCATGTTCATGATCGCGAGCACGCGGATCGAGTCGGCCGCGACCCGATAGAGGACGCCGTAGGGGAAAGCTCCGACGAGCCGGCGTCTCACGACGTTCGTGAGAAGGGTCCCTCCCTCCGGGTGTTTCAAGATCGCCTCCGTGCACCGCTCGACCGAGGCGAGGAAGGCCACGCCGAGCCCCGAACTCTCCCGCTCGTAGTACTGGGCCGCTTCGTTCAGTTCGAGTTCGGCGAGCGGGTGATAGGCGAGCCGCCGCGTCACCCGAATCGCGCCCGCGCGTCCCTGTAGACGTCTCGGGCCCGGCGTGCCTTTCCGGGATTCGCCTCCAGCTCCGCGTCGCGCCGGGAGGCCTCCTCGGCCCACAACTTCGCGTTCTCCGCGGGGGAAAGGACCTCGAGGCTCTCGAGGAGCTTGCCGGCGAGCCGGGCTCTCGTTCGAGGATCCAGCTTGAGGAGCCTCGCCTCGATGTCTCGCATGCTCATGGAGGGATTCTAGGCGACGGGACTCACGGGCGCGTAGGAGACGGCGATGGCGGCTGCTCCTCTCCCGGGGCCTCCCCGCACCCGGCGCCTGCTCCGCTACCAGGGATGCCGGGGGGCGGCTCTCCCGGCGTCCGGAAGGTCTCCGACTTCCTGATCGACCGGAAGGTCCCGTGCGCGCAGCGCGACCGCGTGCCGATCCTCGTCTGCGGCGATGGGATCGTCTGGGCGGTCGGCCACCGCATCGAGGAGGCGGCGTAGGTCGGTCCGGCGACGCGCCGCGCGCTCCGCGTCCGCGCCGAACCCGCGTCCGATCGCTGATCCCTGCGGCGGGCGGCCTGCATGGGGACGCTCCTGGCGGAAACCCGGGGCACGATTCGACCCACGTGGGTCGCTCCGGCGTCACGTCCTCCGACTGCGCCCGGAGGGACGACTCGAGGTCGGTCCGAACACAGGAGACGACCCGGCGCCCCTCGACCAGGCCTCGCGCGTCTCTCCGCGATCAGGCCGCTGCCCGCCTGCGAAGCTCGGTCCTGACCAGCGCCATCAAGAAGACGTAGAAGGCGATCGTTCGCCACGGCTCCCCGACCCCCAGGGCTCGGAGCCCCCCCTGGCAGGCGAGGGCGCCGAGCGCTCCCAGCGCAGCGACGCGCGACAAACGAGAACGCTCCCGTGGATCCATGACGCGCACCTCCACGCAATCGCTTCTTTCGCGGCGGACGGCCAGATCGGCCCACACCGGATCGATCCCCCTCGGGGAGAGCGCGACTCGCGGCCGAGCGCGGTCAGCGCCCGGCACACCTGCGACCCTGCGTCCTCACCATGACCATCAAGAGGACGAAGAACGCGATCGATGGCCACGGTTCCCCGACCCCCAGCGCTGCGAGCCCCCCATGGCATGCGAGACCGCCCAAGCCACCCCACAGCGCCCCTTCGAGCCAGAAGCGACGATCCCGAAGGAGCTTCTCCAGGCGACGTCTCGCCTCTCGGGGCGAGGCCTCCCCGAGACTCTGGTAGTGGAAGGTGGGGGACCACCTGGGAACCTCCGTCCCGACCAACACCATCAGGAAGACCAAGAACGCGATCGATCGGTACGGTTCCCCGACCCCCAGCCCCGGGAGTCCCCCGAAGCATGCGAGGGCGGCCAGGCCCCCGAGCACGGCGACGCGCCACCAGCGAACACGCGGCCGTTGGTCCATGACGCGCAACTCCTGGGGACGGCCCGTCCCTTGGGGCCGGGCCTCCACCCGGCTCCGGTAGCTAGGGGATCACGATCGTGAGCGCGGCGGAGGCCGCGAAGACGCCGTTCGCGCTCCCCGGATCGGCGACGGCCCACTGGAGGTGGACCTGCGCGCCGGAGAGGGTCGGGTCGGGAGGGACAGGTATGCCGAGGAGGCGGTACCCCTCCCCCGGCGCAGCCGCCGTACCTCCGAGGACGATCGGGACGGGCAGCGCGAAGACCGCTCCGGAAACGTGGGCGGGGCACCCGAGCACCGGGACGCCGATCGGATCGGGGAGGGAGCCGAAGAAGAGGATGGCGGGGGCGCCGCCTCGGCCCCGCGCGATCGAGATCCCGAACGCGGCGTTCCCAGGGGCGGGAGCGCCGCCGAAAGTCGAGATCGTCGGGACGAACCCTCCCGTCCCGGCGCACCCGCTGCCGTACGGGGTCGATCCCGCCGGCAGGCCGACAGCCGAGAAGAGGCGCGCCCTCCCCGCGTCGACCCGCCCCGCGGGATCGGCGAAGGGGGAGCCGAGCAGGAGGTCGGGCACGCCGTCCCCCGTGGAGTCGCCTCCGAGGGAAACGACTGACTGGATCCCTTCACCGGGAACGGAGCCCGAGATCGAGAGGAGAGGCGCGCCCGTCGCGCCGGAGAAGACCCGGCCCAGCCCGAGGGAGGACACGCCACCCGCCGCGCCGGTGAGGAAGTCCGGGACCCCGTCGCCGTCGAGATCGCGGCCGCCGGAGACGGAGGCTCCGAGCCCGTCCCCTGCCGAGGCGCCGAAGACGAGGAAAAGGAGGGAGCCGGTCGGAACGGAGAAGACCGCCGCCGCGCCGATCGCCCCCGCTCCCGGAAGGGAGAGGCCCGGCGCGCCCGTGATCACGTCGGCAAGCCCGTCCCCGTCGACGTCCCCCGCGCCCGCGACGGACAGGCCGACCCCGCTCCCCTGGAGCGTGCCGTCGAACTGCCGGAGCAACGCTCCCGTCGCTCCGGAGAAGACGCGGACGAACCCCTCGCCGGGCTGGGCGAACGGGATCGCGCCGGGCTCGGGAGCGCCGACCGCGACGTCCGGGACGCCGTCGCCGTCCGCATCGCCGACCCCGGCGACCGAGGCCCCCAGATGCGTTCCGGCGCCAGTCCCGCTGTAGGTCGCAAGGACTGCCCCCGAGGCCCCCGAGTGGGCGCGGGCGGAGCCGGCCGAAAGGGGGATGGGCCCCGGCGCCCCGGCCACGACGTCCGGCACCCCGTCTCCGTCGAGGTCGCCGGTTCCCGCGACAGAGGATCCGAAGGAGGCCCCGAAGAGCCCCCCGGGGATGTCGAGGAGGGCCCCTCCCGTGGCACCGGAGAGGACCCACACGCGCCCGTTCGTCTGGGGATCCCCGGGAGACCCGATCGCGAGATCCGGGGTCCCGTCGCCGTCCACGTCCCCGACGCCCGCGACGGCGGCCCCGAAGAGGGCGTTCGGCCACGGGCCGACGGCCGAGCCGAGGGTCGCCCCGCTCGCGCCCGAATGGAGAGTCGCTCTTCCTGCGCCGGAGACAAGGCCAGGTGAAGCGTTGGGCGCTCCGACGAGGAGATCCTCGCGCCCGTCCCCGTCGACGTCGCCGACGAAGGCCGCGGCGCGTCCGAACCCGTCGCCGCTTGCCTGCCCCTGGAAGGTGAAGAGCGCCGCCCCCCCCGCGCCCGAATGGACGCGCGCGCGCCCGCCACTCGAGAAGGGGCCGGGCTCGCCGGCGGCGAAGTCCGGGATTCCGTCCCCCGAGACGTCCGGGAGACCGCAGACGGAGGTCCCCAGCGTGCCGGCGACCGTCGCGCCCTGGACGTTGAAGAGGACCGCGCCCGAAGCTCCCGACAGCGCGCTCACCCGTCCCGCGCCGGCGCTGACGATCGATCCAAGCGCCCCCGGCGCCCCCACGACGAGGTCGGGGACGACGTCGCCGTTCAGGTCGCTGACGCCCGCGATCGAGGCGCCGAACTTCTCGAAGACCCCCACCCCGCTCGCGGTGAATAGGGTGCCCCCCGTCGCCCCGGAGTAGGCGCGCACGTAGCCGTTCGCGCCCCCCGCTACGCCGTTCTGGGGAGCGCCGACCAGGACGTCGGGGACGGCGTCGCCGTCGAGGTCCCCCGGCCCGGCGAGGGAGGAGCCGAAGTAGTCTCCCGCCGTGGAGCCGTTGAGCAGGAGGAGCACCGTCCCGTCCGCTCCCGAGTAGAGGAACGCCCGGCCGACGTTCGTCTGGCCGGCGAGCGGCGCCTCCGGGGCCCCGGCGAGGAAATCGGGAATCCCGTCCCCCGAGACGTCCCCGGCGCCGCCGACGGCGATCCCGAGGTTCTCGGAGACCGTCGCGCCGGTCACCTCCAGGATCATCGCCCCCGTCGCGCCCGAGAGGACCTCTGCCCGTCCCACGTCGAACGCGCCTCCGACGTCCCCGAGCCAGACGCCGACGACGCTGTCGTCGATGCCGTCCCCGTCGACGTCGCCGACCCGGGCGAGGGAGTAGCCGAGCCCGTCGGAGGGGAGGGTCCCGTCCCGGGTCCAGAGGACCGCGCCGTTCGCCCCGGAGAACGCCGTCGCGCGGCCCGCGCCCGTCACGCCCCCGGCCGAGGACGTGAGGGCGCTGACGATCACGTCCGCGAGGCCGTCGCCGTTCAGGTCCCCCGCCCCGGTGACGGCCCAGCCGAAGAGATCGTTCGCGACGCTCCCGGTGAAGGTCCGCAGGAGGATTCCCGTCGCGCCGGAGTAGATCCGCGCCCGCCCGATCTGGTCGAACGCGTCCGGCTTCCCGACGATCACGTCGGTCACGCCGTCCCCGTCGACGTCGCCCGCCGCGGCGATCGAGTTCCCTCCGACGAGGGTCACGCCGGCCACGCCGTCGAGCTGGAGGGCCGGGTACCCCTGACCCGCGGCGGACCCGGAGAGGAGGAGGGGACCGAGGACGGAGCGGGCTCGGCCGAGACTGCGCATCCGGAATCCTCGATTCAGGGAGCGCCCGCAATTCTAGCGGACGGTCACCACGAATCGCGTCTTGCCGCCGCTCTCGACGGGAAGCGGCGCGCTCTCCCCGGCCGCGCGCCCTCCCGCCGTCCGTTCCGCCCTGGCGCTGTAGATCCCAGGCCGCAGTCCTCGGACGATCGCGATCCCCCTCCCGTCCGTGTCCACCCCTCCGCGATCCCCTCTGGATCCCTCCGACATTGCCCCGTCTGCCCGCAGCTCGACCCTCGCGGATCTCTCCGCCTTCCCCGCCTCGTCCAGGACCTGGACCTCGGCGGTCCCTCCGATCTGGAGGTCGACATCGACCCGGACGGTCGCGCCGGCCGGCACGCGGACGGGACCGCTCGAGCCGGGAGCGGGCCAATCGACAATCCGCTCGGCTTCGGGTCCCGACCATTCCGGTCGGGCGTCGACGACGTACTCACCGCGCGCGAGTCCGACGAATCGGAAGCTCCCGTCGTTCCCCGTCCGGACGGTCATCGACACCTCGGTCCACGCGTCCGCGGGGGCCGGATCGAGCGCGCGAAGGGCGAGGCGGACGCGGGAGAGCGGCTCCCCGTCGGACTTGCGCCGGACGCGGCCGCGGATTTCCCCGGCAGGCATCCGGAGTTCGAGGAAGTGCTCCGCGGCGCGGGGCAGCTCGATCCGGAAGCTCGCCGCGGCCACCCCGATCTCTCCCCAGGAAGAGTGCGGAGGATCGACGACGAGCGTCGCCGGCCCGAACGGGACGTCCCGGAGGACGAACTGCCCGCACGTTCCCGTCGACCCATCCCGGAGGATTCCTCGGTCCGGCGACGGACCGAGCACGCTCACCCGGGCTCCCGCGATCTCCTCCGTCCCCCGCGTGACTCGGCCGCGCAGGGTGCAGCCCGCCTCCCTCGGTGCGGTCGTGAACGAGACATGGGCGACCCGCCCTTCCTCGACGTCCGCGGAGGTCCAGGACGCGCGTTCGGCGAAGTCCGGATCAGGCAAGAAAGCGTGGAGGTCATAGCGACCGGGCGCCAGCCGCTCGATCCGAAAGGTCCCGTCCGGGCCCGCGGCGACCTCGCTCGCCGTCTTCGCGAAATCGGATCCGGACTCGGCCCGGATGCGCGCTCCGCCGGAGGGAGCCCCGTCCGGCTTCCGGACGGTCCCCTCGATCGCACCTCCTTTCGAGAGCTCGATCACGATCTCCTTGGCGGCTTGGCGCTCGTCAGTGACCGGTTTGATCGAGGCGGGCGCGAAGTCCGGGTGGCGGACGCCGAGCTGGACCCACCACGAGGGACGCCCGGGGCTCCGGATCTCGAACCGTCCGTCCTCCTTCGTCCGGGTGGAAACGGGCTCCCCCTGTCCGACGTCCAGACGGTCGACGAGCGCGCCCGCGACCCCCTCTCCGGTCCCCTTCGCCGTCACCCTCCCTCGCAGGAGCTGAGCGGCGTGAGCCGCGACCTCGAGGCCCGAACGCATCTCCCCCGCTTTCACCTCGACGTCCGCGAGGTCCGCGTCCAGGTAGCCGTCGGAGACGAACCTGAACCTGTAGGTCCCCTCGGCGAGGTCCGGCATCTCGAAGCCTCCGTCCGCGGCGTTGAACCAGCGCTGTTCCCACCGCTCGATGACCTCGTCGAACGGCACGCCGCCGACCGCGGTCCGCCGGTATTCGATCCGGAATCGCCGGACCGGCTCCCCCGTTCCCTCCTCGCGGAAGGTTCCCGAAATCCCCGTCGGCCCGGGGAGGACGAGCTCGAGGTCCCGCGCGTCCGCCGTGACCGGCTCGACGAGGGTCCCTCCGCCCGTCGGAGACGCGGCCTCGATCGCGAAGGCCTCGCCGTCGAGGTTCCTCACGACGAACCGCCCGTCGGAATCGGCCGTCGCCTCGCGCCGGATCCACCGCGCGAGGGGGGAGGGCCGCGGGGGGCCGCCGACCACGCCGAAGTTCCGCGCCGCAACGCGTGCGCCCGGCACGGGAGCGCCGGTCCGGTCGACGACCCTCCCGGCGATGGAGCGTCCGCCGCCGGGCACGACGAGACGAATCCCGTGGGCGAGTTCGCCGGGAGGAACGGTCAGGTTCGCCTCCGCGTCCTCCGTGGACGATCCCGGCAGGTACGCCCGAACGTTGTAGGAGCCCGGCCTGAGCGAGCCGATCCTGAATCGCCCCTCCGCGTCCGTCCGGGTCGAGCGGGACTCGAAGGGCCGGAGGCTCCCCATCGCGAGGGAAGACCACTGGTGCACGTTCACCTCGGCCCCCGCGATCCCGTTCCCCCGTTCGTCGACGACGACGCCCAGGACGGCGGACTCCGCTCCGAGGACGAGGTCGACCCGCGTCTTCTCTCCCGGCCGGACCTCGACGCCGCCTCGATACGTCGGCGCGCAGGCCTGGCCGCGGGCTGCGATCCACCAGGTCCCGGGCCGGATTCCGCGGAACGAGAACCGTCCTTCCGCATCGCCCCTCGCGCTGCGCGTGCCGGAGGAGCCCAGGTGCAGGCCGTTCGCGAGAAGGACGAAGCCGGAGGGGACCGGGTTCCCGTGGCCGTCTCTGAGCGTCCCCTCGACCGAGCCGGCCGGCTCGACCTCGAGGACGATCCCCACCCTCCCCTCCGGTCCCGCGAGGGAGAAGCGCAGGTCCCCCTCGTAGATCGCGCCCGGCGCGTCGACCGCGAAGCGGAACGAGGCGAGATCGTGGGGGACCGGAATCGCGAAGGACCCGTCCGGCGCGGTCGCTCCGGTGTGTGCGGGCTTCCATCCGCCGATCTCCTCGAGGCGCTCCCGGTGGATCCAGCGTCTCCACAGGTTCGCGACCTCCTCGGGGGGGCCGATCTGCGCCGCCGTCTCCGGAAAGTCGACCTCGTCGACGCCGGTCAACGCCGTCACCGTCGCGCCGCCGACCGGCTCGCCCGATCCACGGAGGACCACATGGCCGCGGACGTAGGTCCCGCCGAGGGCCTCCGCCGCACGGCGTTCCGGCGCTCCCGTGCCCGCGACCTCGGTCCGGAGAGGCGCGAGCTCCGGAGGGCGCGGTTCCGCGAGATCGGCCGGCCGCGATGCGGGCTCCGCGAGGCCATGGCCGCTCCGTTCCTCCCTGCCGAGGAACGCAACGAAGCCGGCCACGGCGATGAAGAGCGCGACGAGAACTCCCGCGAGGGCGCGCGAGCCGGGCCGCACGGCGTCTACTTCGCGACCTCCTCCCTCTCGAACTCGACGGCGACCTCCGGGGTGGCGCCGGCCTCGACGCGCAGCGTCACGGTCTTCTCGCGACAGCCCGGGGCGCTCGCCCGCAGCCGGTACTCGCCGGGGCAGAGGACCGCGCCCAGGATCACCGGGGCGTCGGCGTCCGTCTCGGGGAGCATCTCGTGGTAGGGACGGACGATCCTCCCCTGTGCGTCGCGCAGGTCCACGCGAGGATTGTTCACGCGGGACCCGTCCGGTCCGATCAGGCGGAAGCGGACGGTCGTCCCGCGGACGAGGTCGACGCGGAACTCGGTCTCCTCGCCGACGCGGACGGCCTTCTCCTCCGAAGGGGGCACTCCGTACCCCGGGGAGAAGACCTCGACGAGGTAGGTCCCCGGAGCGAGACCCGCGATACGGGCGAGCCCGTCCCTTCCGGTCTGGCCCCCCCTCCCCGGATCGATCTCGGGGGCGGAGCCCGCCGGCACCATTCGCACCGGCACATTGAATAAGGGCTTGCCCTCCGGATCGCGGACGAGGACCCGCGCCGAACCACCGTTTGCGAGGACGAAGTCCGCGACGGAGAAGCCACGGTCGGCCACCTCCACTCGTCGGCCCGTCTCAGCGGCGAGGTTCCCCTCCTCGGGTCGCAGGTCGTACGGGGGCTCCGCGCGGACGACGTAGGGGCCGGGAGCGAGGTAGTAGATCCGATACCGCCCGAGCTCGTCCGTCTGAGCTCCTTCCCAAGCCCAATCCACTGATCCGATGCGCCGGGCGGATACATTCGCGCGGACGAGGGGGGTGCCGTCGGAACCCCGGAGGACCTGCCCCTCGATTCCCCCGAGCGGAACATGGACGTCGAAGACGAGCTCCGGCGCCTCGGGGACGCGCAGTAGATGAGAGAGGCTTCTGTAGCTGCAGTGAAGGGTCGCGTCTCCCGGCGGAACCCTCTCGAACCGGTAGGCGCCGGTCGCGTCCGTCCGGGTCCGCCACCGCGCCCCGTAGAGGGCCGAGGCCTCCTCGCTGTCCCGCACCCAGTTCAGGGTGAGGGAGACTTCTGTCTCCGGCATGCCCTCCTCTCCCACGAGCACCCGGCCCCGGACCGTGCAGACGCCCCTCGGCGGCTCGGGGAACTCGACGCGGGTGGTCCGTCCGACCTCGACCTGCACGAACGCCCGGAGCGTGCGCTTGTCCTGTTCCATCGCATCCAGCCGCCCCATTTGTGGAGGGAGGACCATGACCCCGCGTCGGCCGGCGCGGACACCGGAGACCCGGAAGGAGCCGTCCTCCCCGACCTCGGCCCCTTGGTTGCCCGGGGGATCCGTTCCATCGACGAAGACCACCGCCCCCGCGTAGGAGAAGCCGTCGGCGCTGACCGCGCGCCCCTCGACGGCTCCGCCGCGCGAGACCGACAGCGCGACCCCCTCCAGGGTCTCGCCGGCGCGCACCTCGAACGGCCCGGCCTTCGTCGCGAGGAGGCCCTCCGCCGTCACTCCGAGGCGCACCTTCCCGGGCTCGACGCCAGGGAGCATGAAAAAACCGTCTGCGTCGCTGACGGCCTTCCCGAGGGGTCCCTCCCCATTCACTTCGACCTCTCCACGGAGCCATCCCACCTCCGCCCCCGGCACGGGCGCGCCCCATCCTTCTTCGACGACTTTCCCCCGGATCGAGGCCGCCCGGCGCAGGAGGACCTCGACGCCTGGAGTGATCTCGCCGGTCTTCACCTCGACGTCGGGGACCCGCTCTTCGACGAAACCCGGCGCGGCAAACAGCAGCGTGTACTGCGCGCGTTTGAGTCCGGGCAGCTCGAAGGCCCCGTCCTCCGACTCGAACGTCCGCGTTGGGTAGTCGAAGTAGCCACCCAGCCACGATCCGTTCTTCACGATCGACTCGACCCGCACCATGAACGCTCGGACCGGGTTCTCCCCTGGCGCCTCGAGCACGCGGCCCGCCACGCCGGTCGCCCCCGGCAGGGTGAGGACCAGGTCGGACCGCTCCGGGTCGATCCCGCGGAGAACGGAGAGGCCGTGCTCGGGATGGGATGCCTCGACGATGAACGGCCCCTGGTCGATCCCCCGGATCTCGAAGGCGCCGTCGCTCGAGGTCCGAGCCGACTCGCGGGTCAGCCGTGGCGAGGGGTCGCCGGGTTTCTGCGTGCGGTCGGTCATCGTGCGGACCCAGGCGTCCGCGACGGGATTCCCCTCCCGGTCGACGACCGTTCCCCGGAGCGTTCGTCCCGGCTCGAGGACGACCTTCACTCCTTCGAGGGCACCGGCGGCGGGCACCTCCGCATAGACGGGGTTGGACGGCGCGAAGCCGCCCGATGTGGCGGAGACGGAGTGTTCGCCGGGGCAGAGCGACCCGATCCGGAAGAACCCCTTCTCGTCCGTTGTGGCGCGGCCGTAGACGACCGGGGCGTTGCCGAAGGGATGGGAGTTCCCGTCGCACGGCCTCGCTCGGACGCGAGCGCCGGAGATTCCTTTTCCCTCACGGTCGACGACCTGCCCGGTCACGGAAGACGGCGGATCGAGGACGAAGTCGACGCGCGCGGTCTTGCGGGCCGCCACGCTGACCGGCTTCTTCGCCAGGGGCGCGAAGCCTTCGCCGACCGCGGAGGCTTCGTACCTCCCAGGCGGAAGCCCGCGCAGGACGAATGCCCCCGCTCCGTCGCAGCGACCGATGCGCCGGTGGTAGCCGTTGCCCGGGTCCCAGACAAAGATCACCCGCGCGTCCGTAGCGGGTCGGCCGTCCCAGCCCTTCACCGACCCCTCGATCCTCCCCGCGGGCGAGACCGCGACGACGAGCCCCGATTCGACCTCCGGCGAGTTCAGGGTGTATTGCTCCGAGGGCTCGGCGAACGCGAAGTCCGACTCGACCGCGATCCGGAACCTCGGCAGGTCGGAGGGAACAGGGATCGAGAAGGCGCCGTCCGGCCCGGCATCTCCCCGCAGCGGACGGGGGAGCCCTGCGACCTCCGTCTCCCACTCGTCCCAACCGCCACTCCATAGGAAACCCCGGAGGCCTTCTCTCCCCCCGAGCCGAGCGGCGACTTCAGGAAAGTCGATCTCGGGGTCCTCCGTCCGAATCGAGACGAGAGCGTCGGCGGGAGGCGGGTCGCCGTCCCTCGCGACGAGACGTCCTCGGAGGAGGCTGCTCCTGGGCCCCGCGCGGTGAGCCGATTCAGGGGATCCGACCTCCTCCCGGGGACTCGGCACGGGAGATCCGGTCCGCGGCGAAGTCGGGACTGGACCAGTCGGATCTCCAGTGACGAAAGGGAGATGTCTCCCCTCCTCGGCTGGGGAGGCGGAAGGAGGCCGAGGGCTCCCCTTGTAGACGAGGAGCGCGAGAAGCACTGCGATCCCGACGACGACCGCGGCCCAGAGGACCGACATCCGCACGCGGTTCAACTCGCGACCTCCATGCATCGGTCTCCGTTCAGGCAGAGGGCGATTCTAGCGAGGCCCCGAGAGGCCCGCTCGCCGGGAGTCCCGATCCCCTTCCGGCCGCCCCGAGGAGAGGGAGGGGAGGACGTCGGCGTGACCGAACTACTTCCGCGCATTCGCCCGCTCGAGCCGCACCTCGATCCCCTGCGCGGCGCCCTGCTCCACGCGGATCGCGAGGGTCTTCTCGAGGTAGCCCCGAGCACCGGCCTTCAGCCGGTACTCGCCCGGGGAGAGAACCGCGCGCACGGCGACAGGCGCGTCCGGGTCGGACTCCGGACTCTGTTCGAAGTTGGGCCACACCCCCCTCCCCTGAGCGTCTCGCAAGTCCACGCGCGGGAAGACGACCCGCCGCCCGTCCGTTCCGACGAACCGGAGGCGGACCTCCGTCCCGCGCACGAGGTCAAGGCGGAACTCCGTCTCTTCCCCGGCCCGAACCGGTTTCTCCTCGGAGGGCGACACCCCGTCGTCGGCCGCGTGGACGCCGGCGACGTAGGCTCCCGGAGCGATCCCCGAGATGCGGACGAGACCGTCGCTCCCCGTCGGGCCCCCAGGCAGGAGGACGGCGGGCATGGGCTCCGAACCTGCCGGGACCAGGAAGACGTACAGGTTGGAGGCCGGCTTGCCCTCGCGGTCGCGCACGAGGACGCGAGCGGACCCGCCGGGAGCGAGGAGGAAGTCCGCGACCGCCGGGGTCCCTTCCCCCACCTCGACCCTGCGCCGCATCTCCGGCGCGAGCTTCGGGTCCTCGGGAGGGAGTCCGATCGGAGGGCCGGCCTGGACGACGTACGCGCCGGGGGTCAGGTCTCCGACCCGATACCGTCCGTCCGCGCCCGTGCGCGTCCACGCGACCGGCTGTTCCGGCGACCCGTCGCGCAGGACCGACAGGGAGGCGTCGACGAGGGGAGTACGGCCGGAAGCGCGCAGGACCCGACCTTCGATCGCCCCCGAAGGAAGGCGCACGTCGAAGACGAGCTCGGGCGCGTCCGGGACGCGCACGGGGAAGGAGACGTCCCCCTGGATCGAAACGTGGAGGGTCGCCGCTCCGGCGGGGACGTTTTCCAGTCGGAAGGAGCCGTCGTCGCCCGTCCCCGTCTCCCACCGATCCTGGTATAGGTCGGTCGCCTCGTCGCTGTCGCGGACCCAGTCCGGCACGAGGTCGACCTCGACGCCTGGAACCCCGTCCCGGCCTCGCAGCACGCGCCCCCTCACCGTGCAGGCTCCCTTCGGCGGCTCGGCGAACTGCACGCGGGCCACACGCCCCACCTCGACCCGCGCGATCCCCCGGAGCGTTCGCCGGTTGCGCTCCCCCATGTCCTCGATGTCGGCGCTCGAGGGGGGGTGGACGCGGACGAAGTACCGGCCGGCCGGGAGACCGGAGAGAAGGAAGTACCCGTCCTCCCCAACTTCGGTCTCGCGGTCAGCGCCGGGACCTACGGAGTCGGCCTCCGCCTCCGCCCCCGCGTAGGAGAACCCGTCGGTCGCAAGCGCGTAGCCGTCGATGCCGCCTCCGCGCGACACGGCGACGACGATCCCCTCGACGGTCTCCCCCGCGCGAACTTCGAAGGGGCCCGCCTTCGCCGCGGGGAGGCCTTCGCCACTCAAGGCCAGACGCACCTTCCCCGGCTCGACACCCGCAAGCGTGAAGGAGCCGTCGGGCATCGAGACGGCCTTCCCGAGGGGTCCCTGGGACTCCTTCTCCACGCCGTCCGGGAACCAGCCGACCTCCGCCCCGGGAATGGGCGCGCCCGCGCCGGCCTCCACGACCCTCCCCCGGATCGACCCGGCGCGGCGCAGCCGGACCTCGATCCCCCGGGTCACCTCGCCGGACCTCACCTCGATGTCGAGGACCCTTTCATCCACGAACCCCTCCGCCGAGACGCGCAGCCCGACCTTCCCCGGGGGAATCCCCTCGAGCTCGAAGGTCCCGTCCTCCGACTCGAGGGCGCGCGCCGGGAAATCGAAGGGCCCGCTGACGACGCCGGCCTTCCACGTCGGACCCAGGCTCTCGACGGCGACGGTGAACGCGGGCACGGGCGATCCACCCTCCGCCTCGCGCGCGAATCCGGCGACCCCGCCTCGGCCCTGAAGCGTGAGCCGGAGGTCCTCCCGCCCCGTCTCGACCTCGGAGAGCCCGCCCGAGCCGAGCACGGGATGGGAGGCGAGGACGAGGTAAACGGCCTTCCCTAGTCCGGCGATGCGAAAGGAGCCGTCCTCCGAGGTCCGGACGGGGTCGCGGCTGGCTCGGACCCATGATTCGCCGACCTTCTGCCGCGTCGCGGTGTAGTCCATCGACGCCTCGACCCGCGCACCCGCGACGGGCTTCCCCTCGCGGTCGACCACCTTCCCCCCGATCGATCGCCCCGCTTCGACGACGATCACGACTCCCTCGAGGGCGCGCGCGGCGACGAGGTTCGCCTCGAGCGGTTCCGGGGGGACGAATCCCCTCGCCTCGGTACAGACGAGATGCTCGCCGGCCCCGAGCGAGCCGATGCGAAGGACCCCCTTCGCGTCCGTAACGCCCCGCCCGTAGGGCACCGGCTCGTGGTCGAGCAAACCGAGAGATTCGCCGGTCGGCCTCGCGTAGACGCGGGCGCCGGGGACGCCCTGTCCGGCCCTGTCGACGACGCGGCCCAGGATGGAGGAGGCGACTCCGAGGTCGAAGTCGAGGCGCGCGACTTCGCGCGCGCGAACTCCGATCCCGGCCCGCACGGCGGGGGCGAAACCCTCGCCCAGCGCCGCCGCCCTGTATCGGCCGGGAGGAAGACCGCGAGCGACGAAGGACCCCGCCTCGTCGCACCGCACGACCCGAGGATCGAAGGGATGGCGAGGAATGCGCTCGAGGAGGACCCGCGCGCCCGCGACCGGCTTCCCGTCCGGCCCGTGAACCGACCCTTCGACCTTCCCGGCCGGCGAGACGACGACGGTGAGACCGGACTCGACCTCCGGCGAGTTCAGGGAGTGCGTCTCCGACGGCTCCGCGAAGCCGAAGTCCGCCTCGACCTCGACCGTGAATCTCGGCAGTTCGAGAGGCACCGGGATGGAGAAGGAGCCGTCCGCGCGTGCCGGAGCGCCTATGGCCGGGCGGATCCCCTCGGTCTCCGTCGCCCACTCGTTCATCCCCTCGCTCCCGTAGGCGTCCCGGAAGGCCGTCCTCCCCCCGAGACGGGCGGCGACCTCGGGGAAGTCGATCTCGGGGTCGTCCGTCCGGATCGAGACCAGAGCGTCCCCCGGCGGCGGGCCGCCCTCCTTCGCGACGAGCCGCCCCCGGACGAGGAGGGTCTTCTTCCGGTCCCCGGGCGTCCGGGTCCGGGTCCCCCCCACCTCGACTCCCGAAACGCTCTCGGAGAGACGTCCTTCCGGGCGATCGCGAGGAGGGACCCCCGGTTTCCGGCCCTCCGCGAGAGTCGGAGGGACGTCGGCTGGAGCGAGGGAGGGCCCGGATGGCGGCCTACCCTTCAGCCCGAAGACGCCGAGCAGGGCGAGCAGGACCGCCCCTCCCGTGAGGAGAGCCCGACGCGGGCGATTCAAACCGCGAACTCCATGCCTCGGCCGGCGTCGCCGTGAGTCCCAAGTCTAGTGTCCTGTACCTAACGCTTCTTTACAGCGCCGGATCTTCGCCAGGATCATGTCGGCGTCCTTCGTCCAGACGAAGCGCCGGGGCGTTGCATTGTAGG
>JAKEFM010000181.1 GCA_022616055.1 Planctomycetota bacterium
CCTTGTAGGTCGGACCCCTGATGTGGCTGCCGATGCCCAGCACGGTCTGGAAGGCCGCCCTGCCCGTGGGGGCTTCCTGAGTACGGTGGATAAGCATCTTTGCGAAAGTCCCCGCGGGGACTTTCACCTTATCTGTTTTCTCGAGCCCTTCGAGCACCACTTCGTTCCGCACGCTCGGCCCGCTGACGAACGTGGCCGGCGAGCCCTCGAGGGCCGGCGACAGGTGGAGTGAATCGCTACCCGGCGGAGGCGAACCGGACGATGTGACGGTCGCGGAACGCGGAGGAGGTCGGGAGGAGAGCCCCGCCGCTCTCCTGGCGCGCCCCCGTCGGATACTCTCCGCGGCGTGTCGGGGCCTCCCTTCGTCGGACGGGCGATCCCGCGGCTCGACGGCGTCGAGAAGGTCACGGGACGCGCGCGATACGTCGACGACCTCGTCCTACCCGGGATGTGGTTCGGCCGGACCGTCCGCAGCCGTTCGCCCCACGCCCGGCTCGTCGCGCTGCGCCGCGACCCGGGATTCGACTGGAGCGGCGCCGTCTTCGTCGACGCCTCGGACATCCCCGGCGAGAACGTCGTCGCGCTGATCGAGGACGACCAGCCCGCGCTCGCAAGCGGGGAGATTCGCCATGTCGCCGAGCCCCTCGCCCTGGTCGCCGCGCCGAGTCCCGAGGCGGCCGACGCCGCGGCGCGCGCGGTCGAGGCGGTCGAGGAGGCGCTCCCGGCGGTCTTCAGGGTCGAGGAGGCGCTCGACGGGAGGGTGCGCCTCCACGGCGAGGACAACGTCTTCAAGCGGATCGAGGTGAAGAAGGGGGACATCGAGGCGGCCCTCGCCCGGGCCGAGGTCGTCGTCGAGGGGGAGTACGCCTCTGGCCCGCAGGAGCAGCTCTACATCGAGCCGCAGGGGATGATCGCGGGGTCGCGACCCGACGGGGGAATCGTCGTCCGCGGCTCGATGCAGTGCCCCTACTACGTGCATCGGGCCCTGACGCGCCTCTTCGCGCTCCCCGACGAGAAGGTCGTCGTCGTCCAGACCGTCACCGGCGGAGGCTTCGGCGGGAAGGAGGAGTACCCCTCGATGATCGCGGCGCACGCCGCCCTCCTCGCCCGCAAGGCCGGGCGCCCGGTCAAGGTCGTCTACGACCGCCACGAGGACCTCGTCGCGACGACCAAGCGCCACCCCTCGCGGACCCGCCACCGCACGGCTCTCACGCGCGACGGGGAGCTCCTCGGGATGGACATCGACGTCACCCTCGACGGCGGCGCCTACGTCACCCTCTCGCCGGTCGTCCTCTCTCGGGCCGTCCTCCACGCCGCGGGCGCGTACCGCTGCGAGAACGTCCGCATCCGCGGCCGAGTCGTCGCCACGAACCATCCCCCGCACGGGGCCTTCCGCGGCTTCGGCGCCCCCCAGACGCTCTTCGCCCTCGAGCTGCACGTGACGCGGATCGCCCGGGAGCTGGGGATCGACCCGATCGAGCTCAGGCGACGGTGGGCGCTTCGGGAAGGGGACTCGACGGCGACCGGCCAGGTGCTGCGCTGGAGCGTCGCCGCCCGGGAAGTTCTCGACGCGGCGGTCGAGCGATTCCGGTCGCGGCCGAGCCCACCCCCCCGCCCGCCTCGGCGGCGCGGCGTCGGCGTCTCCCTCTTCCTCCACGGAGCGGGGTTCACCGGCAGCGGGGAGGAGCGACTCAAGGGCCGCGCCGCGGTCGAGGCGCTCGACGGGACCTTCCGCGTCTGCGCGGCCTCGACGGAGATCGGCCAGGGGACCGCCACGATCTTCTCGCAGATCGCGGCCGACGCCCTCGGCGTCGGCCTGGAGGAGGTCTCCCTCGAGGAGCCCGACACCTCCCTCGTCCCGGACTCCGGTCCCACCGTCGCCTCGCGGACCTGCATGGTCGTCGGCAGCGTGGTCGCCAGGGCCGCGCGCGATCTGCGCGAGGCGCTGCTCCGGTACGCGGAGGAGCGGGCGCTCCCCCGGGAGGATCTCCGGGCCGTCGCCTCCGCGCGGTTCCGGGAGCAGGGCCCCCTTCGCGTCGAGCATGTCTACGAGAGTCCCGCCGGCGTCCGGTTCGACGAGGGGACCTACACGGGCGACGCCTACCCGGTCTTCGGCTGGGGTTGCAACGTCGCCGAGGTCGACGTCGATCCCGACACCGGGGAGGTCGAGGTGACGCGGTTCGTCGCCGCGATCGACGCCGGGAAGGCGATCCACCCGACCCTCGTCGCGGGGCAGGTCGAGGGGGGCGCCGTCCAGGGGATCGGGTGGGGGACGATCGAGGAGATCACCTTCGACCGCGGCCGCCTCCTCCAGGACCGCCTCGCGACGGCGATCATCCCGACGAGCCTCGACGTCCCGCCGATCGAGACGGTCCTGGTCGAGAAGCCCTATCCCCACGGGCCGTTCGGCGCGAAGGGGATCGGGGAGCTGCCGATCGACGGGCCCGCGCCGGCGGTCGCCTCCGCCGTGGCCGACGCGATCGGGACGATCGTCCCGGAGATCCCTCTGACGCCCGAGCGCGTCCTGCGGGCCCTCGAGGCCTCCCGCCCGTGACGCGGTTCCTGCTGAACGGCCGCCCGGTCGAGGTCGAGACCTCCGCCCGTCCTCTCCTCGACGCCCTCCGCCTCGACCTCGGCTTCACCGGGACGAAGGAGGGGTGCGGGGAGGGGGAGTGCGGCGCGTGCTCCGTCCTCCTCGGCGACCGCGTCGTCAACTCCTGCCTCGTCCCGGTCTGCCAGGTCGAGGGGGAGTCCGTGACGACGGTCGAGGGGCTGGCTGTGGGAGGCGCCCTCACGCCGCTGCAGCGGGCCTTCGTCGACCTTGGCGCCGCGCAGTGCGGCATCTGCACGCCGGGGATCCTCCTCGCCTCGGTCGCCCTCCTCCGCGAGAAGTCCGGGCCTTCCCTCGACGAGGTCCGCCGGGCGCTCGCGGGAAACCTCTGCCGCTGCACCGGCTACTCGAAGATCCTCGAGGCGGTCCTGGCGGCGGCCGGAAAGGGATGACGACCCCTCGCGCCCTCGTGCCGCGCGACCTGGGAGGGGCCCTCGACGCACTCGCGGCCCGGGACCCCGGCCTGCGGATCGTCGCCGGCGGGACCGACGTCATGGTCGAGGTGCAGGCGGGCTCCTTCCGCGCTTCGACCCTCCTCGACATCTGGAGATTGCGGGAGCTGCGCGGCATCCGGCGCGAGGGGGATCTCCTCTCGATCGGGGCGCTCGAGACCTACACCGACCTCCAGCGGGATCCCCTCGTCCGCGCCCACCTCCCCTCCCTCGTCGAGGCCTCCGCGACGATCGGCGGCGTCCAGATCCAGAACCGCGGCACCCTCGGCGGCAACCTCGCGAACGCCTCGCCGGCCGGGGACGCCCTGCCGGTCCTCCTCGCGCTCGACGCCGAGGTCGAGTGCGCCTCGCGCGGGGGGACCCGGCGCGTCCCGGTCCGCGAGTTCTTCCTCGGCTATCGGAAGACGGCGCTCGCGGCAGACGAGATCCTCACCCGGATCCTCGTCCCGGTCCCGGCCGGAGAGCGCCTCTGGTTCCGGAAGGTCGGCACGCGCGCCGCCCAGGCGATCTCGAAGGTCGTGATCGCCGGCGCTGTCCGGCTCGAAGAGGGACGGATCTCGTCCGTCCGGATCGCCGCGGGCGCCGTCGCGCCGGTTCCGATCCGCCTCCCCCGGACCGAGCGGGTCCTCGCGGGACGCCGGCTCGATCCCTCTCTCGCCGAGGAGGCGGCGGCGAGCGCCGCCTCCGAGGTCCGGCCCATCGACGACGTCCGCTCGACGGAGGCCTACCGGCGCGCCGTCACGGGGAACCTCCTGCGGCGCTGGCTGCTCGACCTCCTCGCCGCGTGATCCGCGAGGACGTACCTTGCGACGGATGGTCGACCCTCCCTCGGACGCGGACCTCGCCCGGCTCGTCGACCTCGCCGCCGAGCGCCTCGGCGGGAAGGCCCTCCTCGCGAGCGACGAGTTCTTCGCCCCGAAGGAGAGCCTCCTCAAGCCGGGCCGCGGCGACTTCGAACCGGAGAAGTACACGGACCGCGGCAAGTGGATGGACGGCTGGGAGACGCGCCGGCGGCGGGGGCCGGGGCACGACTGGTGCATCGTGCGCCTCGGGCTCCCGGGGATCGTGCGCGCGGTCGACGTCGACACGAACCACTTCCTCGGGAACCACCCCTCCCACGCCTCGCTCGAGGCCTGCGCGGCCGGGGAGGGAGCGAGCGCCGAGGCGCTCGCCTCGAGCGGGGCCTGGACGGAGATCGTCCCCCGCTCGCCGCTCGGGCCGGGACGACAGAACATCTTCTCCGTGCGCGAGGGGCATCGGGTGACCCACGTGCGGCTGAACATCTACCCCGACGGCGGCGTCGCCCGAATGCGGGTCCACGGGACCGTGGTCCCCGACTGGAGCCGGCTGCCGGCGGGCTCGATCCTCGACCTCGCCGCGCTCGAGAACGGCGGGACCGTCGTCGCCTCGAGCGACATGTTCTTCGGCGCGGCCTCCAACCTCCTCCTCCCCGGCCCGGCCCGGAACATGGGGGAGGGGTGGGAGACGAAACGGCGCCGCGGGCCGGGGTTCGACTGGGCCGTCGTCCGGCTCGGCGCCCGCGGCCGCGTGCGCCGGATCGAGGTCGACACGAGCCACTTCAAGGGGAACTACCCCGACCGCTGCTCCGTCCAGGCGGCCGACGTCGAGGGGAAGGAGATCGATCCCCGGGTCCTGGCCGAAGCCCGCTGGAGGGAGATCCTCCCCGAGACGAAGCTCGATGCCGACAAGCGCCACGTCTTCGAGCGGGAGGACCGGGAGGCCTCGACGCTCGTCCGGTTGAACGTCTTCCCCGACGGCGGCGTCGCGCGCTTCCGCGTGTTCGGGGTGCGGGGGTGAGCGGCGGCCTCGAGCGGCTGAACGGGCTCGCAGGGGAGGCGGCGCGAGAGGAATTCCTTCGCTGCTGCGCCTCCCGGCGCTGGGCGGAGGCGATGGAAACGCGCCGCCCCTTCCCCGACTCCGCCGCGCTCCTCCGCGCGGCCGAGGAGGTCGCCTCGGACCTCGGCGCCGCGGACTGGCTCGAGGCGTTCGCCGGCCACCCGAGGATCGGCGACCGGGCTCGGTTGCGGGAGCGCTTCGGGCGGGCGGGGGAGTGGTCTTCCCGGGAGCAGGCGGGGCTCGATTCGGCATCCGAGGAGATCCTCGATGCGATCGAGCGGGGCAACCGCTCGTACGAGGAGCGCTTCGGCCACGTCTTCCTCGTCTGTGCGGCTGGCAAGGACGCGGCGCGGATCCTGGGGCTCCTCCGGGAACGACTGCGCAACAGCCCCGACGTCGAGCTCGACCTTGCCGCGCGCGAGCAGCGCGCGATCACGCGCCTCCGCCTCGAGAGGCTCCTGCAGGAGGGGTGAGACCCTCCGGCGCTCGGACGAAGAGGTCCTCGATGTTCCTCGTGCTCCCTCGCCCCACGCCCTCGTGATGGCGGCGCAGGCAAGTCGCGGCGGCCTTCCGCCCGTGGTCGGGCGGGCGGGACAGAACCGGCACTTCCGCGCTAGGCGTATTGACCCCGCGCACCTCGTCCCGCGCCTCGCCGGCGTCGACGCGGTGCAGGCGAATCGGGCGCAGGCCGGCCTCGGGGCGAAGCATCCCCGTCTAGGGGCGGACGCGGCGATCCTCCGAAAGCGCCGCCTTGTGACGATGTAGGTCGGGGGACTCTCGTGCCGCGGGAGGAGAATCGCGCGACCGTCGACGACGCGGTCACGGAGGGAGCGACCCAGCCCGCCGCCGCGGGGGGCGGGGGGGGGGGCGGCCGGCTCACCCCGTCCGGCGCAGGCGCCGCACGGGTCGAGACGGCCGACTGACCGCGAGGTCGTAGGCCGCCTGCAGGTTGATCCAGAACTCCGGCGTCGTCCCCAGAGCGCCGGCGAAGAACCAGGCGGTCTCGGGGCTCACCCCGCGCCTTCCGCGCACGATCTCGTTCACCCTCTGGAGCGGGACCCCGATGTGCTCGGCGAACTCGAGCTGGGTCACGGCGAGCGGTCTCAGGAAGTCCTCGAGGAGGATCTCGCCCGGATGCGAGGGGATGCGGTGCTTGGGAAGCATGGTCGGCGTCCCTAGTGGTAGTCGGTCAACCGGACGTCCGCCGGCCCCTGGGTGCCCCAGCGGAACACGATCCGCCACTGCTCGTTCACGCGGATGGAATGGAGGCCCTTGAGGTCTCCCCTCAGGGCCTCGAGCCGATTCCCGGGAGGAACCCGCAGGTCTCCCAGCGCCGAGGCGGCTTCGAGCATGTCGAGCTTGCGCAGCGCGGTTCTCACGACGTCGCGGGGGAAGTGCCTCGTCCGGCGATCCGCGGTTCCGTGGTACAGGGCCTCGGTCGCGGGGTCCCCGAAGGAGGCGATCACCGGCCGGAGGGTACAAGTTGCATGGATGCCGTGCAAGGATGCACCTGCTCCTTCCCGCGACGGGGGGAGCGCGACCCGGGGGCCTCCCTCTCCCCCGGTTCTCGCCGGTACCCAGGCCAGGCGGCCGTCCTGCGTCGGGCTCGGGGGCGGGCCCGGCCGACTCAAGCGACGGCCCGACCGGGCAATCGGGCCCCGGCTCGATCGTTCCGCCGGGCCCCTTCATGGGGAGGGCAAGCGCTTGTCCAAGGGGCGCTCCGGCCGCATCTTTCCCGTTCGTGCGGCCGGCGAGCGAGCGGCTCCGGGAGATCCCGCCGGAGGGGTGCGGTTCGCTCGCCCCCGGCGCGCGATCGGCCCGATGAAGACCTCCCTCCCCTCCGAGACGACGGGGCCCCTCCTCGAGCGGCTCGCAGAGGCGAACCGGGCCTTCTCCCGCGCCTATCCGGGAGAGCGCGAAGAGCGCCAGCCCGTCCACACGGTCTACGGCGGCGCCCACCTCTACCGCGCGGACGCGGCGATCCGGATGGGGGAGTCCGGGCGGGGCATCCTCCGGGAGGTCGCGCCGGACGCAAAAGCGCTCGCCCGCGCGCTCGCGTTCTCCGAGAGGGTTCCCGCGGAGGCCCTCTATTCGCGCGTCGTCGAGAAGCTCGAGCGGGAGCCCGTCGAGGACTTCCGGATCGACTTCGAGGACGGCTTCGGGAACCGGCCGGATCCGGAGGAGGACGGCGAGGCCGCGCGCACGGCGCTCGAGGTCGCGCGCGGGATGGAGGCGGGCTCCCTGCCTCCCTTCGTCGGCATCCGGGTCAAGGCTTTCACCGAGGCGCTCGCGCCGCGCGCGGCGCGGACTCTCGACCTCTTCGTGACGGCGCTCACCGGGGCGACGGGCGGGCGGCTCCCTCCCGGGTTCGTCGTCACCCTGCCGAAGGTGACGATCCCCGAGCAGGCCGGGGCGCTCGCCGATCTCCTCGATGTCCTCGAGTCCCGCTTGGGGCTCCCGTCGGGCTCGATCCCGGTCGAGCTGATGGTGGAGACGCCGCAGGCGATCGTCGGCCCCGACGGGCGCTCGCCGCTGGGGCGCCTCCTCGAGGCCGCCCGCGGCCGGTGCCGGGGGGCGCACTTCGGGGTCTACGACTACACGGCGGCGAGCGGGATCACGGCCGCGCACCAGGGGATGGATCACCCCGTGTGCGACTTCGCGAGGAACGGGATGCTGGCGGCGCTCGCCGGCCGGGGCGTGTTCCTCTCCGACGGGGCGACGAACGTGATCCCCGTCGGGCCGCACCCGGCCGGGGGGCGAGGGCTGACGGAGGCGCAGCGGAGGGAGAACCGGGAGGCCGTCCTCTCCGCGTGGAGGCTCTCGTACGGGCACATCCGCCACTCCCTGCGGCAGGGCTTCTACCAGGGCTGGGACCTCCACCCGGCGCAGCTCCCCGTCCGCCACGCCGCGGTCTTCGCCTTCTTCCTCGAGGGGCTCGAGACCGCCGCCGCGCGGCTCAAGGCCTTCGTTGAGCGGGCGGCCCAGGCTACGCTCGTCGGGGACATGTTCGACGACGCGGCGACCGGCCAGGCGCTCCTCAACTTCTTCCTGCGCGCGACGGGCTGCGGCGCGCTGTCGCAGGCGGAGGCGACGGCGAGGACCGGGCTCCGCCTCGAGGAGATGCGGACCCGTTCCTTCCTCCGGATCCTCGAGGGGCGGCGGCGAGCCGCGGGAGGGGGCGCCTAGCGCCGCCCGGGAAAGATGGGGATCTCGACGCATGTCCTCGACACGGCGCGCGGCCGGCCGGCGGCGGGAGTCCAGGTCGCGCTCGCCCGGCGGGAGGAAGGGGGGAAGTGGACGGCGTGGGGGGAGGGGAAGACGGACGCCGGGGGCCGCCTCGCCGGACTCGAGGGGGGACGGACGCTCGTCGCGGGCGTCTTCCGGATCCGCTTCGACGTCGGGCCCTACTTCGCGGGACTCGGCGTCGAGGCCTTCTATCCCGAGGTGGAGGTCGTCTTCGAGGTGCGCCGCCCGGAGGAGGGCCACCACGTGCCACTCCTCCTGAGTCCGTTCGGCTACGCCACCTACCGGGGAAGTTGAGGAAGGCGCGCGGGCCGGCCTGGCACCTCTCTGGAGGCGCGCGATGACCGCGCGCGACCTGCGGGAGTGGCTCGAGGCGCTCCTTCGCTGGGCGCATGTCTTCTCGGCGATCCTCTGGATCGGGCAGACCTACCTCTTCGTGCGGCTCGAGCGGAGGATGAAGCCCGCGGGGGAGGGAGGGCGCGAGGCGGTCTGGATGGTCCACGGGGGCGGCTTCTTCGTCCTCGGGAAGGAGGGCGCGCCGGCGCGGCTCCCCTCCCCCCTCCTCTGGTTCAAGTGGGAGGCCGCGTCGACCTGGTTGACCGGGGCGGCGATCCTCGCCCTCACCTATTACATGGGAGGGCTCCTCGTCGAGCCCGACCAGGACTACGCGCTCGGCGCGGCCGCCGGGATCGGCGCGATCGTCCTCGCCTGGCGCGTCTACGACCGGCTCGCGCGAACCTCGCTCGTCGAGCGCCCTCTCCTCCTCGGCGCGATCGCGCTCGCGGCCCTCCCGCTCGCCCACCTGGGGCTGCGGCAGGTGCAGAGCGACCGTTCGGCCTTCCTCCACGTCGGGGCGCTGATCGGGACGATCATGGCGGCGAACGTGTGGCTGCGGATCCTCCCGGCCCAGCGGCGCAGGATCGCGGCGCTCCGGGAGGGGAGGGCCCCGGACCCCGCCCCGGCGCCGGGTCCGGGACGCACCACGCACAACACCTACCTCGCCGTGCCTCTCGTGTTCCTCATGGTGAGCAACCATTTCCCCGTGATCTCCTACGGGAGCGACCGGAGCCCGCTCGTCCTCGCCGGCCTCCTCCTCGTGGGATTCGTCGCCGCGAAAGTCCTGCGCGGTTGAGGACCCCGCCGAGAGGGTCCACCCTTCCTGCCCCTCTCGCCCCTCGCCCCGCCGAAGAGGGCGTTCCCCCGTTACCTCCGCCGGATCCGGTACCCGGCGGTGGAGACCGATGCAACGAAGTCGGTCCACGGCCCCGGATGATCTCGAAGGAGCCGCTCCGCCTGGCGAGACACGGCCATCTCGGTTTCCGGGCGGAGGCGCAGGAGGACGACGGCAGGCACCGGGGACTTCGCCGCGACGACCCGGATCGAGAACCCGCGGTCGCGGGTGACGAGCACGCGCCCGCTCTCCCGACAGGCAGCCCAGACGCGGTCGTCGGGAGCCCCGGCAGCCAGGATCGCTCGAATCCTCGCGACATCGAAGCCACCGTCGAGGAGTCGACGGACGGTGATCTCGTAGACGTCCTCGTCGACGAGGAGCCTAGGCGGCGTGGAGATCTTCGTCCTTCAGGACCCTCGCCGCGTACTCGAGGCAGGCTCGGATGTCCTCCTCGACGAGCGAGGGGTAGAAGTCGCGGCGAATCTCCTCGAAGCGCTTCCCGGCGGCGGCCAGTTCCACAATGGCGTGGACGGGGATCCTCGTCCCGGCGACGACCGGGGCGCCGCCCCGGACAGCGGGGTCCATCGCGATTCGGTCGGGGAGGTCCATACGGGGATCTTATAGCCCGGACTCCCGCCTCGTCCGCAGGTCAGGCGTCGACGGGCTTCTCCTGCGGCTCCTCCTTCTCCTTGCGCTTCTCCTTCGGCGGGGGGGGCGGCTCCTCGCGCCGCGGCTGGGGCTCGACCCCCGGCCCGATCCGCCAGCCGGCGCAGACCGGGAAGACGTAGAGCTCGACGAGGTCCGCCGAGATGTTGGCGGAGACGAGCCGGAAGACGTTCGCGTAGGCCGCCGGAGGGAAGAGCTCGATGTCCATCCCGGTCGGCCCCGACGGCCCCCGCAGCCCGACGAAGGGCTCGATGCCGAAGGCGAAGTTCTGCCGGTGATGGGGCCGGGAGGTGCAGCCGGCGGCGAGGAGGACGAGGAGGACGAAGGGAGGGGTCCGGGGCATGGGGATCTCCGGCTACGAGGGGGTCCGGGGAGGGGGAGAAGGGAGAAACGACGGGGAGACTCGCCGGGTTCCAGGCGCGAGGATCTTCCCGGTTTCCCGCCACGCGCGCAGGACCCGCCGCGCGGTCCGCTCCTCCCGGAGATAGGTCTCCCGAAGGCGAGGGACCGTGATCCGTCCCGCGCGCGCGCGGACGAGGCGGACCGCCCGGGCGAGGTAGCGGAGCCCGTCCTCGCCCATGGCGCGGAGCACCTTGTGGTGCGTGAAGCAGACGACGATCCGCCGCCGCGCCGGGACGCGCGCGTGGCGGAGGACGGCGAGCGCGCCGCGGGAGGCGGCGAGGGACTCCGGGAGGTCCCCGGAGCGGCGGAAGACCCGGGCGCGGACGGCCCGGGCGAGGGCGAGGATCGAGGGGAGGTCGAGGTCCTGCGCCGCCGCGATCGACAGCTCGGCCTCCCGGCGGGCGCGCTCGAGGTCGGCCCGGGGGAAGCGCTCCTCGAGGTGGAGCCCGGCGAGGTGGATGCGGGTGTGGGCCTCCGTGAACCGGTCCCCCGTCTCCGTCGAGGAGTCGAGGGCGGACTGGAGGCGCCCCGCGGCCTCCTCGAACCGGCCGGTCCGCACGAGGATCTCGCCGAGGAGGCTCTCGGCCGAGGCGCGGAAGCGGCGGTCCCCCGTCCGCCGGGTCATCTCGACCGCCTCGCCCGCCTGCTCGCGGGCGAGGGGGTAGGCGCCGATCTCCGTGTTCACGCGCGCGAGGTCGAAGAGGGCCATCGCGCGGAAGACCTCCTCGCGCGCGCGGCGGAACTCCGCCTCGGCGGAGCCGAGCTCCCGCAGCGCCTCGATCGGCCGCTCGAGGTTGGCCTGGGTCCGGCCCCGGGCGAGGGCGACGCGCGCGCGCAGCTCGCGGTCGGCGGCGAGCGCCCCCGCGCGCTTCGCCGCGGCGAGCGCCTCCTCGTGCTGCCCGAGGTAGGAGAAGACGGCCGACCGCATCAGCTCGGCCTCCGCCTCGCCGCGCCGCTCCCCGAGGGAACCGAAGACCCGCGCCGCCTGGCCGAGGAAGCCGAGCGCCGCGAGGTACTTCGAGGTCGCGTGGGCGTAGCGCCCGAGCCCGAGGAGGGCGCGCGCGAGCCGGACGCGGTCGCCGAGGAACTGCGCGATGCGGGCGGCCTTCTCCGTGGCGTTCCGCTCCTCCTCCCGGCTCCCGAGCCTCCCCTCGGACGCCGCGAGGGCGAGGAGGAGGTCGGTCCGCTGCTCGAGGAAGAGGCCGGTCCGGGGGAAGCGGTTCAGGTGGTCGATCGCCGTGCGCGCGAGGTTCCGAGCCCGCTCGAAGAGGGCCTGCCGGAGGGCGGACTCGACGAGATCGGGGAGGTAGCGCAGCGCCCGGCGGTCGTCGCCGCCCCGGGACGCGTGCCGCCCGATGGCGAGGGCCTCCCCTTCCCCGATCTTCCCCTTCCCCCTCGAACGCTCGATCGCGATGGCGAGCCGGCGGTGGATCTCCCGGCGCTCGACGTCGGCCATCGAGCCGTAGAGGACTTCCCGCAGGAGGGGGCGGGCGAATCGGAATCCGGCCGCGGCCGAGAGGACGAGGCCGCGGGGATGCTCGAGGCGCGAGAAGACCTGGAGGACGGGGAGCGTCTCCGCGTCGAAGGCGCGCGCGAGGAGGGGTGCCTCGAAGCGCGTCCCCGCGACGGCGGCCCGCTCGAGCCAGAGCCGCTCCTCGGGGGAGAGCCCGGCGAGCTGCGCGGCGACCATCTCCTCGAGCGAGGCGGGGTAGGGGATCGCGGCCGGGGGGACCGTGGGGAGGAGGAGCCCCTCGCGGGTCTCGACCATCCCCTTCCCGACGAGGCCGCGCAGGATCTCCGCGAGGAAGCCCGGCTGCCCGCGGCTGCGCTCGAAGAGGGCGCGCGCGAGCTCCTCGCGGGGGGCGCGGGGATGGAAGAGGCGCTCGACGATCTTCCCGATCTCCTCCGCGGGGAGGGGCTCGAGCGAGATCGTCGTCGCCTTTCCGCGGGCCGCCGGGGAGATCGGGAGGCGGTCGGGGCCTCCGCCGGGCGGACGCCGGGCGAGGAGGAGGAGCATCGGCGCGGTCTCCTCCTCGAGAAGGAGACCGACCGTCCGCAGCGTCCCCGGGTCGGCGACCTCGAGGTCGTCGACGCAGGCGACGAGACGGACCTGCCGCGCGAGCCGGTCGAGGAACCGGGCACAGGCGCGAGGGAGCGGTTCCCCCGCCCTCTTCTCCCCGCGGAGGGCCGCGAGGATCGCCGCGGCGCTCTCCTCGGGGAGGATCGCGCGCAGCCGGCGGGCCCCCGCCTCGCTCGGCTTCACCCCGCGGGGAAGGCCGAGGTAGCGCTCGACCATGGCGAGGAACGGGGCGCAGGGGAGCGGCTCCTCGACCCGCGGGCAGCGCCCGTAGAGGTAGCGCGCGAGGAGGACGGGCTTCTTCGCGGCGGGGGAGGGGCCGATCCCCGTCGACCCGGCGACCCGGGAGGCGAACTCCTCGACGAGTCGGCTCTTCCCGATCCCGGCCGGCCCCTGGACGAGCGCGGCGCGGAACTGGCGCCGGCCCACGCGCTCGAACTCGCCGAGGAGGACGTCCACCTCCCGGGCGCGCCCGTGGAAGGGGACGAGGTGCCGGCCCCGCGGCGCCATCCGCGCCTCGACCTTCGCGCGCTCGGGGGCGAGGGCGGAGATCTTCTGCCACCAGGGGGACTCCTCCCCCTGCTCGAGGATCGCGGCGAGGAGGCGCGCCTCGCCCGGCCGGGAGGCGGGGGTCTTCTCGAGGCACCAGAGGACGAGCCGGTCGAGGAAGGGGGAGATGCGGGGGAGCACGTCGCTCGGCGGCGGGGGCTTCTTCTCGAGGTGGCCCTGCAGGACCGAGGCGAGGTCGGATCCGGGGAAGGGGCGCTGGCCGGAGGCGAGTTCGTAGAGGGAGACCCCGAAGGAGTAGAGGTCCGCGCGCGGGTCGGCCGGGCGCCCCCGCAGCCGCTCCGGGGCGGCGTAGGCGAGGGACCCCCCGAACAGCGTCGAGTCCTCCGTCTCGCTCGCGACGCGGAAGAGCCGGGCGAACCCGAGGTCCATCAGGACCGCCCGGCCGTCGGGCGTCAGGGTCACGTTCTCGGGCTTCACGTCGAGGTGGACGAGGCCCGCGCCGTGGAGCGCCGCGAGCGCCCGCCCGACCTGGGCGCCGACGCTGCGCACGAGACCCTCGGCGAGGTGCCCGTGCCGCTCGAGGTGGCGGCGCAGCGTCTCTCCCTCGACGAGGTCCATCACGAGGTAGAGCACCCGCTGGCCGAGCATGGTCGCCTCCTCGACGGCGTGGATCCGGACGAGGTTGGGATGGCGCACGCGCAGGCCCGCCCGCGCCTCCCGGAGGAAGCGCTTCCTCGCGCGCTCGTCCCCCGTAAGGTCCTGGCGGAGGAACTTCACCGCGACCCTCGCCCCCGGCTTCACCGAGCCCATCCGCGAGCGCGCCACCGCGAGGTGGACCGTCCCCGTCGCGCCCGCGCCGATCTCGCGCTCGATGCGGAAGCGGTCGAGCCCGGCCTGGAGGCGGGCCGGACGGGAGGGGCGGGAGGAGGACATGCGGCGGGGGGGGACTTTATTCGCCCGCCTCCGGCGCTTCGATAGCATCGCGCCGGCCTTGACCCTGCGACTCTTCAACACCCTCGGCCGCCGCCTGGAGGAGTTCGTCCCGCAGCGAGCCGGCGAGGTCCGCATGTACAACTGCGGGCCGACCGTCTACCAGCCCCCCTCGATCGGGAACTACCGCACCTTCCTCTTCGCCGACCTCCTGCGGCGGACCCTCGAGGCCCGCGGCCACCGCGTGCTCCAGGTGATGAACCTGACCGACGTCGGCCACCTGACTCTCGAGGCGGAGGAGAGCGGCGAGGACAAGGTCCAGAAGGCGGCGCGGGAGCGGGGGGTCGACCCCTGGACGATCACCCGGGAGATCGCGGACCTCTTCTTCCGCGACCTGAAGACCCTCGCCGTGCGCCCGGCCCTCCACTACCCGAAGGCGACCGACCACATCCCCGAGATGCTCGAGATCGTCGAGGGCCTCCTCGCGAAGCGCCACGCCTACGCGGTCGGCGAGAACGTCTACTTCGACGTCACCTCCTTCCCGGGATACGGCCGGCTCTCGGGCAACCGCCTCGAGGACCTCGAGGCGGGGGCGCGCCTCGAGCGCAACCCCGAGAAGCGCCATCCGGCCGACTTCGCCCTGTGGAAGTCCGACCCCGCCCACGTGATGAAGTGGCCCTCCCGCCTCGGCCCCCACGGCTTCCCCGGCTGGCACGTCGAGTGCTCGGCGATGTCGCGGAAGTACCTCGGCGACACCCTCGACATCCACACGGGGGGGGAGGACAACATCTTCCCGCACCACGAGTGCGAGATCGCGCAGTCCGAGGGGTTCACGGGGAAGCCCTTCGTCCGCTTCTGGCTCCACTCGAAGTTCCTCCTCGTCGAGGGCGGGAAGATGTCGAAGTCCCTCGGCAACGTGATCCTCCCGGGGGACGTCCTCTCGCGCGGCTTCAACGGGCGCCAGCTGCGCTACGCGCTCGTCCGCGTCCACTACCGCCAGCCCCTGAACTTCACCTGGGACGGCATGAAGGACGCGGCCGCCTCCCTCGGCCGCCTCGACAACCTCGTCTCCCACCTGCGCCAGGCGATCCAGACAGGGTCGGCGGGGAGCGGCGCTGCCGCGGGCGAGGCCGAGGGCGAGACGCTCGCGGCGAAGGCACGCTCGCGCTTCGACGCCGCGATCGACGACGACCTCAATGTCTCCGAGGCCCTGGCCGCCCTCTTCGACCTCGCGGGGGAGGTCTACGAGCGCCGCCTCGACCGCGCCGGCGCCGCGAAGGTCCTCGACCTCCTGCGCTCCGCCGACTCGATCCTCGGCGTCCTCGAGTTCGAGGCCCCGCCTCTCGACGCCGACGTGGAGAAGGCGATCGCCGACCGCGAGGCCGCCCGCAAGTCGCGCGACTTCAAGAAGGCCGACGAGATCCGCCACCGCCTCCGCGAGGGCGGGGTCGTCCTCGAGGACACGCCGCAGGGCGTGCGATGGAAGCGCGTCTAG